>CAZSAW010000031.1:0-35411 GCA_964604745.1 uncultured Hyphomicrobiales bacterium
GACACGGTCATCGTCAACACCTGCGCCGTCACCGTCGAGGCCGAACGTCAGGCGCGGCAGTCCATCCGCCGGCTGGCGCGGGAGCGGCCGGATGCGCGCATCGTCGTCACCGGCTGCGCCGCGCAGACGCAAGCCGCCGACTTCGCCGCCATGCCCGAGGTCGATCGCGTCCTTGGCAATGACGAAAAGCTGCAAGGCGCGATATGGACGGCGCTGCGCGATGGCGGCGGCGCGAAGGTCGCGGTCGGCGATATCATGGCGGTGCGTCGCATGACGCTCGCCTCGATCGACGGGATTGAGGGGCGCGTTCGCGCCATCGTGCAAGTGCAGAACGGCTGCGACCATCGCTGCACGTTCTGCGTCATTCCCTTCGGCCGCGGCAATTCGCGTTCGGTGCCGATGTCCGACGTTGCCGCGCAGGTGCGTCGGCTGGTCGATAAAGGCTACCGCGAAGTGGTGCTGGCCGGCGTGGACATTACGAGCTATGGCGCCGATCTCGCCCACGGCCCGAAACTCGGACAATTGGTGAAGCGGATTCTGTGCGAGGTGCCGGAGCTCGCCCGCCTGCGGCTGTCATCGATCGATTCGGTCGAAGCCGATACCGATCTGCTCGATATTATCGGCGCTGACTCACGCCTCATGCCGCATCTGCATCTGTCGTTGCAGGCTGGCGACGATCTCGTGCTCAAGCGCATGAAGCGGCGGCATTCGCGCGCCGATGCCATCGCATTTTGCGATCGCGTGCGGCGTTTGCGGCCCGACGTCGTGTTCGGTGCCGACATCATCGCCGGCTTCCCGACCGAGACCGAAGAGATGTTCGGCCGGTCGCTCGATCTCGTCGAGGAGTGCGGGCTGACGCATCTGCATATCTTTCCGTTTTCGCCGCGGCCGGGAACGCCAGCCGCGCGCATGCCGCAGGTCGCCGGCGAGACGATCAGGGACCGGGCGCGACGCCTGCGCGAGAAGGGAGAGATGGCGCTGCGCCGTCATCTCGACGGCGAGATCGGCAAGACGCGCGACATTCTCGTCGAATCGCACGCGGCCGGGCGCACCGCCCAATTCACGCAGGTGCGATTGCCGGACAAGATCGAGCCCGGAACGCTGCTGCGGCGCGCCATTGCCGGCCACGATGGGCGTCAGCTCGTCGCCGCCTGAACGTCCTCTTTCCGTCCGCACAAAGCAAGCCGCTCGCGCATATGCGGCGGCACCGGCGCGGTGACGCGCACCGGCTCCCTGTTTTTTGAGATTGGCACGACGATCTCGCGCGAATGCAGATGCAGGCCCGGCCCGCCGCTGCGCGGCGCATTGCCGTAGATCGAGTCGCCAAGAATGGGCCAGCCCATGGCGGCGCAATGCACGCGCAATTGATGCGTGCGGCCGGTCAGGGGTTCGAGCGCGAGCCAGGCGATGCCGTCGCCGCGCCCCAGCACTTTCCAGGTCGTCACCGCCGGTTGCCCCTGCGGATCGGGCTTCATCCACCAGCCGCGCTCTTCGTCGAGGCGGCCGAGCGGCATGTCGATACGGCCTTCGTCCGCGTCGGGCACGCCTTCGGCCACGGCCCAATAGGTTTTGCCGATCGCCCCGGATTTGAACATGCGGCCGAGCGCGGCCAGCGCTTTGCGATGTCGCCCCAGGACAAGACATCCGGAGGTTTCGCGGTCGAGCCGGTGCGCGAGCGCGGGCGCGCGCGGCAGACCGAAGCGCAGCGCGCCGAAATCGTCCTCGAGGCTGCGGCCGCCTTTCGGGCCGCGATGAACCGCGATTCCGGCCGGCTTGTCGATCACCAGCATCAGCCCGTCGCGATAGAGGAGCCGCGCCACCATCTCTTCGGGTGTCATGCGTCCGTCATTGCCGGACTTGACCCGGCAATCCATCTTTCGTGAGAAGAACCGCGTGTTACCAACGCAGATGGACCCCCGGGTCAAGCCCGGGGTGCCTGTCTTTGTGAGGCAAGATGAGCAGCTCGTCCCGATCCTGGTGGCAGCGCCTGAGCGGCGGGCTCAAGCGCACGTCCTCGGCCCTCGGCGGCGCCATCGGTGACCTTGTAACCAAGCGCAAACTCGATGGCGCCTTGGTCATGGATATCGAGGAATTGCTCATTCGCGCCGATCTTGGCGTCGACGTCTCCACCCGCATCGCCAATGCCATCGGCGAAGGCCGCTTCGACAAGGCGGTCACGCCGGACGAGGTGAAAGCGGCGCTTGCCGACAATGTCGAGAAATTGCTCGCACCGGTCGCGGTGCCGCTTGTCATCGACGGTGCGCGCAAACCTTTCGTTATCCTTGTCGTCGGCGTCAACGGTTCGGGCAAGACAACAACCATCGGCAAGCTGGCGGCGAAATTCCGTGGCGAAGGGCATTCTGTGATGCTCGCGGCGGGCGACACATTCCGCGCGGCAGCCGTTGAGCAGCTGAAGATCTGGGGCGAGCGTGTGGGAGCCAAAGTGATCGCGCGGGAAACGGGCGCCGATTCCGCCGGACTCGCGTTCGACGCTGTCACGGCGGCGCAAGCGGAGCGGAGCGACGTGCTGCTGATCGACACCGCCGGGCGGCTGCAGAACAAATCCGAATTGATGCAGGAGCTGGAAAAGGTCATCCGCGTCATCCGCAAGGTTGATGAATCGGCGCCGCACGCGGTTCTGCTCGTGCTCGATGCAACCGTCGGGCAGAATGCGCTGTCGCAGGTCGAGGCCTTTCAGAAGGTCGCGGGCGTCACCGGCCTCGTCATGACCAAGCTCGACGGCACCGCGCGCGGCGGCATTCTTGTCGCCCTTGCCGAGCGGTTCCATCTCCCGATTCATTTCATTGGCATTGGGGAAAGCGTGGAGGATCTCGACGTCTTTTCGGCACACGATTTCTCGCGCGCGCTGGTCGGGCTCGATTAGCGCGCGGCGCGTCGCCGCAATGACAAACGACAAGGAAACACGTTAGACATCGCCGATGCAGGACAAAGCCCAGCTCAACCCGCTCGCCAAGCTCGCCCTCGATATCGGACCGCTCGTCCTTTTCTTCATGGCGAATTCGCGCTTCGGTATCTTCGCCGCGACTGCGGTCTTCATGATCGCAATCGTGATTGCGCTGATCGTGTCATATCTCCTGATCAAGCGCTGGCCGATCATGCCGCTCGTGTCGGCGGCGATCGTGCTTGTGTTCGGCGGCCTGACGCTGGTCCTGCACGACGACTTGTTCATCAAGCTGAAGCCGACGATCATTTATCTGCTCTTTGCCGGCACGCTGATCGGGGGACTCATTTTCCGCAAGCCATTTCTGTCGATCGTTTTCGATTCGATGTTTCATCTGACGGACGAAGGCTGGCGCAAGCTCACCATCCGCTGGACGGCGTTCTTTCTGTTTCTTGCCGTGCTCAACGAGATCGTGTGGCGCACGCAGACTACGGACACTTGGGTCAGCTTCAAGGTGTTCGGCGTTGTACCGCTCACCTTCATCTTCGCGGTGCTGCAATATCCGATTCTGACGAAATATCACGTCGAGCCGGAAGAAAAATCCTAGCGCTCACTTTGCGGCGAGCGCTTTTTCGATCGCCGGCATCAATTGCGCTTGTAGATTGCCTTCGCTGATCGGTCCCACAAGCTTGTAGGCGATGCGCGTGTCGCGGCCGATCACGAACGTTTCAGGCACGCCGTACACGCCCCATTCGATCGCCGCGCGGCCGCCGGGATCGACACCCACCGCGGCGAAGGGATTGCCGTAACGGCCGATGAAACGGCGGGCATTGTCCGCTTGGTCCTTGTAGTTGATGCCGACGAGACGGATGCGTGAGTCCCTCGACAATTGGTCGAGATAGGGCACTTCGTCATGGCACGGGACGCACCACGACGCCCACACATTCACGAGCGTGACCTGACCGGCGAATGACGCGGGCGCCAGTCCGGGTACCTCGGCGCCGTCGCGCGTCAGGCCATCGAGCGGCGCAAGCGTTGTCTGCGGCGCCGGCTGGCCGATCAAGGCGGAGGGAATGCGCGACGGATCGCCGGACCCGAGACGAAAGAAAAACAGCGCGGCAAGGGCGAGGAAGCTGAGAAGCGGAAGCAGCACGAGGATCGATACGCGCCTTCGCGGCGATGACATTGCAGAAGGCGCGTTCATCGGCTCGCCTTGGCGCCGACTTCGCGCCCGCGCGACAATCCGCGGGCTTCGTAATCGGCAAGCACGCGCCGCAGCCACAGATAGTCGAGAACGATCCAGCCGACGAGCGCAGCGACGATCAGGATCGCTACGCCATAGGCGGCAAGGATGAATGTCGCGTAAGGGCCCATGCCGGCGTCCTGTCAGCGCCCCGGTGCCGTTTGCGCCTGGAGCATCTGCAGGGTGCGGATGCGGCGGCGGAGAATCTCGTTGCGCATCGCCGCGAGCAGCAGCGCGGCGAAGAGAAGCGTGAATGCGATGGCCATGGCGAAGAGCGGAATGAGCAGCGAGGGATCAATGGTCGAACCGCCCATGCGGAAGACCGACGCCGGCTGATGCAGCGTGTTCCACCATTCGACCGAGAAGCGGATGATCGGCAGGTTGATGGCGCCGACGAGCGTGAGAATGGCGGCAGCGCGGGCGGCGCGCGAGGGCTCCTCGATCGTGCGCCAGAGCAGGATGACGCCGAGATACATGAGAAAGAGGACAAGCACCGACGTCAGCCGTGCATCCCACACCCAGTAGGTTCCCCACATCGGGCGGCCCCAGAGCGAACCGGTGATGAGGCAGATGAGTGTGAAGGCCGCGCCAATGGGGGCCGCGCTCTGCGCCGTAACGTCGGCGAGGGGATGGCGCCAAACGAGGGTTCCAAGCGCCGCGATGCTCATCAATCCCCATGCCATCATGCCAAGCCAGGCGCTCGGCACGTGCAGGAACATGATCTTCACCGTCGCGCCTTGCTGATAGTCATCGGGCGCGATGGCCACCTGATTGACGCCGAAGGCAAAGGCGAGAATCGTGGCGCCGATCAGCCAGGGCAGCACGCGTTCGACCAGCGTGAGAAAGCGCGACGGGTTGGCGAAATCGATCAGGCTCATCGGCCGGTTCATAGTCTTGCACTCATGCCGGTGCAACGTAGCGGCTGAAGCCGACGGCAATTTGGCGCAGATCAATCGGCATCATTCTCGTCCATATCGCAGGGCCGCCGCCGCGGCGAAAGGACCGACCACAGCGGAAACAAGCGTCAGTGCGCACAGAATCGTGAATGGTGTCGAGAACGGAACCGGCCCGGTGATGGCGGTGTTCGCCGTGGCGACGCCGAAGATCAGTACCGGAATCGTCAGCGGCAGGATGAGGACGCTGAGGAGAAGGCCGCCGCGCGGCAACGTCACGGTCAGCGCCGCGCCGACGAGGCCGATGAATGTCAGCGCCGGCGTGCCGGCCAGGAGCGTTGCCGTCAGGGCAAGAACGGCGGCGCCATCGATATTCATCAAGAGGGAAAAGAGCGGCGTCGCGACAACGAGGGGAAGGCCGGTCGCCAGCCAGTGCGCCAGCGCCTTCGCGGCCACCGCCAGTTCGAGCGGTGTATCGGCCATCACGATCAGGTCGAGCGAGCCATCCTCGTGGTCGGCGGCGAGCAGCCGCTCAAGCGCGAGCAGGCTTGCGAGCAGGGCTCCGAGCCACAGGATCGCCGGACCGATGCGCTTGAGCAGCGCGAGATCGGGCCCGATCGAGAAGGGAACAAGCGTGACGACGATGAGAAAGAAGAAGACGCCGATCAACGCGCCGCCGCCGACGCGCACCGCAATCTTCAGGTCGCGGCGAAACAAGGCGGCAAGCGCGGTCATGACCCGTGCTCTCCGAGATGCAGTTCCTGCGCGTCGTCGAGTCCGAGCGGGCCATGGGTCGCTGCGAGGATCAGGCCGCCTTTGCCGAGATGGCTTCGCATCAGGCTGGTCAGCAATTCCTGGGCCGAAGCGTCGAGCGAAGCAGTCGGCTCGTCGAGCAGCCAGATCGGACGCTCGACCGCGATCAGGCGGGCGAGGGACAACCGCCGTTTTTGTCCCGCGGACAGATAGGCAGCGGGCAAATCTTCCAGCGCACCAAGGCCGACGGCGCTGAGTGCCTCCGTCGTGCCGGCGCCGCCGAGATAATCGATCCAGAAGCGCAGGTTCTCGCCAACGGACAGCGACGGTTTCAGCGCATCGAGGTGACCGAGATAATGCGCCTGTTCGCCGATACTGAGTTCGGCGGCGCCCCCTTCGAGCGACAGCGCGCCGCCGGCGGGCCAGACCAGCCCCGCGACGACGCGCAGGAGCGACGATTTTCCTGAACCATTTCGCCCGGTGATCGCAAGCGCCCGGCCGGCTACGACGGAGAAAGCGAGCCCGGAAAAAACCTCCCGGCCACCCCGCACGCAGCGCAGTTCCGTGGCGCGAAGAAGCATTATCGCACCACGCCGGGACGCATCGCATGTACTGCGCGAAGCCTTTGTTTCACCGAGACTTTCCTCGTCCTTTGGACTCGTTGTCGTTTGTATGGCAGAGGCGGAAAAAAGACTCTATAAGCCGCAGCGTGATGCCGGGCCCCTCGGGGCGAGACCCGCAAGTGCTAGAAACCATAACCATCTCAATGGATTAACCCGTCGGTGCCGCCCGCGCCGGAATGGGACAGGATAGCTTCCATGACATCGCTCGACAGTTTTCGGTGCTGCAGGACCCTCAAAGTCGGCAACCGCACCTACGCTTATTACAGCCTGCCGGTCGCCGAAAAGAACGGGCTCAAGGGCATTTCCCGGCTTCCCTTCTCGATGAAGGTTCTGCTGGAGAATTTATTGCGCAACGAGGACGGCCGCAGCGTCACCAAGGAAGACATTCAGGCGGTCGCCGCCTGGCTCAAGACCAAGACCTCGGAGCGTGAAATCGCGTTCCGTCCTGCCCGTGTCCTGATGCAGGACTTCACCGGCGTGCCGGCGGTGGTCGATCTCGCGGCGATGCGCGACGCGATGAACATGCTCGGCGGAGATCCGAAGAAGATCAATCCGCTCGTGCCGGTCGATCTTGTCATCGACCATTCGGTGATCGTGAATTTCTTCGGCAGTCATTCCGCCTTCAAGAAAAACGTCGACGAGGAATACAAGCAGAATCAGGAGCGCTATCGCTTCCTGAAATGGGCGCAGAAGGCGTTCGACAATTTCCGCGTTGTGCCGCCGGGCACCGGCATCTGCCACCAGGTCAATCTGGAATATCTGTCGCAGACGGTCTGGAGCGCGAAGGACAAGGTCAAGATCGACGGCAAGACTGTTACCGCCGAAGTCGCCTATCCCGACACGCTGGTCGGTACCGACTCGCACACGACGATGGTGAATGGCCTGTCGGTTCTCGGCTGGGGCGTTGGCGGCATCGAGGCGGAAGCGGCCATGCTCGGTCAGCCCTATTCGATGGTGCTGCCGGAAGTGATCGGCTTCAAGCTGACGGGCAAACTGAAGGAAGGCGTTACCGCGACCGACCTCGTGCTCACGGTGACGCAGATGCTGCGCAAGCGCGGCGTGGTCGGCAAGTTCGTCGAATTTTTCGGACCCGGGCTCGCCAATCTCTCGATCGCGGACCGCGCGACCATCGGCAACATGGCGCCGGAATATGGTGCGACCTGCGGCTTCTTCCCCATCGACGACGACTCGCTCGCCTATCTGAAGGACACCGGCCGCACCGACGCACGTATCGGGCTCGTCGCCGCCTATGCCAAGGCACAGGGCATGTTCCGGACGAAGTCGACGCCAGAGCCCTTATTCACCGATGTGCTGAAGCTTGATCTTGCCACGGTCGAACCTTCGCTCGCCGGCCCGAAGCGTCCGCAGGATCGCGTGCCGCTGAAGGATGTCAAAGCCGGCTTTGCCGGTGCGATGGAAAGCGAATTCAACAAGGCAGCGGAAATGGCCAAGCGCGTGCCGGTGCCCGGCCGCAAGCACGATCTTGGGCATGGCGACGTCGTCATCGCTGCCATCACCTCATGCACGAACACGTCCAATCCCAGCGTGATGATCGCGGCGGGGCTGCTGGCGCGCAAAGCGGTTGCCGCGGGTCTCAGCGTGAAGCCGTGGGTCAAGACCTCGGTCGCGCCCGGCTCGCAGGTGGTCGGCGAATATCTCGAGAAGTCGGGACTGCAGAAGGATCTCGACGCGCTTGGGTTCAATCTGGTCGGCTTCGGCTGCACGACCTGCATCGGCAATTCCGGCCCGCTGCCGGAAGAAATCTCCAAGACCATCAACCAGAACGATCTCGTTGCCGCGGCCGTGCTGTCCGGCAATCGCAACTTCGAAGGCCGTGTTAATCCCGATGTGCGTGCCAATTATCTCGCCTCGCCGCCGCTCGTAGTCGCCTACGCGCTTGCGGGCTCCATGCAGTTCGATCTGCTGAAGACGCCGCTCGGCACCGACAAGAAGGGCAAAAAGATCTTTCTCAAGGACATCTGGCCGTCCACGCGCGAGATCGATTCCTTTATTCGCAAGAATGTCACGCGCCAGCTCTTTGCCAAGAAATACGCCGACGTGTTCAAGGGCGACAGTAATTGGCGCAAGATCACCGTCGCCGGCGGGCTGACCTATGCCTGGGATCGCAAGTCGACCTATGTGCAGAACCCGCCCTATTTCGTCGGGATGAAGAACACGCCTTCGCCGCTCAGTGACATCGTCGATGCGCGCGTCCTCGGCCTGTTCCTCGATTCGATCACGACCGACCATATTTCACCGGCCGGTTCGATCAAGGTGGATTCGCCGGCTGGCAAGTATCTTGTCGATCACAAGGTCAAGCCGATCGACTTCAATCAATACGGCACGCGGCGCGGCAACCACGAAGTGATGATGCGCGGCACGTTCGCCAACATCCGCATCAAGAACCAGATGGTCCCCGGCGTCGAAGGCGGCGTGACGATCCATTACCCGTCGAAGCAGCGGATGCCGGTCTATGAGGCGGCCATGCGCTACAAGACCGACCGCGTGCCGCTTGTGGTCATGGCGGGCAAGGAATACGGGACGGGCTCCTCGCGTGACTGGGCGGCCAAGGGCACGAATCTCCTCGGCATCCGCGCGGTAATCGCGCAATCGTTCGAGCGCATTCACCGCTCCAATCTCGTCGGCATGGGCGTGATGCCGCTCGTATTCGAAGAAGGCACGTCCTGGCAGACGCTTGGCATCAAGGGCGACGAGCAGGTCACCATTCGCGGCCTGCACGGCGAGCTCAAGCCACGGCAGAAGCTGATAGCGGAGATCGTGTCCTCGAACGGAACGCTGAAGCGCGTGCCGCTGATCTGTCGGATCGACACGCTGGACGAGCTCGAATACTTCAAGAACGGCGGCATCCTGCAATACGTGCTGCGCCATCTGGCCGCCTGACAGCTCGCCATACGCAAGCCGGCGGCAAATCGTGCCGCCGGCCTCCTTCCGAGGTCCGTTGTGCCGCCTCCGGCAATTTCAAAACGTTATCGGTGCTCACCGCGACGTGAGTGGCGGGTGAAGGCCGCGCTCGCTAAAGCTTGAGGGCTTCGACGATCGGCTGGCGGGGCGGCACGCTTCGGGAGGCGACGATGGCGCGACGCCACGCGATGCTTTTCTCATTTCTGGCGGGTGCAGCCGTGGCGGCGTTGACCGCGGCCGTAGCGCGCGCCGACCCGCGAGCGGTCGTGGAGCTGTTCACGAGCCAGGGCTGCTCATCCTGTCCGCCGGCCGACCAGCTTCTCGGCGAGCTTGCACACGACCCGTCCATCGTCGCGCTGAGCTTGCCGGTCGATTATTGGGATTATCTCGGCTGGAAGGACACTCTCGCGAGCCACGATTACACTTTGAAACAGCGCAACTATGCACGCGCCCGCGGGGATATGGAAGTTTATACCCCGCAGGTCGTCGTCAACGGGCGCGTGCACGTGCTGGGTAGCGACAAGGCGGCGATCAGCCGCGCGATCGCGCAAAGTCCGCACGAAGCCATGGCCGTGCCGGTCAAGATGACGACGGATTCCACAGGTGTCACCGTAACGTTGGCCGGAAATGAAAGCGCGCACCTTAGCGGCGAGGTCTGGATTTGCGGGATCAGCAAGACCGTTCCGGTCGCGATCGGCCGCGGCGAAAATCGCGGCAGCACGATCACCTATCACAACGTTGCGCGGCGCTGGGTCAGGCTTGGCGAATGGAGCGGCAAGTCCGAGACGTGGACGGTGCCGATCGGCGACATCAAGACTGACGGCGTCAATGCCGCCGCAGTCATCGTTCAGAGTGGCAATGCGGACAAGCCCGGCACGATGCTCGGCGCTGCATTCACGACGCTCAACTGATCGCGAACACGCTGCAGAAACAAAATTCGGGCCGGCAAGCCGGCCCGAGGAGCGTTGGGGGATTGAACCGTACGCGGAACAATTGGCCCGATCCTTTCGAACCCCGGGGGGCTGGGGGGCTGAGGAATCCGGTGCTCTCAGGACCGGGCCTTAAGGTTTTTCTATCGCAGTCCATAGGGGCGGGGGCTCGACCGAATTGGGGCCTTATTATGGTTCGTTTAACGAATCCGTGAGGGCGGCGCGCCGCTGCCACATCCCCTTGTAGTGCAAAGGAAAAGTCACTCGGATCAGGCGCATAGGTGCCACTTTGCCGCTTGCCGAGGGCCGGCTGCGGCGCGATCATGAGTTCCTGAAAAGGAGGCGCCGCATGAGTTTCGGCGAAACCGACCCGAGCGAGCTCCGCGGGGCCGACGCGAAGGTCGCATCGGTCCCCGCCAATCAAGTCACCTTTGACCGGCAGGAACTGGATCCCATTCTCCGGTTGTACGGACGCAAGGTCGCCGCGGGCGAATGGCGCGATTACGCAATCGATTTTCTGAAAGACCGCGCCGTCTTCTCGATATTTCGCCGCGCCAGCGAAATCCCGATCTACCGCATCGAAAAAAGTCCGAAGCTTGCGCGCCGGCAGGGCGCCTACAGCGTGATCTCAGCCTCCGGGCTGATCATGCGGCGCGGGCACGAGCTGGATCGTGTGCTGCGTGTCCTGGACAAGTCGCTGAGCGTTGTTGCGTAAGGAGGCGGCGGCGCCCTTCGCGTTATGGCTTGGTCGTTGCGCCAGATCCGAGCGCGCGCTGCATCAGCACCGTGTCGAGCCACCGATCGAATTTGTAGCCGACGTTCTCGATCGCGCCGATCATCCGGAAGCCGAGCGCGCGGTGCAGCTCGATCGAGGGAATTTGGGCGGAATCGCCGATCACCGCGATCATCTGGCGGAAACCGCGTGCCTCCGCGTCCGTGATCAGGCGCTCGAGCAGCAGACGGCCGAGACCGCGCCGTTGTGCTGCCGGATCGACGTAAATCGAATCCTCCACGCTGAAGCGATAAGCCGGGCGCGTGCGGTAGGCGCCGGCATAAGCGTAGCCTGCGACGACGCCGTCGATCTCCGCAACGAGATAAGGATAGCCGCCGTCAAATAACGCCCGCTGGCGGCGCGCCATTTCCGCTTCGTCCGGCGGTTCGAGTTCGAACGAGGCCGTGCCGTTCTTCACCGCATAAGCGTAGATGCGGGTGATCGCGGGGATATCGCCGGCGCGGGCGGGGCGAAGAACGGGCGGCATGTGCGAAAGGCAGCGTAGCAAAAGAAAACGCCCCGGTGCGAGGCCGGGGCGTTTCGTTTTCCTCGGTATCCCGCCGTTAGCGGCGGTCGCCAAACAGGCGCAGCAGCATCAGGAAGAGGTTGATGAAGTCGAGATAGAGCGACAGCGCGCCCATGATGGCCTTGCGGCCGGACACCGTGCCGTCGTCGTTGACGTCATACATCTCCTTGATCTTCTGCGTGTCCCACGCGGTCAGGCCGGCGAACACGATCACGCCGACCACGGAGATCGCGAATTGCAGCGCAGTCGAGTGCCAGAACAATCCGACCAGCGAGGCGATGATGATGCCGAACAGACCCATGATCAGGAACGAGCCGATCGGTGACAAGTCGCGCTTCGTCGTATAGCCGTACAGGCTCAACCCGCCGAAGGCCGCAGCCGAGATGAAGAACACGCGCGTGATGGACGCGCCGGTATAAGCGAGAAATACCGACGACAGCATCACGCCAAGCAGCGCCGCATAGAGCATGAACAGCCCCAGCGCCGTGGTGAATTGCAGGTGCTGGATGCGGAAGCTGATGAAGAACACAAGACCGAGCGTGGCGAGCAGCAACACGATCACGGCGGGTCCGCCAAAGATCGCCTGGCCGAACGCAGTCAGGCCGGTGATGGCGCCGGCGGAGTTTGTGGTGACGGCCGCGTTGAACGTTGCCCAAGCCACGACGCCCGTGAGCGCCACGGCGGCGGCCATGTAATTGTAGACGCGGATCATGTAAGCGCGCAGGCCCGCATCGATTACCGCCGCGCGGTCACCGTAGCCGCTGCGAGCGGTCGCATAATTCCGGTCGAAGTCCGACATGGAAGTTCCCTCGTTGTGCCCGGGGTTTACCGCCGGGTCGGTTCGGCGCCCGTCGTTTTCAGACGGGCGTCGAGATGCGCGAAATCTAGTGCGGGTCGCAGATCTTTGCCAGAGCAGGTGTCCAAAGGTTAATGCGCCGGAGGGTGAAAAACCCGGAAAAACAGACGCTTGCCCTGTCCGCGGGGCCAGCCTGCGATGCGCCTATTCGTCGCGCTGGCCGAGCAGCTGCAGCAGCAGCGTGAACAGATTGATAAAGTTCAGGTAGAGCGACTGCGCGCCGAGAATGGCGGAGCGCTCCGCCGCCTCTCCCTCCAGCGCCCCGTAGATGTATTCGTTCTTCAGGTTCTGCGTTTCCCAGGCGGTAAAGCCAGCAAAGACCAGCACGCCGACGATGGAAACGATGAATTGCAGCGCCGAGCTGACGAGGAAGATGTTGACGAGCGCGGCGATGATGACGCCGAACAATCCCATGATGAGAAAGGCGCGCAGTCCCGACAGGTCGCGCGCCGTCGTATAGCCGTAGAGGCTGAGCGCGCCGAAGGCTGCCGCGGTGATGAAGAACACGCGCACGATCGAAGTTTGGGTGAAGACCATGAAGATCGAGCCGAGCGACAATCCCACCAGTGCGGCGTAAATCCAGAACAGAATCTGCGCGGTGGCGGGCTTCAGCTTCTCGATGCCGAAGCTGAGCGCCAGGACGAGACCGAGTGGCGCAAGGATGACGGCCCATTTCAGCGGACTGACGAAGATCAGATAGCCGATCTGCGTGAGATATTGGCCACCGCGAATTTGCGCAGCGACTTCCGCACCATTGCGCACGACGCGTGCGGCGGCGGCAGGATCACCGGTGATCGAGAGAAGATAGATGCCGAGCGCGGCGAAGCCGGTAATGGCGAGGCCGAGCATCATGTAATTGTAGATGTGCAGCATGTAAGCGCGCAGGCCTGCATCGACCGCGGTTCCGGCGCGAGTCGTGACGCCCTCGAATCGCCCAATCGAACCACGTTCAAAATTGGACATTCCGAACCCCTTTTCTTGTTGGCGGCGACGCAATGCTGTGCGAGCGGAAGCTACACCAGATCACCAGCAAATAAGCGCTACGGAACGTCGCACGTTTCAAGGAGAAACGCGGCTGATTGTCGCAAATTCATAAATTTCGCAACACCGATGCGGGCTTTTGCCCGAGTGCCGAGAGCGTCCCGGCGAGTCCAAAAATGACGGTCACCAGCAATGCCACGCAAGCCGTGATCAATGCCGGCACAGGCAGCCAGACAAAGGAAAGACCCATGACCTGCTTGATGACCAGCCATGCGGCGACCGATCCGGCGAAGACGCCGAACAGTGCCGTCGCAAAACCAAGCAGGAAATATTCGAGAGCATAAGCGCCGATGAGTCGCATGCGCGTCGCGCCAAGTGTCTTGAGAATTACGGCGTCATAAACGCGATGTTGATGACTGGCGGCAAGCGCGCCGGCAAGAACGAGCATTGCCGAAAGAACGGTAATGACGCTCGCGCCGCGAAGGGCCAGCACCAGGTTGTTGACAATGCCTGCGATCGCATCGAGCGCGTCCTTCACGCGCACACTGGTGATGGTGGGAAAGGACTGCGCCAGGGTCTTGATCAGACTTGCCTCCGCCTGCGGGCTTTCCCCGTTGGCAAAGGTCAGCGTGGCGATGGAGGTATGCGGTGCACCGCGAAACGTGTTGGGCGAAAACACCAGCACGAAATTGATGCCGAGGCTTTGCCAGTCGACTTCGCGGGTGTTCGCGATGGTGGCGCTGATGTTGCGGCCGAGGACATTGACGACAACGGAATCCCCGATCTTCAGATTGAGACCTTCTGCGATCTTCGTCTCGATCGAGAGCAGCGGTGGACCGCTGTAGTCGGCGGGCCACCATTGTCCCTCTGCCAGCCGCGAGCCGGCCGGCAAGGTGTCCGTGTAGGTGATGCCGCGGTCGCTTTGCAGCACCCAGGCGGCATTGGATGCGGGTTTCAGGTCTTCGGCCTTCACACCGTTCGCCGAAACAATGCGCCCGCGCAGCATTGGCACGCGCTCGATCTTCGCGCCCGGCGCCTCTGCCTGGATGAACGCGTCGAACCGGCCGACATCCGCCGATTGAATGTCGAGAAAGAAGAATGACGGCGCCTTCTCCGGCAGCGCGGCGACGAACTGGCGGCGCAGATTGCCGTCGATCTCGATCACCGTCACAAGCAGCGCGATGCCGATGCCGAGCGAGAGCACGATGCTCGGCGTAATCGCGCCGGGACGATGGATATTGGCGACGGCGAGACGCCAGACGGGGGTCCTGAGATGCGGGAGGCGTGACGCCACCCACATGATGAGCAGACTGACAAGCCGCAGCATGGCGAAGGTTGCAACGGCGGCGGCGACGAAGATCAGTCCAACCTTGCGGTCATAGGCGAGCGAGACCGCAAAGACGGCGAGCAGAATCGCGGCGCCGCCGGCCGCAATGACGTAAATGCGCCGAGGCCAGATTGGATCGGGCTCGATGATGTCGCGAAACAGCGCCGAAGCCGGGATGTCATGCGCCCGGCCAAGCGGCCACAGCGCAAACGTGATCGCGGTGAATACACCGTAGACAAAGGCAAGCGCGAGTTGACCGGGATAGAGCGCGGGCTCGATGGGCAGCGGCAGGATCGCGCCGAACAGCGAGGCGAGCACGAACGGCAGCGCAGCTCCCAACAGGGCGCCGACAGCGGCACCGATTCCCGCGAGCGCGACGATCTGCGTCAGATAGATCGCGAAGATGCGACGTCCCGTGGCGCCGAAGGATTTCATCGTGGCGATGGTCGCGCGCTTGCGATCGAGATGGCTGCGGATCGCATTGGCAACGCCGACACCGCCGACGAGAAGCGCCGTCAGTCCGACCATGGTCAGAAATTGCGTAAAGCGCTCGACATTGCGCTCGATCTGCGGCGACGCGTTGTTGCGCGTGCGGATCTCCCAGCCGGCATCCGGAAAGCGCGCCTGCGCGTCGTTCGCCAGCCGCGTCAAGGCCGCGTTTGTTGAATCACTGTCCGGCAGGCGGAGACGATAATGCCAGCGCACGAGGCTGCCGGGCTGGACGAGACCGGTGGCGCGCAGCGCCTCGTCGCTGATGAGCAGCCGCGGACCGAAGCCGATTCCGCCGGCAAGCTTGTCCGGTTCATTGGCGATGGCGGCGCGGATTTCGAGCGTCGCGCTTCCGATCAGGATTTTCGCGCCTGGTTTGAGATCGAGACGGCTGAGCAGAGCGGGATCGGCGGCGGCACCGAAAACATCGCCCTGCTTTTCAAGCGCGCGCGCGAGCGAAAGCGGTTCATCGAGCTTGAACTGGCCAAAGAGCGGATATGTATTGTCGACGGCCTTGATCTCGACCAGCGCCGAGCGTCCGTCTTGCGTGCGCGCCATGGCGCGCATTGTCGCGGCTGTCGACAGGGTCCCGCGTTGCCGCAGGAATTGCCGTTCGGAGGCGGTCGCCTCACGCTGACTCAGATAGAACGCGATATCGCCACCGAGAATCACGCGGCCTTCGCGCGCGAGCCCGCCGCTCAGGCTGTCGGCGATGGAGCCGACGCCGGCGATCGCCATCACGCCGAGCGCGATGCAGGCGATGAAGACGTAGAAGCCGCGCAGTCCGCCGCGTAATTCACGCAGCGCATAGCGCAGCGGCAGAAACGTCGGGGCCGATGCCTGCGCAGGCATGGTCATGCGCGCTTCACCGATTGCACCGGCGTTTGCTCGATATGGCCCGAACGTAGCCGCACGACGCGATCGCAACGCGCAGCGAGCGCGGCGTCGTGCGTGACAAGAACGAGCGTGGTGCCTCGCCGCTCGTGGCCGGCAAAAAGAAGGTCGATGATCTGGCGCCCGGTCGTCTCGTCGAGATGGCCGGTCGGTTCGTCGGCGAGCAGGAGGGCGGGGTTCGGCGCGCGCGCGCGGGCAAGCGCCACGCGCTGCTGCTCGCCGCCCGAAAGCTGCGTCGGGTAATGATGCAGTCGCTCGCCGAGACCGACAGCGTTTAATTCAATTCGAGCGCGAGCGAAGGCGTCCGTCTCGCCGACGAGCTCGAGCGGCACGGCGACATTTTCGATTGCCGTCATGGTGGGAATGAGGTGGAAAGACTGGAAGACGATACCGATATTGCGGCCGCGGAAGCGCGCGAGCGCATCCTCGCCGAGCCCTCGGAGGTCCGTGTCGGCGACCTGGATGGTGCCGGAATCGGCGCGTTCAAGTCCTGCCATGACCATCAGCAGGGTGGATTTGCCAGAACCGGAGGGACCGATAAGGCCAACGGCTTCGCCGCGTCCTATATGAAGGTCGATATCTTTGAGGATATGGACACGGGCTGCGCCGCGGCCGAGCGAAAGATTGACGCCCGTGAGGGCGATCGCCGGCGCGGGCGAGACAAGGATGCTGTTCATGAATTGGGCTGTTCCGCTTCGATCGATGTGCCGCTTCTTGCCTGACCCGCTTCGCTCATATGGGCGCTGGCTGCGCCTCGTCCATAGCGCTGTTGCTGCTCTCGTGCTGTCCGTCCCACTCGCCCTGCCCGCCACGGCGGGCGATCGGCCGATCAAGATCGTTGCTCTGGGCGATTCTTTGACCGCGGGTTTTGGCCTCGCTGCCGAAGATGCTTTCCCGGCCAAGCTGCAGGACGCGCTCAAGGCCAAGGGCTTTGCCGTCGACGTTGAAAATGCGGGCGTCTCCGGCGACACAGCCTCGGGCGGCCTCAGTCGGCTCGACTGGTCGGTGCCGCAGGGGACCGATGCCGTGATCGTGGAGCTTGGGGCCAACGATGCGTTGCGCGGGATCGACCCCAAGGTGACGCACATGGCGCTCGACGAACTCGTTCGCCAGCTTCGCGGGCGCGGCGTCGAAGTTCTTCTCTGCGGCATGCAGGCTCCGCGCAATATGGGCGCCGATTTTGCCGCGGCGTTCGATCCGATCTATCAGGAGATCGCCGAGAAGCATCACACGCTGCTCTATCCATTTTTTCTCGATGGGGTCGCTGTCGATCCAAAATTCACGCTGACCGACGGCATGCATCCGAACGCGGCGGGCGTGGAGAAAATTGTCGAATCGATCTTGCCGAAAACGGAGGAGTTGATCGCCAAGGTCCGCGCCAAGGACAATTCCTGAGCGCGTTTCCGGGAGTCTTGCGCTCGTCATGCGAATCCTTCAACACGGCAATTGAATTCGGCCCGGTTGCCTCCACTTTCTCGCGGCTGCGATGCCTCGCCTTTTCACCGGTCTCGAAATCCCGGACGATGTCGGACAGACATTGTCGTTTCTGCGCGGCGGCCTGCCTGGTGCGCGCTGGATCGATCCGGAAAATTATCACCTGACCTTGCGCTTCATCGGCGATGTCGATGACGCCCTCGCGCACGAGGTCGTGTCGATGCTGTCGCGCGTCAACCGCAAGGCGTTCGAACTGAGACTGAACGGGCTATCGTCGTTCGGCGGCCGCAAGCCGCGTGCGGTCGTCGCCAATACCGAGCCGGTCCAGGCGCTTTACGACCTGCAAGGCGAACTCGAGCGGCTGATGCAGCGTGTTGGGCTCGAGCCTGAGGGCCGTAAGTTCACGCCGCATGTCACGCTGGCACGCCTGCGCGATTCATCGACGCGGCAGGTTGCGGATTATCTCGCCGAGCGCGCATCGTTTCGTTCGGCGCCCTTTCCGGTGCATCGCTTTGCGCTGTTTTCCTCGCGCGCTTCGATCGGCGGCGGCCCTTATGTCGTGGAAGATGCCTTCCCGTTGTCGAACGGTCAGCCGTAACGCCCGGCGGATGCCTGCGGCGCTGCCGCCGTCATCGGCGGCATGCCCGCCGGCTCAAAACGTACGAGCAGCGGCGTCCCGGCCTTGATTTCGATGCCAGCCGGCTGCGCGGCGCGTTCGAGCCAGCCGTCCTCGTCAAAGCCATGCAGAGCGATCGTGGCAAGGTGATAGCGGCGGCCCTCGTCGAACAGCCGTGTCATCAGCATGCGCAACAACCCGGGCGATGAGAATGCAGCCTCTGCAGTGAAGATCGCTTCGGCGCGGCGTGCGGTCCGATCTGGAACGAGTTCGATGGCCGCGCGCAGCGTGCCTTCGACATAGGCACCGATCACGATCGCCTGCGTGCCGAGCAACTTCAGGCAATGACCGTCAATGCCGCGATCGTCCGACTCGCTGGCGAAGCGAAGGCGACGGTCGGCGATGTCCAGCCGCAGAAGATGTGCGTGATAATCCTCGATGCTGCCCGGCCCCAAGACGCGAATTTCCATGCTCGTCATCGAGACCTCCCGAAAGTTCCACTCAAGCCGTCCGACAGGTTGCGAATCAGTCTACGCCGAGGATGCAATCGGGCGGTTAATGCCGCCGTCATGCAAGCCGCAATTTTACTCACCGTGTCTTGAGCATGCGGGCCTGGGCGTCGAGCAAACTCGTCGCCCAGCCATGCCAGTCGCCGACAACTTCGCGCATGACGGAGAGGGGTGTGGGGCGCGCCGCTTCGACCTCGCCGATTACGCTACCGAAATCGAAGGTCAATTCGGCGTCGAACTTGCGCGCGAGCTGCTGCATGCGCTTGTTGTGCGAAAGACAGTCCATGTGCAGGAACTTCACGCCGCGATTGCGAGCCGCGAGCAGCGTGCGTTCGAGCAAGGCGGAGCCGACGCCGAGGCTTTGCCAGGGTTGTTCGATGCTGAATGCGGCTTCGGCTTCTCGCGTGCTGCGCGTGCCGAGCGGGCGCAATTCGGCGGCGCCCCGCAACACGCCGTCCACGAAGAAGCCGTGCAGCACCGCATCCAGATAGCTCAGGTCTTTGACATGTGCGCGGATATAATCGTCCGACACCGCGCCGCCGAAGCGGCTGTGGCGGCTTGCCGAATCAAGGCGCAACAGGTGATCGCGGTAAGATGCGGTTTCGAACATCCACAGCTTGCGGATGACTCCACCGTCGGTCAGCAATTCGTCCATCGTTCGGGTCTCCTGACATTTGCGTCCAAAGACCTCCTTCGTCTCCTCCAGAGACAGCGGCGCCCCGAAGGGAGCCCGCGAATCACCTATATTGTTGCGTTGCAGCAAAATTGCGACAAGAAATCAGGCCTCACGCGACGGAAATTTGTTATCCACTTGATATCTTTTGGGAAATCTGTACATCCGTGACAGACAATCACTCCTTCCAAGCGCGCCGGATCATGTTTTCAGGGATTCGGCCATCCCTCTGACCTGATGTCCGGTTCCGTCAGCGAACGCTATGCCGAACTCGCCGCGGCGGGCCGTATCGACCGCGACCCGATGCAACAGGCCGCCGCGGCGCGGCTTTCGGCGCTGGGCGAGCGCCTCGCCGCGCGCCGGCTGGCGCACAAGTCGTCTGCTCTTGGCTGGATGTTCGGGAACCGCGAGCGCCAGGCTCCGATCAAGGGTCTCTATCTCTTCGGCGCGGTCGGGCGCGGCAAGACCATGCTGATGGACTTGTTCTTCGACACGGTCGCCGTCGAGCGAAAGCGTCGCGTGCATTTTCATGAGTTCATGAGCGACGTGCATACGCGCGTGCATGAGCTGCGCGACAAGATCAAGACGGGCGCGATTCCCGACACCGACGCGATCTTGCTCGCGGCGTCCGATATCGCCGATGAGGCTTCGCTGCTCTGCTTCGACGAATTTCACGTCACTGATATTGCCGATGCGATGATTCTCGGGCGGCTCTTCACGTGTATCTTCGAGCGCGGCGTAACGGTCGTGGCGACGTCCAATGCGGCGCCCGACGATCTCTACCGCGACGGTCTGAACCGCTCCCTGTTCCTGCCATTCATCGTGCTACTGAAAGAACGGATGGATGTGCTGCGACTCGATGCTCGAACGGATTACCGGCTCGAGAAACTCGTCCGCGGCAAGGTCTGGCATGTGCCAGCCGATCGCGCGGCGGATCAGGCGCTCGACGCCGCATGGTCGCGCATCACGATGCAGGCGCCGGGCCACGCAGTCGATCTGAAAGTGAAGGGCCGCATTCTGCACGTGCCACGTGCCGCGCATGGCGCTGCGCGCTTCACGTTCGCCGAGTTATGCGAGCAGCCGAAAAGTGCGGAAGATTATCTTCGGCTCGCGCGCGAATTTCATACGGTCGTACTCGATCATGTGCCGGTGATGGATTACGACCACCGCAACGCCGCCAAGCGTTTCATTACGCTGATCGACACGCTTTACGACAACGGCGTCAAGCTCATCGCTTCGGCCGAGGCCGGGCCGCATGAGCTCTATCGGGCGACGGAAGGATTCGAAGCGACCGAGTTCGAACGCACGGCGTCGCGCCTCATCGAGATGGGATCGCAGAGCTATCTCGCCTTGCCGCATGGGGCGCATCCCGATGCATCCGACCTCACGCGCGTCGTCGATACCTGACGTCACACGGCCATCGACCAGCCAAGCGCCGCGACAGCCGCGGTCATCAGCACGACGGCGATCCAGCCGAGTATGAGAATGGACCGTGGAAGGGCAAAGGACTGCCGGCCAATCCGGCTCGATACCACGACCATCATTGCAATCATGACGGGCACGGCCACGATGCCGTTGATTACTGCGGTCCAGAACAGCATGGCGATCGGATCGATGCGTGTGACCGCGAGCACGCCACCGCCCAGCGTTGCCGCTCCGACGATTCCATAAAAGCCAAGCGCACGGCTTGCCGGCATTTCAAGGCTGCCGGGCAGGCCGAATGTCTCCGCCACGGCGTAGGCTGCGGAGCCCGCGAGCACCGGGACGGCGAGCAGGCCGGTCCCGATGATACCGGCCGCGAACATCGCGAATGTCAGTTCGCCCGCGATCGGCCGCAGCGCTTCGGCAGCCTGCGAGGCCGTGTCGATATGCGTCACGCCGTTGGCATTCAGCGTCGCCGCCGTTGTGACGATGATGAAGAAAGCAATGACATTCGACAGGAGCATGCCGATCCAAGTTTCCCGTGAGATGTGGGCAAAGTGCTTTTCCGGCGTTGTCGCCCTTGCATGCTGCCGGCGATGGCTGAGATCGGATTCTTCGGCTTCCTGCGATGCCTGCCAGAAAAAAAGGTAAGGGCTGATGGTGGTACCGAAAATCGCAACGATCATCAGCAGGACATCGCGATCGGCCGACACGCTCGGAACGAAGGTTGACGTGACCACGGCGCCCCAGGGCACATGCACGCTGAATGCGGCGGCGACATAGACGAACAATACGAGTGTGAGGAATTTCAGGTAGCCGGCATAGCGGTGATACGGGACGAAGATTTCCGCCAGCAGGCACCCGGCGCCGAGCGCCGATGCGTAGATGAGCGGAGATCCGCCGCCGACGAGTTGCAGTGCTTCGCCCATCGCCGCGAGATCGGCGGCGATATTGATCGTATTCGCGACGACGAGGAGCGTCACGAGGATGTAAAGCAGGAAAGCCGGCAATTGCTGCGCGATGTTTCGCGCCAGACCGCGTTGCGTCGTCCAGCCGATCCACGCGCTGATGATCTGAATCGCGGCCATGAAAGGCAGCGTCAGACACATCGTCCACGTCAGCGTGAAGCCAAATTGCGCGCCGGCCTGTGAATAAGTAGCGATGCCGCTCGGGTCGTCGTCGGCCGCGCCGGTGATGATGCCGGGGCCGAGACCGCGCCACACCGTACCGGCAACCGATCGCCATCGTCTGCGGTGATGTGTCCTGGCGGTCATTTCGTGTGCCGGGTGGGCAGAAACGAGTTACTCCCGCGGGCCGCGCGGGCAAAATGAAATCGACGCTCGCCGGCTCCGGCCTGCTGGACAAGGCGCGAAACTTGCGTTGATATAATGTATACAAGCTTGGGGACGGCATTCTTTCGCAGTGCTTGTCGTTCGCCGTCGGACCGGATAACCACCGCGCAGGCCGCGATCCCGCGGTGCACACCAGCCAAGAGTTCTTCCCATGGCGCGTCCCAAGATTGCGTTGATCGGCTCGGGCCAGATCGGCGGCACCCTCGCTCTTCTCGTCGGACTCAAGGAGCTCGGCGACGTCGTGATGTTCGACGTTGTCGAGGGCGTCCCGCAAGGAAAGTCACTCGACATTGCCCAATCGTCGACGGTTGAAGGGTTCGACGCCCGCCTTGCCGGCGCGAATTCATATGACGCGATCGAAGGCGCGTCGGTTTGCATCGTCACCGCCGGTGTGCCGCGTAAACCAGGCATGAGCCGCGACGATCTGCTCGGCATCAATCTGAAGGTGATGGAGCAGGTGGGCGCCGGCATTAAGAAATACGCGCCCAACGCATTCGTCATCTGCATCACGAACCCGCTCGATGCGATGGTCTGGGCGCTGCAGAAATATTGCGGCCTGCCGAAGCAGATGGTGGTCGGAATGGCCGGCGTGCTGGACTCGGCGCGCTTCCGTTATTTCCTCGCCGACGAATTCAATGTCTCGGTCGAGGACGTGACAGCCTTCGTTCTTGGCGGGCACGGCGACACGATGGTGCCGCTGCCACGTTATTCGACCGTCGCGGGCATTCCGCTGCCCGATCTCGTCAAAATGAAATGGACGACGCAGGCGCGCATCGACGAAATCGTCAAGCGCACCGCGAATGGCGGGGCCGAGATCGTCAATCTGCTGAAGACCGGTTCCGCGTTTTACGCGCCGGCATCGTCGGCCATCGCGATGGCGGAAAGCTATCTCAGGGACAAGAAGCGCGTGCTGCCCTGCGCGGCCTGGCTCAACGGCGAATATGGCGTCAAAAATCTTTACGTCGGGGTGCCGGTGGTGATCGGCGCAAAGGGCGTCGAGCGCGTGGTCGACATCGAATTGTCTGGCGGCGAGCGCGACATGTTTCAGAATTCGGTCAACGCCGTCCAGACGTTGGTCGATGCGTGCCTGAAGATCGCGCCGGATTTGGGAAAGTGATTTGACGCGCAGACGCATCGCGAAGACGCGGCATCTGCGGACTTGATGACAGTGAAGAATTGACGGTGTGGCGGGATCGCCCTGCCGGTGCAGGCGATGAGACGAGTGGGATTGGTATGAACATCCACGAATATCAGGCCAAGGCCGTGTTACGCGATTTCGGCGTTGCGGTGCCGCGCGGCAGTCCCGCCTTTTCCGTCGACGAGGCGGTGAAAGCGGCGAATGAATTGGGCGGCCCGGTATGGGTGGTGAAGGCGCAGATTCATGCCGGCGGCCGCGGCAAGGCGGGCGGCGTCAAGGTCGTCAAATCGATCGACGATGTGAAAACGGAAGCGGCACGCATCCTCGGCTCGACGCTGGTGACGCACCAGACCGGTCCGAAGGGCAAGCAAGTGCATCGCCTGTACATCGAGGAAGGCTCGGCGATTGCGAAAGAGTTCTATCTCTCGATGCTGGTGGATCGCGTCACTTCGCGTGTCGCCATCGTCGTTTCGACCGAAGGCGGAATGGACATCGAAGAGGTTGCCCACAAGACGCCGGAGAAGATCGCAACCATCACCGTCGATCCGGTCGCGAACATCTGCCCGCACCATGTGCGCCGCATCGCCAAGGCGCTCAATCTCGACGCGGATCTGCAAAAGCAGATGAGCCCGCTGCTCACCAATCTCTATCGCGCTTTCGTCGACAAGGACATGAGCCTGCTCGAGATCAATCCGCTTGTCGTCACCAAGGACAACAAGCTTATTTGCCTCGATGCCAAGGTCGGGTTCGACGACAACGCGCTGTTCCGTCACGCCGATATTGTCGCGCTGCGCGACAAGACCGAGGAGGACGAGAAGGAAATCGAGGCGTCGCAATACGATCTGAATTACATCGCGCTCGACGGCTCGATCGGCTGCATGGTCAATGGTGCGGGTCTCGCCATGGCGACTATGGACATCATCAAGCTCTACGGGGCAGAGCCTGCAAACTTCCTCGACGTTGGCGGCGGCGCGAGCAAGGAGAAGGTAACGGCGGCGTTCAAGATCATCACCTCCGACCCGAAGGTGAAGGGGATTCTCGTCAATATCTTCGGCGGCATCATGAAGTGCGACATCATCGCCGAAGGCGTGGTCGCGGCGGTGAAGGAAGTCGGCCTGAAAGTGCCGCTGGTGGTTCGTCTCGAAGGCACCAATGTCGAACTCGGCAAGAAGATCATTGCCGATTCGAAACTGAACGTCGTCTCCGCCGACGACCTCGACGATGCCGCGCAAAAGATCGTTGCCGCAGTCAAAAAGGCCGCGTGATGTCCATTCTCATCGACAAGAACACCAGGGTCATCTGCCAGGGCTTCACCGGCAAGAATGGCACCTTTCATTCCGAACAGGCGATCGCCTACGGCACGAAGATGGTCGGTGGCACATCGCCCGGCAAAGGCGGCACCACGCATCTCAACCTGCCGGTGTTTGACACGGTGCAAGAGGCGAAAGACAAAACCGGCGCGACGGCAAGCGTCATCTATGTGCCGCCGGCCGGCGCCGCCGATGCGATTGCCGAAGCAATCGAAGCGGAGATCCCGCTCATCGTCTGCATCACCGAAGGCATTCCTGTCGCTGACATGGTGAAGGTGAAGCGTTCGCTGTGCGGATCGAAGTCGCGTCTGATCGGGCCGAATTGTCCGGGTGTGATGACGGCCGGTGCGTGCAAGATCGGCATCATGCCGGGCAACATCTTCAAGCCCGGCAGCGTCGGCATCGTTTCGCGCTCCGGCACGCTTACGTATGAAGCCGTGTTTCAGACGACGCGCGAGGGGCTGGGGCAGACGACCGCGGTCGGTATCGGCGGCGATCCGGTAAAGGGCACCGAATTCATCGAAGTGCTGGAAATGTTTCTCGCCGATCCCAAGACCGAGTCGATCATCATGATCGGGGAGATCGGCGGCTCTGCCGAAGAGGACGCCGCGCAGTTTCTCAAGGACGAGGCGAAGCGCGGGCGCAAGAAGCCGATGGTCGGTTTCATCGCCGGCCGCACCGCGCCCCCGGGCCGCCGCATGGGCCATGCCGGCGCGATCATTTCCGGCGGCAAAGGCGACGCGGGGTCGAAGGTCGCGGCCATGGAATCGGCCGGGATCAGGGTGTCGCCGTCCCCGGCTCGGGTCGGAAAAACCCTCGTCGAAGTATTGAAATCCTAGTTCATTCTTTCGTCATCTTATCGTGGCTCAATCGCGTTCTTAAATATAGAACGGATCGGCCGGGGGCTGTTGAAGCCGATTCGAACCCAAGAACAGGCCGCTTAGACGGCCTTTCAGTCCGATCATCAGGACCTCGCCATGTCTCGCCAGGACGCGAACGCCGCATTCGCTCTCACCTCATTCCTCTATGGCGGCAACGCCGCCTATATCGAGGGCCTCTACGCCCGCTACGAAGCCGACCCGGCGTCGGTCGATGCGGAGTGGCAGGACTTCTTCAAGAGCCTGAAGGATGATCCGCAGAACGTCGCCAAGAGCGCGCGCGGCGCCTCGTGGACCAAGCCGAACTGGCCGCCGGTCGGCAACGGCGAACTTGTCGCCGCCCTTGACGGCAATTGGGCCGCGCTTGAGCCCGCGCTCGCCGGAAAGATCAGGGGCAAGGCGCAGTCGCGCGGCGTCGAATTGTCGGCGACCGATGTCCAGCAGGCGACGCGCGATTCCATTCACGCGCTCATGCTTATCCGCGCCTATCGCATTCGCGGCCATTTCCACGCTAAGCTCGATCCGCTCGATCTCGAACCGGAAAAGAACGAGGAAGAACTCGATCCGCGCTCCTACGGCTTCCAGGAAGCCGACATGGACCGCAAGATTTTCCTCGACAAGGTGCTCGGGCTTGAATTCGCGACCATGCGCGAGATCGTCACGATCCTGCGCCGCACTTATTGCCAGACGCTCGGCGTCGAATTCATGCACATCTCGAATGGTGCGCAGAAGGCCTGGATTCAGGAGCGCATCGAAGGCAAGGACAAGGAAATTTCATTCACGCGCGAGGGCAAGCGCGCGATCCTGAACAAGCTGGTCGAAGCGGAAGGCTTCGAGAAATTCCTCGACGTCAAGTTCACCGGCACGAAGCGCTTCGGTCTCGATGGCGCCGAGTCGCTGATCCCGGCGCTCGAGCAGATCATCAAGCGCGGCGGCAATCTCGGCGTGAAGGAAATCGTCGTCGGGATGCCGCATCGCGGCCGGCTCAACGTGCTGACGCAGGTGATGGCGAAGCCGCATCGCGTGCTGTTCCACGAATTCAAGGGCGGGTCCGCGACGCCAGACGAAATCGAGGGTTCGGGCGACGTCAAATATCATCTCGGCGCGTCATCCGACCGCGAGTTCGATAACAACAAAGTGCATCTGTCGCTGACGCCAAATCCGTCGCACCTGGAAATCGTCGATCCCGTCACGCTCGGCAAAGTGCGCGCCAAGCAGGACCAGCACGGCGCGTCTCCGACCGAGCGGTCGATGGTGCTGCCGCTGCTCATTCATGGCGATGCGGCGTTTGCCGGCCAAGGTGTGGTCGCAGAGTGTTTCGGTCTCTCCGATCTGAAGGGCTACAAGACCGGCGGCTCGCTGCATTTCATCGTCAACAACCAGATCGGCTTCACGACCTATCCGCGCTATTCGCGCTCGTCGCCCTATCCGTCCGACGTCGCGAAGATGATCGAGGCGCTGATCTTCCACGTGAACGGCGACGATCCCGAGGCGGTGGTGTTCGCGGCCAAGGTCGCGACCGAATACCGGCAGAGATTTGCAAAGCCGGTCGTCATCGACATGTTCTGCTACCGGCGCTTCGGTCACAACGAAGGCGACGAGCCGTCGTTCACGCAGCCGCTGATGTACAAGAAGATCCGCTCGCATCCGTCCACGCTCGACATCTATTCCAAGAAGCTTGTCGGCGAGGGCGTCATCACCGAGGCTGAAATCGAGAAGATGAAGGCGGACTGGCGCGCCAGGCTCGAGGTCGAGTTCGAAGCGGGGTCGGGCTACAAGCCGAACAAGGCCGACTGGCTCGACGGCCGGTGGTCCGGGCTGAAGGCTGCCGGCGAGGTCGACGACCCGCGCCGCGGCAATACCGGCATTGATGCCAAGATTCTGAAAGAGATCGGACAGAAAATCACGTCTGTCCCCGTGGACTTCCACGTGCACAAGACGATCCAGCGTTTCCTCGACAATCGCCGTAAGGCGATCGAGACGGGCGAAGGCATCGACTGGGCGACGGCGGAAGCGCTCGCCTTCTGCTCGCTGCTGATGGAAGGGCATCGCGTGCGCCTGTCCGGCCAGGATTCGGAGCGCGGCACGTTCTCGCAGCGGCATTCGGTTCTGTTCGATCAGGAAACCGAGGCGCGCTATACGCCGTTCAATCATGTGCGCGACGGCCAAGGCCGCTACGAGGTGCTCAATTCGAGTCTCTCGGAAGAGGCCGTCCTCGGCTACGAATACGGCTACTCCACCGCCGAGCCCAATGCGCTTACCATGTGGGAAGCGCAATTCGGCGATTTCGCCAACGGCGCGCAGGTCGTTTTCGACCAGTTCATTTCATCGGCCGAGCGCAAGTGGCTGCGCATGTCCGGCCTCGTCTGCTTGTTGCCGCATGGCTATGAAGGGCAGGGGCCAGAGCATTCCTCCGCCCGGCTCGAGCGCTTTCTGCAGATGTGCGCAGAAGACAACATGCAGGTCGCCAATTGCACGACACCGGCGAACTATTTCCACATCCTGCGCCGCCAGTTGAAGCGCGAGATTCGCAAGCCGCTCATCCTGATGACGCCGAAGTCGCTGTTGCGTCATAAAAGAGCGGTGTCGCGTCTCGATGAACTGGCGAACGACACCACCTTCCACCGCGTGTTGTGGGACGACGCGCAGATGCTCAAGGGCGAGAAGATTAAGCTCGTCGCCGACAGCAAGATCCGCCGCGTCGTGCTCTGCAGCGGCAAGGTCTATTTCGACCTCTACGAGGAGCGCGAGAAGCGCGGCATTGACGACATCTATCTCTTCCGCGTCGAGCAGCTCTATCCGTTCCCGTCGAAGGCGCTGGTGGCCGAATTGTCGCGTTTCAAGCACGCGGAAATTGTCTGGTGCCAGGAGGAGCCGCGCAACATGGGCGCCTGGTTCTTCGTCGACACGTTCCTGCGCTGGGTGCTCGAACAGGTCGGTGCCAAGCACAAGCAGCCGCGCTATGCCGGGCGTCCGGCTTCGGCGGCGACGGCGACCGGCCTGATGTCGAAGCACGTTGCGCAGCTTAAGCAATTGCTGGACGAGGCATTGGGATAGGCATGGCGCTGTCGTGGCCGGGCTTGTGTGCCGGCCTTGACGATCCCGAAGACGAGACAAGAGAGCACCCCATGGCTGACATCCGCGTTCCGACGCTTGGCGAATCGGTCGCCGAGGCGACGATCGGCAAATGGTTCAAGAAGGCCGGCGACTCCGTCGCCGTCGACGAGCCACTGGTCGAACTCGAGACCGACAAGGTGACGATCGAAGTGCCGGCGCCCGCCGCGGGCGTGCTTGCCGATATCGCGGCAAAAGACGGCGACACCGTCGCGGTCGGCGCCTTGCTGGGTCAGATCAAGGAAGGGGCCGCTGCTGCAGCCAAGCCGGCTGCGGCGGCTGCAACGACGAAACCTGCCGCCAGTGCAACGGGCAAGCCGGACGAGAAGACATCGAAGACGAAGCCGATCGGCGCGGGGCCGGAACAGCCGGTGACGAAGGATATGCCGGCGCCCCCGTCCGTCCGCAAGCTGTCGGCCGAGAGCGGGATCGACGCCGCAAGCGTCCCTGGCACCGGCATGCACGGGCAGGTGACGAAGGGCGATATGCTCGCCGCCATCGAACGCGCCGCCTCGCAGCCGCTTGCCGTCGCGCAGCCTGCCGCCGCGGTCCAGGTCCGCGCTCCGTCAATCCCCGACGATGCGGCACGTGAAGAGCGCGTGAAGATGACGCGGCTGCGCCAGACCATCGCGCGCCGGCTGAAGGATGCGCAGAACACCGCCGCCATGCTGACGACCTTCAATGAGGTCGACATGAAGGCGGTGATGGACCTCCGCAATCAATACAAGGACCTGTTCGAGAAGAAACACGGGGTGAAGCTCGGCTTCATGGGCTTCTTCGTGCGCGCCTGCGTGCAGGCGCTGAAGGAAATTCCGGCGGTCAATGCCGAGATCGACGGCACCGATCTCATCTACAAGAACTATTATCACATCGGCGTCGCCGTCGGGACGGAGCGTGGGCTCGTCGTGCCGGTGGTGCGCGATTGCGATCGCAAGTCGCTTGCTGAAATCGAGAAGTCGATCGCCGATTTTGGCCGCCGCGCGCGTGACGGAGTGCTCAAGATCGAGGAGATGCAGGGCGGCACCTTCACGATTTCAAACGGCGGCGTCTATGGTTCGCTGATGTCAACACCGATCCTGAATGCGCCTCAGTCCGGCATTCTCGGCATGCACAAGATTCAGGAGCGGCCGATGGTCATGGGCGGCAAGATCGAAGCCCGGCCGATGATGTATCTGGCGCTGTCCTACGATCATCGCATCGTCGATGGCCGCGAGGCAGTGACATTCCTCGTGCGCGTGAAGGAAAACCTCGAAGATCCGGCGAGGCTTGTGCTCGACCTGTAGGCCCGCATCGAGCGTTTTGCATCGCGTTGTCTCGCCGACGGAGTGGGGCAGATGGAACTCAGACTGATGAAGTCGGCGCTCCTTTGCGTCGCGGCGCTGTTTTTCGTCGTGCTGGTCGCGGCCGAAGGCGCATACGCCCGCACCGCACTGGTGATCGGCAATTCGGCCTATCCAACACTGCCTCTGGTCAATCCGAGGAATGATGCTTCGGACATGGCGGCAGCCCTGCGGGAGGCGGGCTTCGATGTCGATCTGCGACTTGATGCCGACCGCCGCTCGATGCAGGACGCGATCGCGGCCTTCGTCAGCGCGCTGAAATCGAAAGGCGGCGTCGGCCTGTTTTTTTTCGCCGGTCATGGCGTGCAGATAGCAGGTGAAAATTATCTCCTGCCGGTCGATGGCAGATTTGCCAACGCCAACGAGATAAAGGATAGCGCCGTCAGCGCCAGCGAGGCCGTCGACGCAATGGCGAAGTCGCATCCCGGCCTGAATGTCGTGATTCTGGATGCATGCCGCGACAATCCCTTTGCGACCGACGCCGCTGCTCGGGGCCTCACCCGCATAGACACCAATGCAAGCTTGTTTCTGTCCTACTCCACCTCGCCGGGTGCAGTGGCTCTCGACGGCGCCGGACGCAACAGCCCCTATACGAAGTACCTCGTGCAATCGATCCGCACCGCGGACTTGTCGATCGAGGACACCTTCAAGCGCACGCTGAAGGGCGTCTATCAGGAGACGCGCGGTGAACAGACGCCGTGGTTGTCCTCGTCGTTCTTCGGCGATTTCGTGTTTCGCCCGCGGAGTCTGCCGGCGTCCGCCGTTGCGGACACGTCCCAAGCCATCATCAGGGATGAAGCGCCAAAGCAGCTCGCCAAGCTCGCCGGCATTTATCGCGAGACCGGGACGAATCCGAACGGAACAAAATATGTCGGCATGGCGACGGTGGTGCCACGCGGCGACCGCGCGCGTTTCACGTGGTGGGTTGCCAAGGACCGGTTTCGCGGCACCGCCGAGCTGGCCGGAAAGATGCTGGTCGTGAACTGGAACCAGAAACATCCGGTTATCTACACGTTCAATCGCCAAGGTGTGTTGGAAGGCGAGTGGGCCGACGGTTCGGCGACCGACCGGCTGGAATTGTTTACCAGCGTTGACAGCGCGCCCGCGCCGTTGCCGCAAGGTCAGTATCGCGTCGAGGGCAAGAATCCCGACGGCACGCCTTATTCCGGCACGACCCGCGTGACCCGGCGCGGCGATGAATTCCATTTGGCCTGGAAAACCGGCGAAACCAGTTACAGCGGCACCGGGTTTCGCGATGGCAATGTGCTGACTGTCAATTGGGGCGGTGCCATGCCGATCGTCTACGCCCTCAACGCAGACGGCACGCTGACCGGATTGTGGGACGCCGGCCGGGCCCAGGAAACGCTCACGCCGTTGCGATGACGCTGGTTAAACCTGATTGAAAAGGAAGTTGGTTGACATGGCTTACGATCTTGTCGTCATCGGTACCGGTCCCGGAGGCTATGTCTGCGCCATCCGCGCGGCGCAACTTGGCATGAAAGTCGGCGTCGTCGAGAAACGCGCGACGCATGGGGGCACGTGCCTCAACGTCGGCTGCATTCCATCGAAGGCGCTGCTGCATGCTTCGGAATTGTTCGACGAGGCTGGTCATTCCTTCGCCAAGATGGGCATCAGTGTCGGCAAGCCGAAACTCGACCTCAAGGCGATGCTTGCCTTCAAGGATCAGGCGGTCGACGGCAACGTGAAAGGCGTCGACTTCCTGTTCAAGAAGAACAAGATCGACAGCATTCACGGCACCGGCCGTATCGTCGCGCCGGGCAAGATCGAAGTGAAGAGCACCGACGGCAAGATGCAGACGGTGGAGACGAAAAACATCGTCATCGCCACCGGCTCCGATGTGGCGAAACTGAAGGGCATCGACATCGATGAGAAGCGCATCGTGTCGTCGACCGGCGCGCTGGCGCTGGACAAGGTGCCGGAGAAATTGCTCGTCGTCGGTGCCGGCGTCATCGGGCTCGAACTCGGCTCGGTGTGGCGGCGGCTCGGCAGCGAGGTAACGGTCGTCGAATTTCTCGATGGTGCGCTTCCCGGCATGGACGGCGAGGTGCGGCGTCAGGCCCAGCGTCTGTTCGAAAAGCAGGGCACGACATTCAGGCTGTCGTCGAAAGTCACTGCGGTCGATGCGTCGGGGAAAAAGCTCAAGGTGACGGTCGAGCCGGCCAAGGGTGGCGCAGCGGAGATCATCGAGGCTGATGTCGTGCTCGTGTCGATCGGGCGCGTGCCCTACACCGACGGACTTGGGCTCAAGGATATCGGCGTCGCGCAGGACGAGCGTGGGCGCGTCAAGACCGATGGGCATTATGCGACGAATGTGCCGGGAATTTATGCCATCGGCGACGTGATCTCGGGGCCGATGCTCGCGCACAAGGCGGAGGATGAAGGTGTTGCGGCGGCTGAAATTCTCGCCGGCCAGGCCGGGCACGTGAACTACGGCGTCATCCCGAATGTCGTCTACACGATGCCGGAAATCGCGTCGGTCGGAAAATCGGAAGAAGAGCTGAAATCGGCCGGCATTGCGTACAATGTCGGAAAGTTTCCATTCACTGCTAACGGGCGCGCCAAGGCCAACCAGCAGACCGACGGCTTCGTGAAGATTCTTGCCGACGCCAGAAACGACCGTGTGCTTGGCGTTCACATCGTCGGCTCGGATGCCGGCAACATGATCGCCGAAGCTGCGGTGGCGATGGAATTCGGCGCCTCAGCCGAGGACATCGCGCGCACCTGCCACGCGCATCCCACCTTGCCCGAAGCGGTCAAGGAAGCGGCGCTCGCCGTCGCCAAACGCGCGATTCATATGTGACGGCGTCGCTCCGAACGGATCCTCAGAACAGGTGCACCGCATGCGGCGCGAACAAGCCGATCGCGGTGAAGACGAGCCCCGCCACACCGAGCGCGCCTGATATGAACGCAAGCGCTATCATCCCAGTGATCACGGCAGCCGAGGCCAGCACGATCCCGATCTGGTAGGCCGCTGACGCGATCTCGTAGTGGTGATAACGGGCCAGCGCCAGATCCCGCTTGTGTTCCGCCTCCTTGGCTCGCTCGGCGAGCTGCTTGCGCCCCTCGTTCGTCTCCGGCTCGTCGTCATAGCGCGCTGCGGTCTTCTGCCACGTGTCGATCTGCTTTTCTTTCGCGGCCTTGACCGCCGGATCGGCGGTCGCGGGAAGATCGAGCTTGGCGATATCGGCCGCGGTTCGCACGGCGGTCATGCGGATCGTTTTTGCCTGGAAAAAGGCCCAGAGATTGGAGGCTTCGACGTTGTCGCTGATCGCCGACGTCTGCGCGCTTTTGCCAAGCGTTTCAGAAAAGGCAAGAAACAGCGCGAGCACCGCAATCAGCAGCGCAATCTGCTTGTTGTGCCCTGCGGCATGCTCGACATGCTCGGCATGTTCCAGTTGCTCGTGCGGTCCCGCCATAATCCCCTCCCGACTTTGAACGCGGCGCAGGTTTCACCAAAGCGCCGCGTGAAAAGCAAGAGCGTGAAGTCCTCAGGATCGCGATGTCGACGCGCGCGGATGCGCGGCGCGATAGGCCTCGAGCAGGCGTTCGCTGTCGACCGCCGTGTAAATCTGCGTGGTCGAAAGCGAGGCGTGCCCCAGCAGTTCCTGGATGGCACGCAAGTCGCCGCCACGTGCCAGAAGGTGAGTGGCGAACGAGTGCCGTAACGCATGCGGCGTTGCGGTGTCCGGCAGGCCGAGAGCGCCGCGCAGGCGCGCCATGGCAAGCTGGATGATGCGGGGCGAAAGCGGTCCGCCCTTGGCGCCGACAAAAAGCGGTGAACTATCCGTCAGATGATGCGGGCACAGCGAAAGATAATCGGCGATAAGAGAAAGGACTTGTGGCAGCACTGGCACCATGCGCGTCTTGTTGCCCTTGCCGGTGACGACCAGGACGTCGCCCTTCCCGGGCGCAGGTACGTCACTGCGTGTCAACGACAGTGCTTCGGCAATGCGCAGACCGGAGCCGTACAGGAGCGCTAGCACGGCGGCATCGCGGGCGAGAATCCACGGGGCACGCTCTTCACCCGCGCGCAGGTCGACGTCGGCGATGCGTTGCGCCGCGGTGATTCCAAGTGGCTTCGGCAGCGTGCGAGCGATCTTCGGCGAGCGTATGGCCGAGAGCGCTGCGACCTTTCCCTTGCCGTTGCGCTCAAGGAAGCGCGCGAAGGAGCGGCAGCCGGCCAGCGACCGCATCAGGGAGCGGGCGCCGATGCCCTCGGCGCGGCGCGCGGCCATGAAGGCACGCATGTCCTGCGGCTCGATCGCACCAACCTGCTTGAGCGTCGGCGCGCCGCCTCGATGCTCGGCGAGAAAGGAAAGCCACTGGGCGACGTCGCGCCCATAGGCCTCGACCGTTTTGGCCGACATGCGCCTTTCGACCGATAAATGCGCCAGCCAGCGCGCGATTTCCGGCGCGACATCCGGGGCGGCGAAGGCGAAATCGGTCATGCGGGGCAGAGTGTCACCGCTTCCTTCATCCTTCCTTAAAAGCCGGGAATCGGCCTACCACATAGGGCCCATGGCCAAACGGATCGTCGATGTCGTCGTGCCGGTCGCGCTCGATCAGGCCTATTCCTATCGGGTGCCGGACGGCGTGAACGTTGCGCCCGGCGATTTCGTCGGCGTGCCGTTTGGCGCGACCGAATATATCGGCGTGGTCTGGGGCGACGGCAATCCGCGTCCCGGATTGCACAACAAGCTGAAAGACATCATCGGAAAGCTGGACGTTCCTCCGCTCAAGGAAGAGTTGCGCCACTTCGTCGATTGGGTTGCAAATTACACGCTTGGTGCACGTGGGATGATCCTGCGCATGACCATGCGTATGGGTGAGCACCTAGGCCCGGAGCGCGAACGCGTCGGGGTGCGTCTGTCGGGGCCGACGCCGCAGCGCATGACGGCGGCGCGTCAGCGAGCCATCGCGCTCTTCGCCGACGGCATGGTGCGCAGCAAGAGCGAAGCAGCGCAGGAAGCCGGCGTGTCCGCCGGCGTAATCGATGGCCTGATCGACGAAGGCACGCTTGAGACGCTCGTGCTGCCGCCCGAGCCGGTCGCGAAAGCACCCAATCCCGATCATCAGATCCCCGATTTCACGGAGGCGCAGAAGGCGGCGGCAGAGGCAATGCGCGCGAGCGCGGCCGGCGGTTTTTCCGTCACGCTTGTCGACGGCGTCACCGGCTCGGGCAAAACCGAAGTGTATTTCGAGGCCGTGGCGGAAAATATCCGCCGCGGCCGCCAGACGCTCATTCTGATGCCGGAGATCGCGCTGACCGCCCAATTCCTCGACCGCTTCACCGCGCGCTTCGGCGTTCCGCCGGCAGAATGGCATTCGCAGTTGTCGCCGCGCACGCGGCAGAAGACGTGGCGCGCGGTGGCCGATGCGGAGGTCTCGGTGATCGTCGGCGCGCGCTCGGCGCTGTTTCTGCCATATGCCGATCTCGGCCTGATCGTTGTCGATGAAGAACACGATCAGGCCTACAAGCAGGAAGACGGTGTTC
>CAZSAW010000032.1:0-8736 GCA_964604745.1 uncultured Hyphomicrobiales bacterium
TCGCCGAGGGACCGACGCCCGATTGGGCGTTGCCATTGCCGGAGCCTGCGGATGGTGCGGCAAATGGCGAGCAGCGTTTCGTGTTCGCGCTTGATGGTTTGCCGCCGGGCGGCAAAGCCGAGGGCGCCGAACTCAAACTGACGGCGGTCGCCGGAGACAAGGCCATCGAGACCGTGATCCGGCTCGACTAATCCGCGCATTGCGTTATTTTGCCGCCCATTGCGAACGGCATCTTTTTCAAAGCCGAACCGAAACCCCCAGCGGAGAGGACATCCAATGCCCATCAAAGTCGGCGATCGTCTGCCCAATGCCACCTTTCGCGTCATGACGCCGGACGGTCCGAAGCCGAAGACGACGGACGAGATTTTCAAGGGCAAGAAGGTGGTCCTGTTTGCCGTTCCCGGCGCATTCACGCCGACGTGCCACAAGAATCACATGCCCGGCTTCGTCAAGAACGCGGATGCGATCAAGGCCAAGGGTATCGATTCCATTCTCGTCACCGCCGTGAACGACGTGTTCGTGATGGATGCATGGCTGAAGGCATCCAGCGCGGACGGCAAGGTCGAATTTCTCTCCGACGGCAACGCCGATTTCGCCAAGGCGATCGGACTTGAGCTCGACGCGTCCGGCAATGGCCTTGGCATGCGCTCGAAGCGCTATTCGATGATTGTCGAGGACGGCGTCGTCAAGTCGCTGAACATCGAGGATGCGCCGGGCAAGGCCGATCTCTCCGGCGCTGACAATCTGATGAAGCAGCTCTGATCGCGTCAGTCATAAACGATGTCGTCATGGCCGGGCTTGTCCCGGCCATCTCATTTAGGAAGGCGCAGTGCGTCCGCTAAGCAAAATGTGTGGATCAAACCCTCGCATCGCGCCCATTGCGTTTGGCTAGCGGCTCAACGCACCGATCGCGCCGGCCTTGACGGCGATGATGCCTTCGCGCGCAAGCTGATCGGCCCGCTCGTTCATGTCGTGGCCGGCGTGGCCTTTGACCCAGTGCCACTTGATGTGGTGGCGCGCGAGCGCCGCATCGAGCCGCTGCCACAGATCGACATTCTTCACCGGCTTCTTTTCGGCCGTCTTCCAGCCGTTGGACTTCCACTTCTTGATCCAGCTCGTAATGCCGTCGCGCAGATACTGGCTGTCGGTGTGAAGATCAACATCGCAAGGCTTGGTCAGCGCCTCCAGCGCCGAGATCGCGGCCATCAGTTCCATGCGATTGTTGGTGGTATGCGCTTCACCGCCCTTCAGCTCCTTCTTGTGGTCGCCGAATTCAAGGATCGCACCCCAGCCGCCGGGGCCGGGATTGCCTGAGCACGCGCCGTCGGTATGGATCACGACGTGCGGATTGCTCATGCGGTGACTTCCTTCAATGCAATGCCGTAGTCGCGCACGCTCGTCGCCGACTGATGAAAGCGCAGTTTGCGAAAATATTCTTGCGGACTTTTCGGCCGCACCAGCGCGCCGGGTGGCACGTTGAGCCAGTCAACGAGGCGCGTCAGCAGGAACCGCAACGCTGATCCGCGCGCGAGCAGCGGCAGCGCGTCGATCTCCGCATTGTTGAGCGGCCTCGTCTTGGCGTAAGCGGCAAGCAGATTCCGGCCCTTGGTGACGTTGTAGGAAAAATCCGGCTCGAAACACCACGCATTGAGACAGATAGCGACGTCGTAGGCCAGCGTGTCGGTGCAGGCAAAATAGAAATCGATCAGCCCGGAGAGGCGATCGCCCAGAAAGAAGACGTTGTCGGGAAAGAGATCGGCGTGAATGACGCCCTGCGGCAAATCCGTGGGCCATGATTTTTCGAGGAAGGCGAGCTCTTTCTCGATCGCGACCTTCAGGCCGTGATGAACCTCGTCCGCGCGCTCGGAGCAACCTTGGTAAAGCGGGCGCCAGCCGGAGACGGAGAGCGCGTTCGGGCGCTGGCCGGAAAAGTCCGCGCCCGCAAGATGCAATTGCGCCAGCGCCTCCCCCACCGCGGCGCAGTGGCGCGCATCGGGCCGCCTGATCCACATGCCGTCGAGAAATGTCACGATCGCCGCAGGACGGCCGGCGAGCTTGCCCAGCGTCTCGCCGTTTCTCGTCTTCACCGGTTGCGGACAATTGATCCCACGCGCGGCGAGATGCTCCATCAGCCCGAGGAAGAACGGCAGGTCGCCTGCGGCGACGCGCTTCTCGTACAGTGTGAGGATGAAATGCCCGCGCCCGGTGTGGAGCAGGAAATTGGAATTTTCCACGCCCTCGGCGATCCCCTTGTAGGAGAGGAGCTCGCCGAGATCGTAATTGGCTATGAACGCGGAGAGGTCTTCGACGGAAACGTCAGTATAGACCGCCACGGATGCGTCACTCCGCAGCCTCGCTGGGCCGCAGAACGCGGGGCAGCGGGAAGAACATGTCTTCCTGCACCGCCGAGACCGTTTCGACCTTGATCGTGTAACGCGCGGCGAAGGCGTCGATGATCTCCTCGACCAGCACCTCGGGCGCCGAGGCGCCGGCCGTGATGCCGAGCGAGGTGATACCCTCGAACTTGTCCCAGTCGATCTCGGACGCGCGCTGCATCAGCACGGAATAGCGGCAGCCCTCGCGCTCGGCGACTTCGCGCAGCCGCTGCGAATTCGACGAATTGGTCGCGCCGACCACGATCATGGCGTCGACATTCGGCGCCACCTTCTTCACCGCCACCTGGCGGTTGGTGGTGGCGTAGCAGATGTCTTCCTTGTGCGGGCCGACGATAGCCGGGAAGCGCTTCTTCAGGTGCTCGACCATCTCGTGCACCTCGTCGAGTGACAAGGTGGTCTGCGTGACATAGGCGAGCTTGTTCGGGTCCTTCGGCTCGAAGGCGTCGACGTCGGCCACGGTCTGAACGAGCTTCACCGCGCCATCCGGCAATTGGCCCATCGTGCCGACCACTTCCGGATGGCCGGCATGGCCGATGAGCACGATCTCGTGGCCGCGCTTGAAGTGAATCTGCGCCTCACGATGCACCTTGGTCACCAGCGGACAGGTAGCGTCGAGGGTGAAGAAATTGCGCTTCTTGGCTTCGAGCGGCACCGCGCGCGGCACGCCGTGCGCCGAGAGGATGACGGGAGCATCGGTATCCGGGATCTCGTCCAATTCCTCGACGAAGACGGCACCCTTGGCCTTCAGGCTCTCCACCACGTACCGATTGTGGACGATCTCGTGGCGCACGTAGACCGGCGGGCCATACATGGCGAGCGCGCGCTCGACCGAATCGATCGCCCGCACAACCCCCGCGCAAAACCCGCGTGGCGAGCAAAGGACGACTTTGAGCGGCGGCTTGTCGCCGGTCGCCGGAACAGGGGATGAATTCATAAATATCGCCCGATCTTTGGGGGTTTGCCGAGCCTTCGGCCCTGCCGCGAGGCCTCTGAGGCACAATGTTATCACGAAATGGGGGGTCCCGCCCCACCCTGTCAAGCCGAAGGGCGGCTTACGGTTGCCGGGAGGGGTGGACTTCCCTATATTCCGGCCACTTTTCAGTCATCCCCGATGACCTGAGGCTTCGCCCGGAACGGCGGGCGAAGCACGGGAAACGATTTGCCGGAGGACACCTCATGGACGCCCCGCTGATGCCGAAGGCAACCGCCGTTTGGCTCCTGGACAATACCGCCCTGACCTTCGATCAGGTCGCCGATTTCTGCAAACTGCACCCGCTGGAAGTGAAGGCCATCGCCGATGGGGATTCAGCGCAAGGCATCAAGGGTCTCGACCCGATCCAGACCGGCCAGCTCACGCGCGAGGAAATCGAGGCGGCGGAAGCCGATCCGAATTCGCGGCTCAAGCTCGCCGAACGCAAGGTTCGCGTCCCCGAGCAGAAGAGCAAGCGCGGCCCTCGTTACACGCCCGTCTCGCGCCGGCAGGACCGGCCGAATGCCATCCTCTGGCTCATCCGCAACCATCCTGAGCTGAAGGACAGCCAGATCATGCGTCTCGTCGGCACGACGAAGTCGACGATCCAGGGCATCCGCGACCGCACGCACTGGAACGCGGCGAACCTGCAGCCGCTCGATCCGGTCACGCTTGGCCTCTGCACGCAGATCGACCTCGATCTCGAAGTGAGCCGCGCCGCCAAGGAAAAGCCTGCGCCTTCCGACGCCGGCCAGGTCACGCTGCTGCCCGCCTCGGTCACGACCGCTCCGTCGGAGCCCGAGGAAGAACCCGCGCCCGCCGCGCAGAAGTCGAAGGAGGACATGGACGTCAGCGCCGTGTTCGCCAAACTCAAGCAGATCGGCGGCAAGGACAAGACCGACGACGAGACCTGATCGGCAGGTCCGCCGCGGCGCCTGCGCCGCCTGAGACAATTTGCAGCAACGCGCGCGCGACCTGCCGGTGATCCGGATGGTACGGTATGCCGACGCCGCGCTCTATCCGCAGGATGAGCCTGCGCCGGCGTGAGCAGCCTCACACTTCGCCACCTCACCACATTCGCGCGGGCGCGCGTTGATCCGGCTCGTGCGGCCGCAAACTCAATCCACGCCAGAAGCCGAGCAACACGATGAAGCAGATGGTGGCGCCGAAAAGCTGCGGCACTGTGAAAAGAAAAGCGCTGAAAGCATCGGTCAGCATGGCGTTTCGACCCTGTGTTGCTGCTTGGTCGCGCCAAGCTCGCGCCAGGTTCGAAAGCCGCATCCCTCACGTCCGCAGCTCGCCGAGGTCTCGGTACAGCGCCAGCGCCTCGGGATTGGCGAGTGCTTCGGTGTTCTTCACCGGCCGGCCGTGAATCACGTCGCGCACGGCGAGTTCGGTGATCTTGCCGGACTTGGTGCGCGGAATATCGGCGACCTGAACGATCTTTGCCGGAACGTGACGCGGGCTCGCGCCGATTCTGATTTTCTTCTTGATAGTTTCGCGCAACGCGTCGTCAAGCGCGACGCCGTCGCGCAGCCGCACGAACAGCACCACGCGCACGTCATTGTCCCAGTCCTGACCGATGGCGAGCGCCTCGGTCACTTCGGGGATCTGCTCGACCTGGGCGTAGATTTCCGCCGTACCGATACGCACACCGCCGGGATTGAGCGTGGCGTCCGAGCGGCCATGGATGATGAGGCCGCCATGCCTCGTCCATTCGGCAAAGTCGCCATGGCACCAGACATTCGGAAAGCGATCGAAATAGGCGGTGCGATATTTCTTGCCGTCGGGATCGTTCCAGAACATGACCGGCATCGACGGAAACGCCTTGGTGCAGACGAGCTCGCCTTTCTGTTCGCGCACCGGCTTTCCGTCCTCCGACCAGACATCCACCGCCATGCCAAGACCCGCGGCCTGGATCTCGCCGCGCCAGACCGGCGCAGTGGGATCGCCGAGCACGAAGCAGGAGACGATGTCGGTGCCTCCGGAGATGGAGGCGAGGTGCACGTCGGCCTTGATGTCGCGATAGACGTAATCGAAGCTTTCCGCCGCGAGCGGAGAGCCGGTCGAGGTGATCAGCCGCAGCGCAGAGAGATCATGTGTGCGCGCCGGCGCGAGCCCCGCCTTCTTGCAGGCGTCGATATATTTCGCCGACGTGCCGAACAGCGTGATCTTTTCTTCCTGCGCGTAATCGAAAAGCACGCTTTCCTTCGGCGCGAAGGGCGAGCCGTCGAACAGAACAAGCGTCGCGCCCGAGCCGATGCCCGAGGCCAGCCAGTTCCACATCATCCAGCCGCAGGTGGTGAAGTAGAACATGCGATCGCCCGGCCGCACGTCGCATTGCAGGCGGTGTTCCTTCAGGTGCTGCAGCAAGGTGCCGCCCGCGCCATGCACGATACATTTCGGCACACCGGTCGTGCCCGATGAGTAGAGAATATAGACCGGATGATTGAACGCCAGACGCGTGAAGGTGACAGCTTTCGGGGCATTCGGCTTGAGAAAGGCATCGAGCGTCACCGCGCGCGGTACGTCCTTGGCGACCGCATCGGCGTCGCCGAGATACGGCACGATGACGACCGTCGTCGCCGACGGAAGCTGCGGCACGATGCCCTTGAGCTTCTCGGTCAGCGACAGCCGTTTGCCGTTGTACCAATAGCCGTCGACTGTAACGAAAACCTTCGGCTCGATCTGACCGAACCGGTCGAGCACACCGCGCTCGCCGAAGTCCGGCGAGCACGACGACCAGATCGCGCCCATCGACGTCACCGCCAGCATCAGCGCGATGGTTTCGGGCAGGTTCGGCATCATCGCCGCGACGCGGTCGCCCTGACCGATGCCGGCCGCCTGCAGGGCCTGCTGCAATCGCGAGACAAGTGCCCGCAGATCGTCCCAGCTCCAGCGCGTCTGCAGTTTATCCTCGCCGCGGAACACCATCGCGTCGCCCGCGCCACTTTCGCGCAGCAGATTTTCGGCAAAGTTGATGCGCGCGTCGGGAAAGAACGATGCGCCCGGCATGCGGTCGCCGTCGACGAGATGACGCTCGCCTTTTTCGCCGATGACGCCGCAGACATCCCAGAACAGCGACCAGAATTTCGCGCGCTCGGCGATGGACCAAGCATGCAGATCGGCATAGTTGCGCAGTGCGAGGCCGTGCCGCTGATTGGCCATCGCGATAAAGGCAGTCACCTGTGTCGCCGCAACCCGCTCCGGGCTCGGCCGCCACAGCGGCTGCTCGCTGCCTTGCGCACTATTCAACTTTTCCCCCGCTTCTGCCTGTGCATCCGCACGACGCGCTTTAAACCATAGAGATAAAGCGCAATTTGCGCTCCGGCGACAGCCCAAAAAGCGACACACAAACCGCCCATGGTTGCGCCAGCAGACCCGGCCGGTATAGTCCGCCTCAACCCATTCAGCGCGAAATCGGAATAATCCATTGTCAGCGGTCACCGGCTTCAGGCGCCTGGGATTTGCCGTCATCGGGCTCGTCGTGCTCGTTTTCGGCGTGCAGGCGGCCGTCTCGCTGCTCATTCCCGCCGACCGCGTGCGTGAGGCGGTGAAGGAGGAAATCCGCGAGGTCACGGGCTTCGATCCGATCATGCGCGGCGCCGTCTCGGTTTCGCTGTTTCCGACCGGTAGCGTGAGCTTTTCCGATGTCGTGCTCGGCGGCGACGACGCTGCCAATCCGCCGCTCGCGGCGGACCAGCTTGTCGCGCGGCTGCGCTTTTTTCCGCTCTTCATCGGCCAGATCGAAGTCGCGGATGTCGCGCTGGTCAACCCGCGCGCCAACGTCGTGATCGGACGCGAGGGACATTCCAACTGGTCGCCCCTGATCGAGTCGCTGAATGGCACCTTCGACCGCTCTGCAAAGCCGAAGCGGCTGATTGAGTTCTCCGAAATTCGCGCGACCGGCGGCAGCGTGTTCATCCGCAATGAAGCACGCAACGTCAGCGAGGAAATCACCGACGTCGAAATGTCGCTCGCCTGGCCCGCCATCTCGCGCAGCTTCGCTGCCAGCGGACGCATGAGCTGGCACGGCGAAGTGATCGACACCAGCGTCACCTTCGGCGATTTCATCGCCTTGCTGCATGGTGAGAAATCCGGGCTGAAGATCCGCATCGGCGGCGCGCCGATGAAATTCTCCTTCGACGGCACGATGAGCCTGCAGCCGACACTGAAGGTGGACGGCGCACTCAGCGCCGATACGCCGTCATTGCGGCGCGCGCTGGTGTGGAGCGGCCAGACGCCGCTCCCCGGAGGCGGCTTTGGTCCTTTCGCCATCAAGGCGCAGGCCAACATCGTCAGCGGAACGATCGCGCTGACCGGCGTCAATCTCGATCTCGACGGCAACGCGGCGGAAGGCGTGCTTGCCTTCGCCAGCGAGGGACGGCAGACGTGGCAGGGCACGCTCGCCGCCGACAGCCTCGACCTCACGCCCTATCTGTCCGCGATCCAGCTGTTCACGTCGAACGAGCGCAAATGGAACCGGCGGCCGATCGATATCGACGGGCTCTCCGGCGTCGATCTCGATCTGCGCGTCTCGGCAGCGAAGGTGACGCTCGGTTCGAGCAAGCTTGGCCGCACGGCGACCGCCGCCAATCTGCGCGGCGGCAAGCTGATTCTGACCGTCGGCGAATCCCGCTCCTTCGGCGGCGTCATCAAGGGTTCGCTCAGCCTCGCGCGCGGGAGCAACGGCGCGGAGCTGAAGTCACAGTTCAACTTTACCGATATCGATCTCGAAAGCTGCATGAGCGAGCTGTTCGGCATTCGCCGGATCGAGGGCAAGGGCGAGCTTGCACTTGCGTTCGAGTCCTCTGGCGCGGACGTGCTCGATCTCGCCCGCAACCTGAACGGCACCGCCAACCTGACCGGCCGCCAGGGCGCGCTCAACGGCTTCAATGTCGAGCAATTGCTGCGCCGGCTCGAACGGCGCCCGCTCTCCGGCGGCAGCGAGTTTCGCACCGGTCGCACACCATTCGACAGGTTCACCGTGCGGGTCAACGTCGTCCAGGGCGTCGCCAATGTCGAAGACGTCAGCCTCGAAGGCGAGGCCGTACGCCTCGCCCTCGCCGGGTCGGCGTCCGTGCCGGCGCGCGACCTCGATCTCAAGGGGACGGCGAGCCTGATCGGCAGCAAGGACGGCCAGGGCAATTTCGACCTGCCCTTCGTCATTCAGGGGCCGTGGGACGATCCGATCATGCTCCCGGATCCGCAAATCCTGATCCGCCGCTCGGGCGCGGCGGCGCCGCTCCTCGACGCTGTGCGCGATCGCCGCACCCGCGACGCCGTGCGCTCGGCCATCGAGAAGCTGACCGGTACGAAACCGAAGCCTGCCGCGGAGCCGGCGGCCGCCGCCGAAACGGGCAAGGCCAC
>CAZSAW010000033.1:0-23715 GCA_964604745.1 uncultured Hyphomicrobiales bacterium
TTCCATCCCGGCATTTGTTCGGCGATAGCTTTTTGAACAGCATCAAGGAATGCCGCGATACCATGAATGATGACGGCTGAGTCCGATTCAAAATCCTCGAATAGACGCGCCGTGTACCAACCAGAAAGGCAGTAAGTTAAATAATTTGTCGCAGATGCTTGGCGTATTCGCAGATTAGATTTTAAAGGAATTTTTTGTCCGGTCTTGAGTAACGTGAGTGTAACTTCGTGGCGGGGTAAAAAGCAGTCTTTCTCCAATTCATTGTCCTCGAAAGCTGCCGAACGTTGTGTCCCGTCCGAAAAGCTAGATGCAGGACTTAGGCGAATCTTGCCGTCGAGAAACTCCTCTCCGTATTTGCGAGGGAGATACCGAACCATAAACGGTGTCTTCGGCGGGCCAAATTTTTTCGCAAGTACAACGCCGATTGGTATCTGTGGAAACGTCGGTTTGGCTATGTGGTTAGGACTTCCGAAATCGATGTCTGCGGGAACCAAGTGACGAGTTTCAAACTCGATGCCGCAATCTTCGAGAAGGCTATGAAAATTAAATGACTTTGATGCCTGTGAGACGTGAAATCCCACGCTTCCATCGTTTTTGAGATAACTTACGTTGCCAAGCAAACCGGCGAATCGATTTTGTAACTCGTCTCCAGAAAGATCAGACAAGTATTTGCGAAATTCGTAGTTTTCCCGTCGATCTGCGCTTATCGCGATCGAAAGATTTTGCATCATATCAGTTCTTCAGATTGACCATGCGCTCGACCGAGGTGCGTGCGCGCGCGGCAATCGCCGGGTCGATCACGACTTCCTCCTTCATATAGACGAGGCTTTCGAGAATCTTCGGCAGGGTGATGCGCTTCATGTGCGGGCACAGGTTGCACGGGCGCACAAACTGCACGTCCGGCAATTCGGCCTGCACATTGTCGGCCATCGAGCATTCGGTGACCATCACGATGCGCTTTGGCTTGTGGCTGCGCACCCAGTCGATCATGTGCGCGGTCGATCCGGTGAAATCGGATTCCGCCAGCACGTCCGGCGGGCATTCCGGATGCGCGATGATCTTTAGGTTCGGATCGCTGTCGCGGTAGAGACGAAGCTCGTCCGCGGTGAAGCGCTCGTGCACCTCGCACGCGCCTTTCCAGGCGATGATCTTCTTTTTCGTCTGCGAGGCAACATACTTCGCCAGATATTGATCCGGCAGGAAGATGATGGTGTCCCCCGGCAGGCTTTCCACGACCTGCAGCGCGTTCGACGAGGTGCAGCAGATGTCGACCTCCGCCTTCACGTCGGCTGACGTGTTGACATAGGCAACGACCGGCACGCCGGGATAGCGCTCGCGCAGGACGCGCACGTCCTCACCCGTGATCGAGGCGGCGAGCGAGCAGCCCGCGCGCAGATCCGGGATCAGCACGGTCTTGTCCGGGTTCAGGATTTTCGATGTCTCGGCCATGAAATGCACGCCGCATTGCACGATGACGTCGGCCTTCACCTTCGTCGCCTCGCGCGCAAGCTGCAGCGAGTCGCCGACGATGTCGGCAACGCAATTGTAGATTTCCGGCGTCTGGTAATTGTGCGCCAGGATCACGGCGTTGCGCTCGCGCTTGAGCGCGTTGATCGCCTTTACGTAAGGCGCAAAGAACGGCCACTCGACCGCCGGCACCACGGTCTTGATGCGCTCGTAGAGATGCTGCGTCTCGCGCGCAACATCCTCGTTCCACTCGAGCGAGGGCATCGGCTTGACGCCGTATTTGCGTGCGGCTGCGGACGAGCCTTGCGGCGCCGGGATGTGATCGACCGGCGGACGGGCCGCGACCGGGCCCTGGATTTCGAGCAATGGCATCGTAGCCTCCCTGAGCCTCAGTATATGCTCAACTTGAGCATATATGGGGACGAAAACATCCGGCGCAAGCCGGTTACCCTCATTTCAAGCGGGGCAATTATTCTCAACTAGAGCAAAATAACGATAGCACCTTCGCGGGATGATTTCCAGTTAGGGCCGCTATGACGAAGACGCATCGGTTGTCGCAGCTTCGCCGCAGGGCTCGCGGCTGAGAAGGTCGGCCACCGTATCGCGCAGCACCGCGATCGCAGGCTCGAATGGCCCCGCCGGCCCCGATCGCACCAGCCAGATCGAGACAGCCGCCTGAAAATCTTCGAGTTCAAGCATTTGCAGCCGGTCGCGATGGGGCGAATTCGCGTAGAGGCGTGCGGGGAGAAGGCCCAGTCCGACCCCGCGCGCAATCAGCGCCGATTGCGGATCGGCGCCCCAGATTTCCGCGCTGACGCGCAGGGCGCGCCCGGAAACGGCGACCGCATGGTCAAGCTGATTGCGGAAGCCGCATCCCTCGGGATTGATGACCCAGGGCAGGTCGGCGAAGTCGGACAGGTGGCTGCCGCGCCGGTCGAGGCCCGCGGGCGCCACCACGGCGACCCTTTCGCTACCGAGGAGGACTGCGCGGGGATCGTCGATCGGACGGTCCGGCATGGTCGAAACGATCGCCGCATCGAGCAGCCCGTCATCGACCTGCCGGCGTAACAGCGACGAGCGGTCGGCGGTAATACGGAGCGAGACATCGGGGCAGGAGGCCTGCAGGGCCTCGACGGCGGGGGCGAGGACGGAGTCCGACACCGCATAGGTCAGCCCGACGCGGAAGGGCCCGGCATCGGCCGCGCCGAGCGTTTCCTGCCGCAGAACCTCGGTGGCGCGCAGGACGGCGAGACAGCGGCGATAGGCGGATTCGCCCGCCCGCGTCGGCCGGGCCGGCTTGGAATCGCGATCGAGCAGCACCACGCCAAGGCTTTCTTCCAGCCGCTGGATACGGCGGGAAATTGCCGGCTGCGTCAGGTTAAGCTTCAGCGCCGCCCGCCCGACCGAACCGTTATCCACGGTCGCGACGAAGGCGCGGACATCCTCGATATTCATGTCTTCTGGTAATGATCGATATCAGAATGTTTCATTTTTATCATGATAGGAGCTTTGCTACAAGACCAAGAACCGGCTTCCTTCAATTCAGAGAACCCGCATGTCTGCCGTCTCCGCCCCAGCGTCGTCGCCTGCAGCTTCGGGCTGGCGCACGCCGCTCGTCGTCATCGTCAGCGGCTGCCTGATCGCGCTTCTGAGCTTCGGGCCGCGGTCGTCGCTTGGCCTCTTCCTCACGCCGCTGTCGAATGCCAACAACTGGGGACGCGACGTGTTCGCGCTCGCTCTCGCCATCCAGAATCTCCTCTGGGGCGTGGGCCAGCCATTCGCCGGCGCGATCGCCGACCGTTACGGGACGCTGCGCGTGTTCTGGGTCGGAGCGATCCTCTACGGCGCCGGCATCGCACTCATGGGCTATTCGACCAGCTCCGCGGCGCTCGATCTCACTGCCGGCGTGCTCGTCGGATTCGGTCTGTCCGGCTGCTCCTTCAATCTCGTGCTCGGTGCATTCGGCAAGCTCGTGCCGGAGCATTGGCGCGGCATGTCGCTCGGGGCCGGCACCGCCGCCGGCTCGTTCGGACAATTTCTGTTCTCGCCGCTCGCTGCCGCGCTCAACCAGACAATCGGCTGGCAGACGACGCTCGTGATCTTCGGTATCGCCATGCTCGCGATCGTGCCGCTCGCGCTTGCGGTTGCGACGCCGCCCGCGCCTCCAGCGAAGACGGTGGCGGTTGCCGAACAGCAATCGATGCGGCACGCGCTCGCGGAAGCCTTCGGCCATCGCAGCTACGTGCTGCTCGTGCTCGGTTTCTTCACCTGCGGATTCCAGCTCGCTTTCGTCACCGTGCATCTTCCCGCCTATCTCGTCGATCGCGGCTTGTCGGTGACGGTCGGCGCCTGGACCATCGGCGTGATCGGCATGTTCAACATCGTCGGCTCGCTCTCGGCCGGATGGCTGTCGAGCCGGATGCCGAAACGGTATCTGTTGTCCTTCATCTACGCCGCGCGCGCTGTGGCGATTCTCGTCTTCATCTCGCTGCCGGCGACGCCGGCGGGTACATTGGCGTTCGGTGCGGTGACAGGGCTTCTCTGGCTCTCGACCGTGCCGCCCACGTCTGCACTCGTTGCGGTAATGTTCGGCACACGCTGGCTCGCAATGCTGTTCGGCTTCTGTTTCTTCAGCCACCAGGTCGGCGGCTTTCTCGGCGTGCTGCTCGGCGGGCTTGCCTATGAGCGGACCGGCTCCTACGACGCGATCTGGTGGCTCTCGATCTTCTTTGGTGTGGCCTCCGCCATCATCAACCTGCCGATCGTCGAGCGGCCGGTGCAGCGGGTGGCCGTTCCCGCCTGATGCTCGTTTGACGCGCTCGACTCGCCCGCCAAAGTTTCCCAGTTTAGCCTTCAGGGGCGACGGGTCAGGGGGATGGGCGTGGGGACATTCAAGGCGATCGTGATCGAGAAGGGCGAGGCGGGGCAGAGCGTTGCGCTGAAGGATTTCGACGAGACGGATCTGATGGACGGCGATGTTACCGTCCGCGTCGAATATTCCACCATCAACTACAAGGATGGGCTCGCCATCACCGGCAAGGCGCCGGTGGTCCGCCGCTTTCCGATGATCGCCGGTATCGACTTCGCCGGCACGGTTGAATCCTCCACCAATCCGAACTGGAAGCCCGGCGATCGCGTGATCCTCAACGGCTGGGGCCTGGGTGAGACGCATCTCGGCGCCTATGCCGAGAAGGCGCGCGTCAAAGGCGACTGGCTCGTGCGGCTGCCGGCGAGCATGTCGCCGCGCGATACCATGGCGATCGGCACGGCCGGCTACACGGCGATGCTTGCCGTCATCGCGCTCGAGCGCGCGGGGATCACGCCCGACCGCGGGCCGGTGGTGGTAACGGGCGCAGCCGGCGGCGTCGGCTCGGTCGCCGTCGCGATCCTCTCCTGGCTCGGCTATCACGTCGTCGCCTCGACCGGCCGCTTGCAGGAGGCGGATTATCTGAAGGGGCTCGGCGCGGCCGAGGTGATCGATCGCAAGGAATTGTCCGGCGCACCCAAGCCGCTCGCCAGAGAACGCTGGGCGGGTGGTGTCGATTCGGTCGGCTCGACGACTCTCGCGAATGTGTTGTCGATGACCCGGTACGGTGGCGCGGTTGCAGCCTGCGGGCTCGCCGCCGGGATGGACCTGCCCGGCAGCGTCGCGCCCTTCATTTTGCGGGCGGTGTCACTTTTGGGCATCGATTCCGTGATGTGCCCGCGGCCGCGGCGGGAGGAGGCCTGGCGGCGCCTCGAATCCGACCTCGATCCAACGAAATTGCGCGCCATCACCACGGAAATCGGGCTTTCCGACGTGATCGGCACGGCCCCGCGCATCCTCGAGGGTGCCATACGCGGCCGAATCGTGGTCAAGATCGGGTAAACACATTCAGGATTTGACTACGATTATCCTCCATGATGCGCCGCTGGTTATGGTAATCGTTCGGTAAATCGAGTTCGAAATCGGGGGTTCCCCATGTTGCGTTCCGCGATCCTGATGGCCGGCGTCCTCGCCTCGTTCCCCGCTTTCGGGGAGGAAATGAAGGCGGAGGAGGCCCGGCACTTCGTCGTGGGCAAGCTGTTCAGCTTCAACTGCTTCGAAGGCACGCGCGGCGCGGGCCGCATTTTCCCTGACGGCTCGGTGGCGGGCTCGATCCAGTTCCGCGGTCAGGGGCCGGTGCGCTTTGCCTCGCTGCCGGCGAACACGCTGCGGGTGAAGGGCGAGTCGGTCTGCGCCTCGCTGCGTGGCATGCCGATCGAGCCGTGCTTCAATCTGAACAAGACCGACCAGAAGAGCTTCCGCGGTTCGGTCTGGGGCCTGAGCTTCGCTTACTGCGACTTCACGCGCCAGGGCCAGGTGCATGTCGCCTCGTCCGGGCGGCCGGCGCCGCTGCATCGTCCGCTGTCGCTGCGTGGCACGACGGCGAGTGTCGCCGGCGACACCAAGAACTAGATCATCGCGCGTCCGCTCCGCGGCGCGCGACATCGTCAGCCCTTGACCGGAAAGATCATGCACGTCGTCGTGGCGTGCGCGTAAAGTTTTCCTGCGCGATCCTTGAGCTCGCCGTCTGCGGTCGCGACGCTGCGTCCGCGATGCAGGACGCGGCCATGCGCGAGGACCGGCCCGGTCTTTTCGCCGAGCGGGCGCACGAGGTTCACCTTGATCTCCAGCGTCGTGTAGCCCTCGCCCTTCGCCAGCGTGGTGTGGATCGAGCAGGCGAGCGCCGAATCGAGCAGCGTCATCGCAAAGCCGCCATGCACGCTGCCGATCGGATTGTAATGCCGGAATTGCGGCTCGCCCTCGAAAGTGGCGCTCCCGTTCTCGACGGCGATGAGCCGGAAGCCGAGCGTGTGGGCGATGGGCGGCGGCGGCAGGGCGCCGTCGACGATCGCCTGCAGGAAACTCAAACCGTCATAGGAGAGCAGCAATTCCCGCGGCACGACGCCGGGGTCGATGATTTTCGTGTTCATGTCTGACCTTCCGTTGAACGATCAGCTCCGCAATCCAAGCCGCAGGCCGGGCGCGTGACGCTCCTGCACGACGTTGCGGCGGAAACGGAAGAGCGCGGCGGGGCGTCCGCCCGTCGCCGTCGACATTTCGCCGGTCGGCTCGACGAGCTCGGTCGATTCCACGAGACGGCGGAAATTCTGCTTGTGCAGGTGCCGGCCGGAAATCGCCTCCACCGTGCGCTGCAATTCGGTGAGCGTGAATTCGTTCGGCATCAATTCGAACACGACCGGCCGATATTTGAGCTTCGCGCGCAGCCGCGCGATGGCGGTCGCAAGTATGCGGCGATGATCGAAGCGCATCGCTTCGCCGGCAGGCGCCGGCTTTTCGGCAAGCCGGCCGTCGCGCCAGGCTTCCTCGATCATGCCCGCCTCGTAGAGGAGTTCGTAGCGTTCGATGACCTTCTCTTCGTCCCAGGCGATGCCGTCGACGCCGAAACACAGCCGCAGCCGCTCGTTGCGCAGGCGCGTGGCGGCACGATCGCCCGGCTGCTCGCGCGCCCATTTCTTCAGCCGCGGCAGGATCGTTTCATCGAGGATGTCGGGCCGCCCGCCGCGCCAGTCCTCCCACGGGAAGAAGCGATACCAGGGCTGGAAGCTCGCGCCCGCCGCGCGCAACGCGGCGCTTTCCTGCATGCGCGTGAGTGCGAGATAGCCGACCGAAATGACGTGCGGGCCGGTATCGCGCTCGTGCGCGTGCCGGCCGCGATCGCCGAACGTGTAGAGCTGCTCGACATAACCGACATCGAGCGCGGTCTGTGCCGACACCCATTCGCGCAGACCCATCTCGAAGGTGCGATGCGAGAGCGGATCGAAAGGGCCGGATGGAAGGCCGGCGCGCGCCTCGTCCTTTCGGCCTTCGCCGGCGACAAGCACGAGCGGCTCGTCCTCCTTCACGGCGACGATCGCGGCGGTCAATCCAACCTCGATCGGCGTCAGCGGCGCATCCATGCGATCACTCGAGATCGAGGCGGAACGGACGTGCTTCGATCGCGGCGACCGCGGGACCGATCGCCTCGATGGCGGACACCATGCGGCCGTCGCGGCCGAGCAATTTGTCGGCGAGCGACACGAGCAGCGCATTCGGCTGTGCCGTCGGCGAGGCGGCGCGCAGCAATTGGGCGATGCCGGCTTCGTCGCGCCCGGGATTGAGTGCGCAGGCGGTGATGAAGGCCCCGGCGGTCGAACGGCTGATACCGGCGAAGCAATGCACGACAAGCGGCGCGCGCCGGTCCCAGCCGCCGACGAAATCGAGCAATTGCCCGACGTGATCTTCGCAGGGATGAACGTAGCCGTCGATCGGGCAGGTGATGTCATCCATGTCGAGCAGCAGATGGCTGTCGGCGGCGATGCTGTCGGGCCGGCGAACCTGCGCGACATTCTTCATCAGCGTGACGATGCGGCGGGCGCCGGTTTCCTCGACGGTGCCATGCAGCCGCGCGAGCGAGCAGACGTGAATCATTGGTTCCTGCATTGCATTGATATCAGAGATATAGGCCGCGGCGGCGGGCAGGGGAAGCGCGGCTAAGGCAGCGCAAGTTTTTCGAACCGTTCGAGATAACGCGCTTCCGCCGTCTCGGCCGGCCACGGTGCAAGATAGTCGGCGATGATGGCGGGCGAGAGTGCGGGCGGCGTGCCGAAAAAGCGCCGGGCTTCCTTCTCGTCGAAGCCGGCGAGCCTGGTCGCCTCCAGATAGGCGGCCTGGCTGTCCGCCTCCTTGATGAGCTTCAGCGTTGCGGCGGAAAGTTTCGCCGGCAGCCCGAAACGCACATGGATGGCGGCGAGGAGGCGCGCCTCGGTGCTCTTGTAGGAATCGCCGATCACCGCCTTGAACGGCGAGATCATATCGCCGATCACGTATTCGGGTGCGTCATGCAGGAGGATGGCGAGGCGCACGCGCTCGTCGAGGCTGGCCGTGCGCGCGCGGGCGACCACATCAACGAGCAGGGTGTGCTGTGCCACCGAGAAAATATGCGCGCCAGTGGTTTGCCCATTCCAGCGTGCGACGCGGGCGAGCCCGTGCGCGATATCCTCGATCTCGATGTCGAGGGGTGAAGGATCGAGCAGATCGAGCCGTCGGCCCGAGAGCATGCGCTGCCAGGCGCGTGCGCTGCGAGAGACGGTGATGCGGTGGCGCGGGGGCGGCTTCTTGCGTGTCACGCAGCGTTCTCCCGCAGAATGTGTTCCAGCGCGGCCGCGAGTTTTGCGCCGATCACCGGCATCGCGTAGGCGCGTTCGGCCTCCGCGCGCCCGGAACGGCCGACCCGCTCGCGCAATGCGGCATCGGCCATCAGCGTGCGGATCGCGTCTGCAAGCGCGCCATCATCGTCAGGCGACACCAGCAACGCTGTCTTGTTGTCGCGCAGGATATCCTTCGGCCCGTCGATGCAGGAGGCGACGATCGGCAATCCGCCCGCCATTGCCTCGAGCAGCGCGAGCGGAAGATCCTCCTGTCGCGACGGCAGGACGAAAATATCGCCGCCGGAGAGAAAGGCTGCAACCTCGTCGGTCCAGCCGACGAGGCGAACGTGCTGCGAAAGCCTTGCCGCGCCGATGCGCTTCTCCAGATCGCCGCGTTCCGGCCCTTCGCCGGCAATGCTGCAGGTGAAGGCGACACCGTCTTGCGCGAGCCGCGCCAGGGCGCCGATGAGCACATCGAAGCCTTTCTTGCGGTGCAGGCGACCGAGCGCAACGATGTGCGGCGTTGAGACCGCATAGGATCGTTTCGGCGCTTGCGGCACAGCGACCGCATTGGGAATGACGACGATGCGCTCCGGCCTGACGTCGTCCGCGATCAGCGAACGCCTGCGGTGTTCGGCGACCACGACATAGGCGGCGGCGGGAAGATCGGTATCGACCTGCGGCTTGTGCACCATCGCGATGATGGGGATTGTCGTGCCGATGGCGCGCACGACGATGCGATGCGCCTTGCGTCCATGACAGAGAATGAGTTGCGGCCTGTGCCGGCCGATCACCGCGCGCGCCCGCGCGCGCGTCAACGGGTCCCAGTCGCTGAGCACGCCGATTTCATCGCAGGGCAGTCCGTGCTCCTTCGCCCGTTTCGCGGTGGGGCTGCCGCGCCGCACGAGACCGCGCACGGTCAGGCCTGCCTGCGGCAGCATCTGCAATTGGTCGAGAAAGACGCGTTCCAGTCCGCCGAATTTTGCGCCCAGCATGCAGCTCAGGATCATGGGCGCTGCCGCTCACGAACAATCGCCATGCCGGTGACATTTCACCAGATGGTCATTGACCATGCCGACGGCCTGCATGAAGGCATAGACGATGGTCGGGCCGACAAACTTGAATCCGCGCGCAGCAAGTTCCTTCGACATCGCGCGCGACAGCGGCGTCTCGGCCGGTACTTGCGTCATGGAACGGAACCGATTGATCTTCGGCTTGCTGTCGAGAAAGTCCCACAACAATCTGGAAAAGCCCTGTCCCTTCTCCATGATGTCGAGATAGGCGCGCGCCGAATTCACCGCGCCCTCGATCTTGGCGCGGTTGCGCACGATGCCCGCATCGTTCATCAGGCGCTCGATTTTCTTCGGCGTGTAGCGCGCGATCTTCTGCGGATCGAAATTGTCGAACGCGGCGCGGAAATTGTCGCGCTTGCGCAGGATTGTGATCCACGACAATCCGGCCTGGAAGCCGTCGAGGATGAGCTTTTCGTAAAGCGCGCGGTCGTCATATTCCGGCACGCCCCATTCGTCGTCGTGATAGGCGACGTAGAGCGGATTGTCCGGCTTCGGCCACGGGCAGCGATAGAGCCCGTCCGGATGCAGCACGACGCCTTTCATTCGGCGGCCTTGATGTCGCCCGGCATGGCAAAGCGCGCCCATTCCGGTTTGCGCAGCGAAATCGGCACGCCGCCTGCAGTCAGCGCCTCGCCCGCGGCGAGCGCATCGGCCACGCGGTCGAGACGCAACAGCGCAAGTCCCTTGCCCTTTGCGTGCGAGCCCATCATGCCGACCTGTTTCTCGCCTGCCATGACGGCGCTGCCGGGATCCGGCGCGCCATTCTCGCAGATGACCGGCACGACACGCGTGCGCGCGGTGCCGCGATGCTCCATGCGCGAGACGATCTCCTGTCCGACATAGCAGCCCTTGTGGAAATCGACGCCGGCGAGCTGGTCCATGTCGGCTTCGTGCGGAAAGGCGTCGGTATAGAGGAAGTCGAATCCGCCGCGCGGGATGCCGAGCGCGATGCGATGCGTCTCATAGTCGGCTGGCTCGACCAGCGTGGCGTCGAGATCGCCCGCGGCCTCGGCCACGACCTGTGGCGGCAGAATGACGCGAAAGCCGAGCGCGCGCAGGCGTGGATCGGGGAAGGTGAGGCCATATTCGCTGTCGCCTTCGCCGTCCCAAATAGCCATCACGCCGAGCGTCTCGGAGCGGTTCTCGATCGTGACCTTGGCGCGCAGCTTGTAGAAGGTGAGGCGCTCGACCAGCGTCTTGGCGAGCGCGCCGGGGCAGTCGAGATAGAAGCCGCCGCCGTCGGCCTCACCCGCGCCGACTACGATGCAGTCGACGATGATCTTGCCCTGCGGGGTGAGGAGCGCGGCAAAGACCGGGTGCTGCGGCGTCACCTTGGTGATGTCGGCGGTCAACAGGCCATTGAGGAACGCTGCCGCCGTCTCGCCGGAAACCTTGACGACGCCGCGATCGGGGAGAAAAGCTGCCTTCATTCTCAATGTCCTTGCCAGACGGTGCGGCGGAACGTAAGGCGCTCCCGGCAGACGCTCAAGGGTGAAGGGCCGGGTAGTGATGGCGCAATCCTACGATCTCATTCTCAAGGGTGGCATCGTCGTCAACCAGGACGGCGCGGCCGCGCGCGATATCGGCGTCCGGGGCGGCCGGGTTGCGGCGCTCGGCGATCTGTCGCGGGCCTCGGCGGGCGAGACGGTCGATTGCCGCGGCCTGCATGTCCTGCCCGGCGTCATCGACACGCAGGTGCATTTCCGCGAGCCCGGCGGCACGCACAAGGAAGACCTCGAAAGCGGCTCGCGCAGCGCGGTCATGGGCGGCGTCACCGGCGTCTTCGAAATGCCGAATACCGATCCGCTCACGATCACCGCCGAGGCGCATGCGGACAAGGTCAGGCGCGGCCATCATCGCATGCATTGCGATTTTGCCTTCTTCATCGGCGGCACGCATGAGAATTACAAGGAGCTGCCCGAATACGAACGGTTGCCCGGCTGCTGCGGGGTCAAGGTCTTCATGGGCGCATCGACCGGCTCGCTCCTGGTCGAAGACGACGGCGGGCTGCGCAATATCCTGAGCGTCATCCATCGTCGTGCCGCGTTTCACGCCGAAGACGAATATCGCCTGCGCGAACGCCGCGAGCTGCGTCGGGAAGGAGATCCGAGCTCGCATCCGGTCTGGCGCGACGAGATCGCCGCGCTCACGGCGACGCAGCGGCTCGTGAGCGCCGCGCGCGAATTCGGCAAGCGCGTGCACGTGCTGCACGTGACCACGGCGCAGGAGATGGACTTTCTGCGCAACCAGCGGGACGTCGCCTCGGTCGAGGTGACGCCGCATCATCTCACGATGGAAGCGCCGGATTGCTATCGCCGTCTCGGCGCGCGCGCACAGATGAATCCGCCTGTGCGCGGCGCCGAGCACAAGGCGGTGCTCTGGCAGGGGCTCACGGACGGCGTCGTCGACGTGCTCGGCTCCGACCACGCGCCGCACACGCGCGAGGAGAAGGACAAGGTCTATCCGGCGACGCCGTCGGGCATGACCGGCGTGCAGACGCTCGTCCCGATCATGCTCGATCACGTCAACGCGGGCCGGCTGTCGCTTATGCGCTTCGTCGATCTGACGAGTGCGGGGCCGGCGCGGCTTTTCGGTATCGCATGCAAGGGCCGAATCGCGGCAGGCTATGACGCCGATCTTACCGTCGTCGATCTGAAGCGGCGCGAAACAATCACCGATGCGTGGATCGCCTCACGCGCCGGCTGGACGCCGTACGACAACGTCAGCGTCACCGGCTGGCCCGTGGGAACGATCGTGCGCGGCCATCGCGTGATGTGGGATGGCGCTCTCGTTACGCCGGCGCAGGGCGAGGCGATGCGTTTTCTCGAAACGCTCGCGCCGGAGCGCGCCTGAAATCGGTCTTCGGAATCGGGTGACGGCGTTATTGCCGCGACAATTCGACGGAGAATTCGCCGTTGCGGATGCGCGCGGGCAGCCCTTCGGCAAAGGCGGCAGCTGCATCTTCGCCATAGGTCGAGACGAACTCGATCAGCGCGGCGAACAGGCAGGCCTGCGCCATGCAATCGGCATCGACGCCATCCATGCGGGCTTCGGCCCAGGCTTCGTGGATATAGCCGAGGGCGACCTGCTTCTGCTCCTGATCGGGCAGCGGATCGCCATTAAGGAAGGCGCGCGAGGGATGGCTCATGGTCACCAAAAAAATCGGCGCTTCTGCGCCGTTCAACGCGTGATGGTCTAGCAATGCCCCCGGCGCGCGCACAGTTGGACCTTTAATAAAGGTTAACGCGCGCGCTGCGCTAGTTCGTGTAGCGAGCGGTGACTTCGCGCGCGATCTTGGCACCTTCCTCGAGATAGCGGCGGATGGCGATATCGGCTGCCGGCGTGCAGGTCCGGTAGGCCTGCTGGAATCCGCGATAGCCCTGATTGAAACTCGCGACGAGCTTGCTGCGCCGGTCCGGTGCCTGGCCTTCGGTGTCGATCAGCGCCTGCATCTGCTGGCGCCATTTCTGCCCTTCATTGGCTCCGCAGACGTTGCGAAGGTAATGCAGGGCGCCGAGGATTTCCGCGAGCCGGCTCAGTTCCGCCTCGAAGGCCGCGTTCGAATCCGGCGCAGCGCGCGCGGGAAGGGCGAGCGCACACATGCAGGCGATGATGATGAAGGCGCGGGTCATGGGCGAGGGCTGATATGCGCCGGGCGGCTGCGGACTGCAAGCGCCGGCCTCACACCACGGTCAGCGCGGCCCCATTCCGCTACCGCCGAAGCGCGCGAAGGCCTCGGCAACGATGCCGGCGAGGCCGTCGGTCGTTTCGAGGCCGTTGAGGTCGCCCGGCGACATCCAGCGCGCCTCGCTCAGTTCCTCGTTCAGGCGCGGCTCGCCAGAAATCCAGCGCGCGGCAAATGGCAGGATGACGAAGTGGCGCTTGACGCGTCCCCCCGCCTCGCGCGCGATGGCCTCGCGATAGCCGACGAGCATGAGCGGTTCGACCACGAGCGCCGTCTCTTCCTGCACTTCGCGCCGCACCGCGTCCTGCAGCGTCTCGCCCGGTTCGACCACGCCGCCCGGCAAGGTGTAGAGCCCATGCGCAGGCGGCCGCGCGCGCCGCACGATCAGAATCTTGCCGTTGCGGATGATCGCGGCGCTGACGGCGAGATAGGGGCGGTCGGGATAGCTGCGCTGATCGTTCATGCCCACGTTTCCGCGCTTGCATCGGCGCAAGGCGATGCCAATGTGACTACCGCATGTGCGGACGCTATGCCATCACCACGGCGCCGGAAGCGATGCGTCGCCTGTTCGGCTATATCGAGCAGCCGAACTTTCCCGCGCGCTACAACGTCGCGCCGACCCAGCCGATCCCGATCGTGCGCATGGTCGAGGGCAGGCGGCAATTCGCGCTGGTGCGCTGGGGACTGCTGCCGTCATGGGCGAAGGACCCGAGGAATTTCACGCTCCTGATCAACGCGCGCGGCGAATCCGTCTGCGACAAGCCGGCTTTCCGTGCCGCGATGCGTCACCGCCGCTGTCTCATTCCCGCCGACGGCTTCTACGAATGGAAGCGCGATGGCGCGGCCAAGCAGCCTTTCTATGTCACGCTGAAGGATGGCGCGCCCTTCGCCTTCGCCGGTATTTGGGAAAACTGGATGGGGCCGAATGGCGAGGAGATCGAAACGGCGGCCATCGTCACGACGACGGCGAGCCGCTCGATCGCGCATATTCACGACCGCATGCCGGTGATGCTTTCGCCTGAGACGTTCGCCGTGTGGCTCGACTGCAAGAATGTCGACGCACAGACGGCGATGGCGCTGGTTGCGCCCGTGCGCGACGATCTCGTGCAGGCGCATGAAGTTTCCACGCGCGTCAATCGCGTGACGAATGACACGCCCGATCTGATCGAAGAGGTGAGCGAAAGTGAAAAGGCCGCTGCCGCGGCCCCGTCGCCGGTTGCGAAGACACGCCGCAGGACGAAGCCCGACGACGGGCAGCAATCGCTGTTCTAGAACGTGTGCCGCGCTACGGCGTCATTTCGCGGCCGTCGAGCCACTTGGCATAGATCACACGTTCCTGCCGCGCATAGCCGATCGCATCGTAGAAACTGCAGACGGCCTCGTTGTCCGGACGCACCATCAGCATGATCTTGGCAACGCCGCGCTTGCGCAGCCAATCTTCCGCCGCGCGCATGATCATCTCGCCGAAGCCATGACCGCGGATCGCGGGATCGACCGCGAGATAATACACCCAGCCGCGATGGCCGTCGTGGCCCACCATAACGCTCGCCATCAGCTTGCCGCCAAAACGGCCGCCGAGAATGGCCGTCGCGGGCGAGCGGAGCGCGAAGGCGATGTCGGCGCGCGGATCGTTCCACGGCCGCGTCAGATCGCAGCGTTGCCACAGACCGGCGAGGGCGTCGGTGTCGGATTCGGCGACCGGCGCGATGAGAAGGGTTTCGCTCACACCACCTTGCCCGGATTGAGGATATTGTTCGGATCGAGCGTGCGCTTGAGCGCGCGCATGATGTCGAGCGCCACCTTGTCTTTCACCTCAGGCAGGAGGTCGCGCTTGAGCACGCCGATGCCGTGCTCGGCGGAGATCGAGCCGCGATGCTTCAGCACGATCTCATGCACGACCGCATTCATTTCCCGCCATCCGGCAAGAAACGTCTTCTTGTCGCTGCCGACCGGCTGGCTGATGTTGAAATGGATGTTGCCGTCGCCGAGATGCCCGAACGGGACCGGCCGCGCGCCCGGCACGAGCCTCACCACGGCCTTGCTCGCCTCGGCGATGAAATCCGGCACCGCCGAAACCGGCACCGAGACATCGTGCTTGATCGAGCCGCCTTCCGGCTTCTGCGTCTCGGTCAATTGCATGCGCATGTTCCAGAAGGCGTTGGCCTGATCGAGATTGGCGGCAAGAGTGGCGTCCTCGACGATGCCGCGCTCGATGCCGACCGCGAGCGTTTCCTCCAGCGCCGCCCGCAGTCCTTCCGACGTCTGCGACGACAATTCCGCGAGCACGTACCAGGCGTGCGCGCCCGCGAGCGGATCGCGGCAGCCCTGACCGTGCCGGATCGCGAATTCGATGCAGATGCGCGCCATCAGTTCGAAGCTGGTGATGACGTTGCCCGCGCGCTCCTGCAGCAGCGACAGAAGTTCGAGCGCGGCGTGCGGCGAGGCAAGGCCGATAAACGCAGTTTCCACCGCGCGCGGCTTCGGAAACAGCTTGAGCACGGCGGCGGTGATGACGCCGAGCGTGCCTTCGGCGCCGATGAAAAGATCGCGCAGGTCGTAGCCGGTATTGTCCTTCTTCAGCTTGTTCAGTCCGCTCCACACGCGCCCGTCCGGCAACACGACTTCGAGGCCGAGCACGAGATCGCGCGCCGTGCCGTAAACGATGGCCGCCGTGCCGCCGGCATTGGTCGAGAGATTGCCGCCGATGGTGCAGCTTCCTTCCGAACCGAGCGAAAGGGGAAAAAGGCGATCGGCTGCTGCTGCGGTTTCCTGCGCCTTCGCGAGCACGACGCCCGCTTCGCACGTCATCGTGTTGGACGAGGCATCGACTTCGCGGATGCGGTCGAGCCGCGTGAGCGAAAGAATGATTTCGCCATGATGCGGAATTTGTCCGCCGACGAGGCCGGTATTGCCACCCTGCGGCACGATCGGCGTCCGCGTCTCATTGGCGAGCGTCACGATCGCGGAGACTTCGGCGACCGAGCCGGGTCGCAGCATCATCGGCGTGTGGCCGTGATAGAGCCCGCGCCCTTCGACCAGAAAAGGCTCGAGCGTCGCCTGGTCGCGGATCGCGTATTTGTCGCCAACGATGGCGGCGAAACGGGCGAGCACATCGGCGCTGATGGGGGGCGTGAGCATGGCGCGCAATCTAGGGCAGTCAGGCAGACAAGTGAAATCGCAAAGCCGGGCGCGGATTGCCTTCAGCGCGGGGCCGCGGCGCGGGCGAGGCGGTCGTTGATTGCTTCGCCCAGACCCTCCTGCGGCACCGGCATCGCGGCGATGGTCGGGGCACCGGACCGATCGAGCGCGCGCAGGTGCGAGAACAGGTTGACCGCCGCCTCGACGAGATCGCCGCGCGGGGACAGGTTGAGCGTGACGCGTGCACGCTCCGCGCCGGCAACGGACGAGGAGCCGAAGGCGAGCAACGCCTCTCCCGGTTCGATGCGCGTGGCATTGAGGCGGAGCCGCGCCCGCGGCGCGTAATGCGAAGTCAGCATGCCCGGCGCGAGCGGCGCCTCGCCGTCCTCGCCGTTGACGGAGGGCGCCTGCGTGAGCGGGCGGCCAAGCACCGTCTCGATATCGGCGCGCGCGACGCCGCCGGGCCGCAACAAGGCCGGCTCACCGAGACAGGCGACGATGGTGGATTCCACACCGACCGACGTCGGGCCGCCGTCGACAATGAGATCGATGCTGCCGCCGAGATCGGCGAGGACATGCTCCGCGCTCGTGGTCGACACGTGCCCCGAGCGATTGGCGGATGGCGCCACCACCGGCCGGCCGAGCGCGATGATGATCGCATGCGCCACGGGATGGCGCGGAACCCGCACCGCGACGCTGTCGAGGCCCGCGGTCGCAAGCTCGGCCACCGCGCAATCGTCGGTTTTGGGCAGGACGAGTGTGAGCGGCCCCGGCCAGAAGGCCTGCGCCAGTTGCTTCGCCGTCGCGTCAAAGCGCGCGAGTTTTTGTGCGGCATCCTCGTCGCCCACATGCGCGATCAGCGGGTTGAAGGAGGGCCGGCCTTTGGCCGCATAGAGGCGTGCGACCGCCTCGCCGTTCGTTGCGTCCGCGCCGAGCCCGTAGACCGTTTCCGTCGGAAAGGCGACCAGACCGCCCTCGCGCAGGCAGCGCGCGGCCGCTGCGATGGCGTCCGGAGCTGCTTTCATGACGCGCGTGGTCAATTCGACCGCCATTGGTCCTCTCGTGCTTGCGGGGGCGGGGGCCGGTGGCTATAAAGCCCGCCTTCGGAGTGTAGCGCAGCCTGGTAGCGCACCTCGTTCGGGACGAGGGGGTCGCAGGTTCAAATCCTGCCACTCCGACCATTCACACCAGAGTCTTGCCGCTGACAAGGTTCCCGGTCGCAGCCGGCGACGACGCTGCGAATGCGGCGTACGGTGCCGTGGCGATGCCCTTCTCCATTCCGACATGGGCCGAAGTGTCGCAAGTGCGGCAACGGTATCATCAGCATTACGGCCGCTACCCGTCGCTTCTGTTTCCGCGCACCTACAGCGAGTTGATGCAGCGGCGCAAGCTGTTCGACCGCAAGCCGATCTATACGCTCTTCTGCGACAAGCTCGCGTCACGCGACTTCGTCGCAGCGCAGATCGGCGAACGTTACCTCCCGCCCATGCAATGGAGCGGCGCCGATCCGGACCGGATACCGTTCGAGGCGCTGCGTTACCCTGTCATCATCAAGCCGCGCCACCTGTCCGGTTTCGTCAAGATCGTCCGTGCACTGCCGGATCAAGACGAGCGCACCGCGCTGCGCGATCATTTCCATACCCAGATGCTGCGAAATCACGGCCGGCAACTGACGGAGCCCGGCTATTACAACGTACCGCCCGGCGTTCTCGTCGAGGACTTGCTGACCGAACCGGGCGGCACGGTGCCGATCGACTACAAGTTTCTTGTCTTTCACGGCCGCGCGGTAATGATCCAGGCGCATTTCGGGCGTTACACACAGCACGAGGTCGGATTTTTCGATCTGGATTGGAAACGTTTGCCATATACGCGCGTGCATCCGGCCCCATCCGGAAATCCAGCGCCTCCGCCAAATCTCGCGGAGATGATCGGCATCGCCGAACGGCTCGCGCGCGGCCAGTCGTTCCTGCGCGTCGACCTGTATGATAGCGGCCGCGTCTATTTCGGCGAGTTCACCGTCTATCCGGGCTCGGGCTTCGATCCGTTCGAGCCGCGCGACCTTGATCGCCGGCTGGGCGAAATCTGGCGCCGCTGCAAAGGTGCTTCCTTGTGGTGACGGCGGGGTGGCCCGCTTGTGCTGGATGGCGCCTCCCGCGTAATCTTGTCGGACAAGAAATAAAGCCGGTGCGCAAGTCGCCGGTCACATGGGAGCGACGTCCAATGATCATGAATCTGCGTTCTGCCTGCCTGGCTTCTGCGGCGATAGGGCTGGCACTCGTTCTGACGACGCCGTCGCAGGCGGTCGAGGTCAAGCTGATGACCGGGCCGCAGGGCGGCGTGTGGGTGCCGCTCGGCGGCCAGCTCAAGGATCTTTGGGAAAAGGCTGTGTCAGGTCTTTCGGTGCAGTCGCTGCCGGGCGCCGGCATCGCCAATGTGCGCGCGATCGAGGAAGGCAAGGCTGAAATCGGCTTCGGCAATTCGATCTCGACCGTCGATGCCCTGGTCGGCAACGAGCCGTTCAAGAAACCGCACGACAATGTCTGCAACATCGCGACCTTCTATCCGCAATATTATCAGCTCGTCGTGCTCGCCGATTCCGGCGTGGATTCGGTGAAGGACCTGAAGGGCAAGGGCGTCACCACGCAACCGCGCGGCAACACAGGTGAGTTGATTACCGGTCAATTGCTCAAGGTGAACGGGCTCACCTACAACGACGTGAAGATGAGCTTCGTCTCTTATACCGACTCCGTGACGCAGATGCAGGACGGTCACGCCGTTGCATTCGGACTGGGCACCGCCATTCCGGCCGGATCGATCATGGACCTCGCATCGTCGCGGCCGATCAAGCTTCTTGATCTGTCCGGCAGTCTCGCCGACATGAAGAAGCTCAATCCCGGCTACACGCTCGTCACCGTGCCGAAGGGCACCTATCCGAAGCAGGACAACGACGTGAAGGTGATCGGCTACGCCACCCACATCGTCGCGTCGTGCAAACTTCCGGAGGACATGGTCTACGCCATGACCAAGGCGGTCGCTGCGAACACAAGTTCGCTCGGCGCCGTGCACAAGGACATGGCCAAGCTGACGCCGAAGGAGATGGCCGAGGATATCGGCGTGCCGTTCCATCCCGGCGCCGCCAAATTCTACAAGGAAGCCGGGATCGCGGTGAAGGTGCGATAGCGGAGCATCGGCGCGCCGCTCGTACGGGAGCGGGGAGCGCGCGCCGACCGGGGGACATCCGATGCGGTTCGAGCTGAGCTACGCAGGCGTCCTGCGCCTGGCCGTGACGGCGATTGCGCTGGCCATGGGGCTCTATCACATGTGGGTCATCGCCTTCGGCACGCCAGAGGCGATCCTCTTTCGCGGCACGCACCTTCTCTTCGCGCTCGTGCTCGTGTTTCTCGTCTATCGCCGCACGATGGCGAAGGACGACGAGCCGCCGTCCGACGAGCAGCGGCGGACCGACGCCCGGCTTCCTTCCATTCTCGACTACATGCTGCTGGTGCTGGCGGCGTCGCCAATTTTCTATCTCTTCTTCAACTACGAATACGTCGTCACACGCATCTACTATGTCGATGACCTGAGCATTGCCGACATGACGATGGGCGTGATCCTCACGGCGATCGTTCTCGAGGCAACGCGCCGCGTCATCGGCTGGGCGCTGCCGATCACCGCGCTCGTCTTTCTCGCGTACGGCCTGTTCGTTGCGCGGCTTGGACCCGAGCGCATACTCGACCAATTGTTCATGACGACGGAAGGAATTTTCGGCATCCCGCTGTCGGTCTCCGCCGCCTACGTGATGATCTTCGTCCTGTTCGGCAGCTTCATGGAGCGCACCGGCACCGGCCAATTGTTCATGGATTTCGCTATGAGCCTTACGGGCTACAGCGCGGGAGGTCCGGGCAAGGTGTCGGTTGTCTCATCGAGTCTCTTCGGCACGATTTCGGGGAGCGCCGTGGCCAATGTCATGGTCGACGGCCCGATCTCGATTCCGCTGATGAAGCGGTCGGGCTTTCCGCCGCATTTCGCCGCCGGAGTCGAGGCGACTGCGTCGACCGGCGGACAGATCATGCCGCCGGTGATGGGCGCGGCCGCATTCGTGATGGCGGAATTTCTCGGCGTTTCCTATGGGCAGGTTGTGATCTGGGCGGTCATCCCCGCCATTCTTTATTACGTCGCTTGTTTCGCGGCTGTGCATTTCGAAGCGAAGCGGCGCGGACTCGTCGGCATGTCGCGATCCGAATTGCCGCGGCTCGGCGTCGTGATGCGCGAGCGCGGCCATCTTTTCATTCCGGTCCTGTCGATTCTTGCCGTGATGTATTCCGGCTATAGCGCGCCGCTTGCCGCGCTCGCCGGCACGCTCGCCTGTTTTCCCTGCGCCGCCTTGCGGCGTTCGACGCGCGATAGCGTGCGCATCGGTAACGTGATCGACGCATTCGTCGATGGCGCGAAGAACGCGCTCGGTGTCGCGCTTGCCTGCGCCTGCGCCGGAATCGTGATCGGCGTCGTGACGCTGTCCGGTCTCGGCATCGTCTTTACCCAGTTCGTCGTCGGGCTGGCCAAGGACACGCTCCTTGCCGCGCTCATCCTCACCATGATCGCCGGCATTGTTCTCGGCATGGGCATGCCGACGACGCCGGCCTACATCATCATGACCGCGCTTCTCGTTCCGGCCATCATCAAGCTCGGCGTGGCCGCCCCGGCGGCGCATATGTTCGCTTTTTACTTCGCCGTCCTCTCCGCCATCACGCCGCCGGTCGCGCTCGCGGTCTATGCCGCGGCGGGGATCGCGAAAGCGGATTTGTGGGCGAGCGGCTGGGCGGCGGTGAAAGTGGGCGCGGCGGGCTTCCTCGTGCCGTTCATGTTCATCTATGAGCCAGCGCTGCTGATGATGGGAAGCTGGCCCGCGATCGTCCAGGCCTTCGTGACCGCCAGCATCGGCATTATTCTCTTCGCCGGGGGGCTGCACGGCTATTTTGTAACCGCCGCGAATCTCTGGCAAAGAGCGGCCCTCATCGCGGCCGGGCTTCTTCTCATCGATCCCGGCCTGACCACCGACATCATCGGCGCCGCGATTGCCCTTGCCCTCGCGGGCTATCAATGGACAATGCGCCCGACCCCGATACCAAGCCCACTCAAAGAAGGTCGCAGCTAATGGCCCCCCGCAAAAAACCCGAACAACTCCGCAGTTACCGCTGGCTCGGTGTCAGCGACCTCCGCTCCTTCGGCCATCGCTCGCGCCTGCGCCAATACGGCTACGACCAGACCGACTGGGGCAACAAGCCGGTCATCGGCATCATCAATACGTGGAGCGACATCAACACCTGCCACTCGCATCTGCGCCAGCGCGCGGAGGAGGTGAAGCGGGGCGTGCTGCAGGCCGGCGGCTTTCCTCTCGAATTGCCGGCGATGTCGCTTGCCGAGGTGTTCGTCAAGCCGACGACCATGCTCTATCGCAACTTCCTGGCGATGGAGACGGAGGAATTGCTGCGCAGCCATCCGCTCGATGGCGCGGTCCTGATGGGCGGCTGCGACAAGACTTCGCCGGCGCTGATCATGGGCGCGATCAGCATGGGCATTCCGGCGATCCTCGTCCCCGCGGGCCCGATGCTGCGCGGCAACTGGCACGGGCAGATTCTCGGCTCGGGCTCCGACGTATGGAAATACTGGGACGAGAAACGCGCCGGCAACATCACCGAGGAGGACTGGAGCGAGATCGAGAACGGCATCGCGCGCTCCTTCGGTACCTGCATGACCATGGGCACGGCGGCGACGATGATGGCGATCGCCGAAGCGCTCGGCTTCACGCTGCCGGGCGCGTCATCGATTCCCGCGGCGGACGCCAATCATACGCGCATGGCGGCAATGTCTGGCCGTCGCATCGTCGAGATGGTGTGGGAGGACCTGACGCCGGACAAGATCATGTCGCCCGCGGCGGTCGACAACGCGATCAAGGTGCATATGGCGATGGGCGGCTCGACCAACGCGATGGTGCACGTCGTCGCCATGGCGCGCCGCGCCGGCATCGATCTGAAGCTGTCGCGCTTTGACGAATTGTCGCGCCAGATTCCGGTCATCGCCAACGTGCGTCCATCGGGAAAATATCTGATGGAGGATTTCTTCTATGCCGGCGGCTTGCGCGCGCTAATGATGGAATTGCGCGACCGGCTCGATCTGAATGCCCTCACGGTGACCGGCAAAACCGTCGGCGAGAATATCGCCGGCGCCAAGGTTTATCTGCGCGACGTCATCAAGACGCTCAACGATCCGATCTCGTCGGAGCCCGCCTGCGCGATCCTCACCGGCAATCTCGCGCCGCGCGGCTGTGTGATGAAACCGTCCGCCGCCGATCCACGGCTACTGAAGCATCGCGGGCCGGCGCTTGCCTTCGAGGACTATAACCACATGGCGAGCGTGATCGACCGCGACGATCTCGAGGTCACGGCCGATCATGTGCTCGTGCTGAAGAATGCGGGTCCGAAAGGCGGGCCGGGAATGCCGGAATGGGGCATGTTGCCGATTCCGAAAAAGCTGGTGAAGCAGGGCGTGCGCGACATGCTGCGCATTTCCGATGCACGCATGAGCGGCACGAGCTACGGCGCGGTGGTGCTGCATATCGCACCGGAAAGTTTCGTCGGCGGACCGCTCGCGTTCGTGCAGAACGGCGACATGATCGAGGTCGATGTCGAGAAGCGCAAAATCCATCTTGACATTTCCGACGCCGAAATGGCGAAACGCAAGGCCGCGTGGAAAGCGCCGGAGCCGAAATATCCGCGCGGCTATGGCGCGATGTTCTCCGAACATATTGGCCAGGCGGACGACGGCTGCGATTTCGACTTCCTGAAATCCGGCCAGAAGGTGCCGGAGCCCGAGATTCACTAGAGCGGAACGGTTTCGCAAGAAATGGCCGGGCATGTCCCGGCCATTTTTCTTTAATACGTGCGCGAATGTCCCTCGTCGGACGGATAGTGGATCAGCCACAATTCCAGCAGCGCGAGGAACGTGACCGCTGCCCCGACGAAAAGGCTCACATGCATTGCCGGCGTGTGCAGGAAACCAAGCAGCCACGGCGACGCCAGCATCCACAGGCCAAGGACGAGTGTGATCCATTCCTCCCATTCGACAAAGGCGATGATCGCTGCGATCGAGAGCGCGGTGATGAGCGCGCCCGTCGCGAAG
>CAZSAW010000034.1:0-1921 GCA_964604745.1 uncultured Hyphomicrobiales bacterium
TTCCTGGACGCTCTTTCCGACGATCTAAACACTCCCGCGGCGCTTGCTGAATTGCATCGACTTTCCCACCTTGCGCTCGCAACAAGCGGTGCTCCAGCTGAGGCGAAGCAAGAACTTGTGGGTTCATTGCTTCTGCTTGGCTTTGATCGGGCCGTTGATCACGTAGTCGGCGGCGGTATTCGCGCCGACCTCACTAACGCGTTTCGTGAATCGAGTGCCCGCGAGAAAGGTTTGGATCCAGAGAAGATTAATGACCGCATTGCCGCGCGCAATGACGCCCGCAAAGCCAAGAACTGGGCCGAGTCAGATCGCATCCGCGACGAGCTTGCCGCCATGGGTGTCGTGCTCAAGGATTCCAAGGATGGCACCACGTGGGAGGTCGCGCGATGAACGCGCGGGCGATCACTGGCGGCTGCCAATGCGGTGCGGTGCGCTTTCGTGCCGCGCGGCTCGGCCGTGCCTCCATTTGCCATTGCCGCATGTGCCAGAAAGCCTTCGGCAGCTTCTTCGGACCGCTGGTCACCGCCTTCGAGCTTGAATGGACGCGCGGCGCGCCGCGGCATTTTGCGTCCTCAAATAAAGTGCAGCGCGGCTTCTGCGCCGATTGCGGCACGCCGCTCACCTACGAATATGGCGGACCGCACGAGATCGCGATCGGCGCGCTCGACGATCCCGAAGTCGCGCCGCCCACGGTCCAGGTCAATCCGGCCGACAAGGTGTCTTTCTTCGAGAAGTTGTGTGCGTTGCCGGTGCGCCAGCCGCAGGACCAGCCCGAAGCAGAAGCGTTCAAGGCGTCGGTGGTCAGTTTCCAGCATCCTGATCGCGACACCAGCGACTGGCCGCGGAGGGCGTGATGGCACAGGCACATCCGACCTTCGCTATGCGGCCGTTTTTGCCGGGCGACGCATCCATGCTGGCGGAAATTTTCCGCGCCAGCGTCGAAGCGTTGACGGCGGACGAATACAGCGCCGCCCAACAGGACGCCTGGATGTCGGCGGCCGATGACGAGGAGGCATTCGCCAAGCGCCTCGCCGGGGAACTCACGCTCGTTGCTACACTGAACGGCTCGCCCATCGGGTATGCCGCGCTCGAAAACAACAAGCGCATCGATATGCTCTATGTGCATCCGGCCGTGAGCGGGCAGGGCGTCGGCACGATGTTGTGCGAGGCGCTGGAGAAGCTCGCTTCCGCCCGCGGCACGAATCGCGTTTCCGTCGACGCCAGCGACAGTGCCCGCGATTTCTTTTCCAAGCGCGGCTTTGTCGCGCAGACACGCAACACGGTTGCGCTCGGCGGCGAGTGGCTCGCAAACACGACCATGGAAAAAGCGCTCGGCGGCAAGGAAGGTGCGCCATGAAACGTCCGGATACTCCATTCCCGCGCCATTGGCTTTATTATATTGCGCTCAAGGTTTTGCTTATTGCAGCGGCCGCGGCGCTGGCGCTGAGATATTACGGCTTCTGGTGATCGTTATGAGCAAGGAGCGCCTTTACCTCTTCGACACGACGTTGCGCGATGGCGCGCAGACGAACGGTGTTGATTTCACGCTGCAGGACAAGCGCGCCATTGCCGCGATGCTCGACGATCTCGGCATCGACTATGTGGAGGGCGGCTATCCCGGTGCCAATCCGACGGACACCGAATTCTTTGCGACGGACGAAAAGCTCAACGCCAAGTTCACCGCTTTCGGCATGACGCGGCGCCCGGGCCGTTCCGTGTCCAACGATCCCGGCCTTGCCGCTCTGCTTGAAGCCCGAGCCGACGCGATCTGCTTTGTTGCCAAGACGTGGGACTATCACGTGCGCGTCGCCCTCCAGACGACAGAGGCCGAAAACCTCGAGGCCATCCGCCAGTCGGTGACCGCCGCCCGCGAGAAAGGCCGCGAGGTGCTGGTCGACTGCGAGCACTTCTTCGACGGCTA
>CAZSAW010000035.1:0-3448 GCA_964604745.1 uncultured Hyphomicrobiales bacterium
GATCATCGACCTCGGCCCCGAAGGCGGCGACGGCGGCGGCGAGATCGTGGCGCAGGGCACACCGGAGGATGTCGCCAAGGTGAAGCGCAGCTACACCGGCCAGTTCCTGAAACCCGTGCTCGAACGCGGCGACGCCGGGCGCCGGAAGCGCATCGAGGCGGCGGAGTGAAATGTAACGCCAGCGGCTGCGCCCCCGCCACAGACTGCGCAAAAAAACACCGCCCGTTCTCGCGCGGGCTGTGCTAAGCGGCTTCCCTGAAAATTCAAACAAGAGCGCAAAGCGCCGTATCGCCGGGTGCAATCCCGGCAAAGGAACAGTTCTTGAACAACGTCGATGGACTATCCGCGACCGGCTCCCCGGCCGGCGCGAGCGCGCACAAGACGGGCGATGCCCGCAACTGGACCCGCCTTCTCAACCGCTACCGCGAACCAAGCAGCGGCCGCAGCATCGTCGAGCTTGTCATCACGTTCGTGCCGCTCGCGGCGCTATGGGTCGCGATGTGGGCGGCCGTGCATTTCGTCGGCTATTGGCTCGCCTTGCTGATTGCCATTCCCGCCGCCGGATTTCTGGTGCGGCTGTTCATGATCCAGCACGATTGCGGCCACGGCTCGTTCTTTCCCCACAAGCGGGTCAACGACTGGATCGGCCGCGTCGTCGGCGTTCTCACCATGACGCCCTACGATTTCTGGCGCCGCACCCATTCCATGCATCACGCCAGCTCCGGCAATCTCGATCGCCGCGGCATGGGCGACATCGACACGCTCACGGTGCGCGAATATCTCGGCCGCTCGCGGCTGCGCCGCCTGCAATACCGGCTCTACCGGCATCCGCTGGTGATGTTCGGCATCGGCCCCGCCTATCTGTTCGTGTTTCAGCACCGCCTGCCGGTGGGGATGATGCGCGGCGGATGGCGGCCCTGGCTCAGCACCATGGCGACGAACGCCGCGATCGCGCTCATCGCCGGCGTGCTGATCTTCTTCCTCGGGCTCAAGGTTTTCCTGCTGGTGCATCTGCCGATCGTGCTGATCGCGGCGTCGCTCGGCGTCTGGCTGTTCTATGTGCAGCATCAGTTCGAGCGCACGTCCTGGCACGGCAACGCGACCTGGGATCTGCACGAGGCCGCGCTGCACGGCTCGTCGCATTACGATCTGCCGCCGGTGCTGCGCTGGTTCACCGCCAATATCGGCATCCACCACGTCCATCACCTGTGCAGCCGCATTCCCTATTACCGGCTGCCGCGCGTGCTGCGCGACCATCCGGAGCTGCGCGATATCAGCCGCCTCACCCTGCGCGAGAGCTTCGCCTGCGTGCGGCTGACGCTGTGGGATGAAGAACGGCAGCGGCTGGTGTCGTTCCGTCAGGCGCGCGCCAACGGCTGAACGCGTTGCGCGCTCATGTCCCGTGCGTGATGCCGCCGTCCACCTGGATATTCTGCCCGGTGATATAGGCCGCGCCGTCGGAGGCGAGGAAGGCCCCGGTCGCCGCGATTTCGTCCATCGTGCCGTAGCGTTGCATCGGGATGCGCGCGCGGAATTCCGCCTTTTCCGGCAGGCTGTCGATGAAGCCCGGCAGCAGGTTGTTCATGCGCACGTTATCGGGCGCATATTTGTCGGCGATCATCTTGGCGTAGGCGGCAAGGCCGGCGCGAAACACGCTCGACGTGGGAAAGGCCGGATCGGGCTCGACCGCGGCGAAGCTCGAAATGTTGACGATCGCCCCACCCTTCTGCGTCCGCATGACCGGGATAACGAGGCGCGAGGGGCGCACCGCGGAGAGGAAATAGACGTCCATCCCCTGATGCCATTGGTCGTCGCTGATGTCGGCGAGCGCCGCGCGCGGGCCGTGGCCGGCGCTGTTCACCAGCACGTCGACGCGGCCCCATTTTTCCATCGCGCCGTCGACGAGGCGTTTCAGATCGTCGTTCGACTGGTTGGAGCCGGTGACGCCGATGCCGCCCAGCTCCTGCGCCAGCGCCTCGCCCTTGCCCGACGACGACAGCACGGCGACGCGGAATCCGTCGGCCGCGAGCCTGCGCGCCGCGGCTGCACCCATGCCGCTTCCGCCGGCGGTGACGATGGCGACTTTGGTGCGGGGCATGGTGGATCCTGCCTTCAATTATAGAGACGGTTGAATCGACGGCGCACAGCAAAGTCTAGTGTTGCTAAATCCAAGTGTCGAACTGGTGATCAATCGAATATTGCTCGCAAAAAGCCCTGAATGCGAGAACGGCATTTTCTTGCCCAGCATATCGATCGCGCAATAGCGCAAATACAAGTTTGCCAACGGACCGTGCCGGGACATCAACCCAGAATTCATAATCCTCATCACCCCAAAACTGTTCTACACCCGGACCCATGTCTTGGCCGGTGAGCCGGATCCCTCCGCTTTCGTTTAGATGCAAGCGAACCGACCGGAATTCTGGTCCGTCGTCCCGAAAAAGTTCGACGCTTTCATCTTTTGTCATGACTGTTTCAATGAGACCTCTTTGTTGTCCTTCGACTCACGCGCTGGTCCCGCCCCCGACAATTGTCCGGGGCAGCACTAGGTGCGGGAGGGATTTATACTCCCTTGATTGGCAGGAGATGACTGTTCGCGCGCTCCACAACGGCGATGCCGTGCTGGCTTTGCAGGTAGAGCCAGAATTGCGCCCCGGGCATCCACGTCTTTATTGCGCCACGGTGAGCAGGCCCGGATGGCCGGGACCTCGAACGGCAAGACGGCGCTTCGCGCCTTTTGCCCGACCATGACAGCAACAAATTTCGTGCTATCCTATTTTTATGACGCTCGCTGATCTCGAAAAAGCCGTTGCCAAGCTCGCGCCCGACCAGCTCGCCAAATTCCGCGACTGGTTCGACGCCTTCGATGCCGCGCGCTTCGACGACAAGATCGCGCGCGACGCCGAGGCCGGCCGGCTTGACCGCCTCGCCGATGAAGCCCTCGCCGATTTCCGCAAGGGCAACGCCCGCGAGCTATGAGGCATTTCGCCAGCCCGGCGTTCTGGAAGGCTTATGCGAGTCTCCCCGAAAACGTTCGCGCGCTGGCTGACAAGAATTACGCGCTGCTGAAAGAGAATCCGCAGCACGCATCCTTGCATTTCAAAAAAGTCGGCCGCTTCTGGTCGACTCGTATTGGCCTGCGCTATCGGGCGCTCGCCACCGAAGTGAATGGCGGCCTGCTCTGGTTCTGGATCGGCTCGCATGCTGATTACGACGCCTTGATCAAATAATTCGGCCGCAACCACCTAGGACATAATTCCGCCTCAACCAGCGGAGTATATTCCTATCACCCGACCCTTCGGGGACGCGAACCGGTTGCGCCGTTCGTGGGGTTGGGTGCGGCGCCTGCGGGCGTGGCTGACGCAACAGCCGCGCACTCGGGCGGCGCCGGGGCTCCGCCCGGGGTCACTACGGACCCCCGCCAGGAGCTTGGCTGACGACCGGGGACGAA
>CAZSAW010000036.1:0-2232 GCA_964604745.1 uncultured Hyphomicrobiales bacterium
TGTGGCAGGCGAATGCCGCCGGCCGCTACATCCATGTCGGCGAGAAGCATCCGGCGCCGCTCGATCCGAATTTCACCGGCGCCGGTCGCACCGTCACGAACAAGGACGGCTATTACAAGGTCGTCACCGTGAAGCCCGGCCCCTATCCGTGGGGCAACCACCACAACGCCTGGCGGCCGGCGCACATTCACTTCTCGGTCTTCGGCCATTCCTTCCTCTCGCGCCTCGTGACGCAGATGTATTTCCCCGGCGACCAGCTCATGCAGTTCGATCCGATCTCGCAGGGCGTCACCGACGAGAAGGCGCGCGGGCGGATGGTGTGCGCCTTCGATCTCGACAACACCGTGCCGGAATGGGCGCTCGCCTATCGCTGGGACATCGTGCTGCGCGGCCGCAACCAGACGCCGATGGAGACCTGAGATGGCCGAGTTGACACCATCCCAGACCGTCGGCCCGTGGTTTGCCTACGGCCTCGTGCCGAACAAGGAGTATGACTGGTCGGATCTCGCGACCGGCAATCTCGTCACGCCCGATGCCGCCGGCGAGCGCATCGCCATCGAGGGCCGCGTGCTGGACGGCGACGGCGCGCCGATGAAGGATGCGATGATCGAAATCTGGCAGGCCGACGCGCAGGGCCGCTACGCGCATCCGCGCGACAGCCGCGCGCTGCCGAACTCGTCGTTCAAGGGATTCGGCCGGGTCGGCACCAGCGAGGCGGGACATTACCGCTTCGACACGATCAAGCCCGGCGCGGTGCCGGGGCCGAACAACAAGCCGCAGGCGCCGCATATCCTGGTTGCGTTCTTCTCGCGCGGACTTTTGACGCACATGTATACGCGCATCTATTTTTCCGACGAGAAGGCGAACGATACCGATCCGATCCTGGCGCTCGTGCCGGCGGAAAGGCGCGACACCCTGATCGCGAAGCGCGATGCGAGCGGCAAAATTCCGGTCTACCGCTTCGACATCCGCGTTCAGGGCGAGACCGAGACCGTGTTCTTCGACGTGTAACGACAAGAAACGTGTAAGATTCCGCGGGAATGGACTTGTGGACGGCCACCGCGCCGCTCCGGTGAAAGAGTGAAACGAGACTGCAATTGGGAGGATTCACGATGCACAGATTTGCCACAGCAACCGCCATCGTCGCCGCGAGCGCCCTTCTCGCCGGCGGCGCGCAGGCCCAGACCAAGGTCAAGGTCGGGCTGATCATGGCCATGACCGGCCAGCAGGCCTCGACCGGCAAGCAGATCAAGGCTGCCGTCGATCTCTACATGAAGGAGCACGCCAAGGATTGCAGCAACGTCGAGGTCATCCTCAAGGACGATGCGAGCGTTCCGGACAATACCAAGCGCGTGGCGCAGGAACTGATCGTCAACGACAAGGTCAACGTCATTGCTGGCTTCGCCATCACGCCGTCGGCCCTCTCGGTCGCGCCGCTGATCACCGAAGCGAAGGTGCCGGCCGTGATCATGGCCGCGGGCACCTCGATCATCACCGAGCGCTCGCCCTATTTCGCGCGCACGAGCTTCACGCTGCCGCAATCGTCGGTGATCATCGCCGACTGGGCGGCGAAGAATAACATCAAGAAGGTGGTGTCGATCGTCTCCGACTATGCGCCGGGCGCCGATGCCGAGAAGTCCTTCACCGCGCGCTTCACCGCGGCCGGCGGGCAGGTGGTCGAGGCCATCAAGGTCCCGCTCGCCAATCCCGACTTCGCGCCGTTCCTGCAGCGTGCCGCCGACGCCAAGCCGGACGCGATCTTCGTGTTCGTGCCGTCGGGCCAGGGCGGCACCTTCGCCAAGCAATATGCCGAGCGCGGCCTCGACAAGGCCGGCATCAAGCTGATCGGCCCGGGCGACGTGACCGACGACGATCTCCTCCCCGGCATGGGCGATGCGATGCTCGGCACCGTCACCGCGCACATGTATTCCGCCGATCACAATTCGGCGGCGAACAAGGCCTATGTGGCCGCGTTCGAGAAGGCCAACAGCTTCCGCCCGAACTTCATGTCGGTCGGCGGCTATGACGGCATGCATCTGATCTGCGAGGCGGTGAAGAAGGCCGGCAAGAGCGACGGCGATTCGCTGATCGCGGCGATGAAGGGCATGAAGTGGGAAAGCCCGCGCGGCCCGATCTCCATCGACCCGGACACCCGCGACATCGTGCAGAACATCTACATCCGCAAGGTCGAGAAGAAGAACGGCGAGCTGTATAACGTCGAATTCGCGACCT
>CAZSAW010000037.1:0-13786 GCA_964604745.1 uncultured Hyphomicrobiales bacterium
GCCGGGCGATCTCCGCGACATTCCTGTCACGGCCGTGACCATAGATGAGCGTGGGCCGCAGAATCGTCCATTGCACGCCGCGCTGCCTAGCCCACGTCTGAAGTTGCGTCTCCGCATCGGTCAGGCGCGCCGCGATCACACGCTCCTGCGGATCGGATGACGCATCCTTGGTGAAACGGCTGGTGGACGAGATCGCCACGATCCGTTTCGCGCCCTGCGCATCAAGCCAGTCAAAATAGTCAGGCAGAACGGTGATCGGTGCGGCGGATATCCATCGGTCGATGGTGCCCTCCGCGGCCGAAGCCGGGTCCACAACGCGCCACCGCATGTCGCTGGCGCCGGGGTGCGCATGGCGGGAATAGGCCGTTACCGTCCAGCCGCCACCAGCGAGCAGCGGCAGGAGGCTCTGGCCTACGAGGCTCGTGGCGCCAAGCACGCCCACCTCCTGCTTAGACAAGGCCCTTCCCTCCTATCCCGCCCGCCGAATGCGCCTCACGCGCAGATTCCTGCGGCAAGCGCCACGCGCCTTGCGTCCGCGCCGCTCTTTTTTCCTTAAAGATCACCGCCTATATTCAGGGCGCTAGCGCAAGCCAGCTATGGCGATAAACGGGCTTCGTAATAAACCTATCGGACCCGGGGGCAGTACCCGGCGCCTCCACCAAAACCCGGCGTGCCGGGCTTCGGCGGGGGCGAAATAGGATCGACGAGGGCGTAAAGGTCGTTCTTTCGCTCGGCATGGTTCCGCCGTTATCGGGCCAATCTCATAGTTGCCAACGACAACTATGCTCCGGTTGCTCAGGCTGCGTAACGCAGTCTGAAAGACCGACTTAAAGCCCTGACGGGTTAAGCTCCGTCAGGCGGGGTTCGGAGGCACCTGGCAACAGAAGCCTCCACTCTCTCGTTATCCCAAGGTCGCCATTGCATTCAGACCGTGGAAAGCTGACGTGCGGGCCGCGCCGGGCTAAGCTTGCCCTGACGCTTGCGAATCCCAAAGGCTCACAACGAGAACGGCTGAGAATGCCCAAAGACCACATCCGCTACGACATCCTGGCGCAAGACGCATTACGCGGCGTAATCCGCACGGTCCTTACGGACACGGCCAAGCATGGCCTTCCCGGCGACCACCATTTCTCGATCACCTTCGACACCAAGGCCGAGGGCGTGCGCATGTCTGCGCGGCTGCGCGAGCAATATCCGGACGACATCACCATCGTCCTGCAGCACCAGTTCTGGGATCTGATCGTGAGCGAGGACAGCTTCGAGGTCGGCCTCTCGTTCGGCGGGGTTCCCGAGCGCGTGACCGTCCCGTTCGACGCCATCAAGGCCTTCGTCGATCCGGCGGTGCAATTCGGCCTTCAATTCGAGACCGTGGCGCAGGACGAAACCGCCTCGCCGGTCGCTCAGGACACAAAACAGGATTCGGTCCCGCCGCGCGTCGCCGACGCGGCCGAAGCGCCGGACGCTGAAGAGGCGCCCGCCGACGCAAATCCGCAAGGCGCCGAAGTCGTGCGGCTCGACCGCTTCCGCAAAAAATAGCTGCGCGCCCTTTCCGGCGCGTCTCCCGCTACACCTTCAGCTCGACGAAATGGCGCTTGCTGAAATCAAGTCCGAACCATCGTTCCAGCTTGAGCGCGATCAGGTAACGCAGATGCCGGACCGATGATACCGGCATCCGCTCCGGAGCGAAATTCCGTTCGGCGCAGGCCGCAAGCCAATCCTTCATCACCGCCGGATGCGCCCGGTCAAAGCGCCGCAACAGGCGCAGATCCCTGCCGGGATTGATCTCCTCCGGTTCGGCGGTCGAGCATGCCGACGCGGCATAGAACGGTCCGAACTCGGCGGATTTTTGCGTGACGAAACGGGCAGCGCGCGCATGCCCGTAATGCAGGATCGTCGCGTTGGCCCGCGCCGCACACGGATAGCGACCCTGCTTCTTGCCGTCCATCACCAGATAATAAAGTGCGTCGCTCGTGAACCAGCGCAGCGCGTTGCGGAAGACTCTCACCTCCCTGCGATAACCGTGATGACTTGTGGTCACCCACTCGGCGCTGCCGGCGAAATGAACGAAGTCGAAATAGAGGGCCTCGACCCGCTCGTCGGCCAGATGCCGCTGCATCGCGTCCCTGATCCGCTCGATATCGCCATCCTGGACCACCTCATCCGCCTCGACGTAGAAAGCCCAGTCACCCGTGCAATTGAATTGCGCGATCATCTTCTGCTGGGCGAGGACATAGCCGGCGTTCCGGACCTTCGGGTCCCACACCGTGTCGATGATCCGGATGCGCGGGTCGCCGATGGCGAGAACCCGCTCGCGCGTGTCGTCGTCGCAATCACCGACCACGACAATATATTCGTCGCAAACCGGCAAGGCCGAGCGGATGCTTTCGCAGAAGGGGTAGCCCAGGCGCTGGCAATTGCGCAGGAACGTGAAGCAGCTAACGCGCACGAAGCCCTCCCAGTGCGGGCCGTCCGTCGATGGTCATAGCGTCGGCGGTTGCCAGGCGTGGCGCTCGCGCCGATGATGAGAGGAGTCGGTGATGCGGGGAGCCCCGCGGCTTTCAGGACGAACGGTTGGCGGCGACGTCGGGCCTCGCCGAGGTAGAGAATATAACGGAGCACACGTCATGACCAGCGCCGGCAACCGAAACCCGTCAAAGAGCCGGACGGAGACCGACAGTTTCGGGCCCATCGAAGTGCCCGCGGACGGGTATTGGGGAGCGCAGACGCAGCGATCGCTGGAAAATTTCCGTATCGGGACGGAGCGCATGCCGCTGCCGCTCATCCATGCGCTCGGCATCGTCAAGCGCGCGGCGGCGGAGACAAACATCAAGCTCGGCTCGCTCGACCAGAAGCGCGGCAAGGCCATTATCGCCGCCGCGCAGGAAGTGATCGACGGCAAACACGACGATCATTTTCCGCTCGTCGTCTGGCAGACCGGCTCCGGCACCCAGACCAACATGAACGTCAACGAAGTGATCGCCAACCGCGCCAACGAATTGCTGGGCGGCAAGCGCGGCGCGAAGTCACCCGTGCATCCGAACGATCAGGTCAATATGAGCCAGTCGTCAAACGACGCGTTCCCGACCGCCATGCACATCGCCGCCGCTTGCGACATCGCCTATCTGCTCGATCCCGCGCTGGCGCACCTGCAGGACGCCCTGCAGCAAAAGGAGAAGGCGTTCGCCCGCATCGTCAAGATCGGCCGCACCCACACGCAGGACGCGACGCCGCTGACGCTCGGCCAGGAATTTTCCGGTTACGCCGCGCAGCTGCGTCACGGCATCGGCCGTATCCGTCTCGGACTGAAACAGCTCTATCCGCTCGCGCAAGGCGGGACCGCGGTCGGCACCGGCCTCAATGCCAAGCCGCAATTCGCCAAATTGTTCGCGCAGCGCGTTGCCGCCATCACCCGGCTTCCTTTCGTCACCGCGCCCAACAAGTTCGAGGCCCTTGCCTCGCACGACGCATATCTGTTCGCGCATGGCGCGCTCAATGCCGTGGCGGCGGGCCTGTTCAAGATCGCCAACGACATCCGCCTGCTCGGCTCTGGTCCGCGCTCGGGGCTTGGCGAATTGATCCTGCCGGAAAACGAACCCGGCTCGTCGATCATGCCGGGCAAGGTCAATCCCACCCAGGCCGAAGCGCTGACGATGGTGTGCTGCCAGGTCTTCGGCAACCAGGCAGCGATGTCGGTCGCCGCGTCGCAGGGGCATTTCGAGCTGAATGTCTACAAGCCCGTGCTTGCCCTTTGCATGCTGCAGTCGATCCGTCTCCTCGCCGACGCGGCGCGCTCCTTTGCCGACAATTGCGTCGTCGGCATCAAGGCCGACGAGAAACGCATCGACGAGCTGATGCAGCGCTCGCTCATGCTGGTCACGGCGCTGGCGCCGAAGATCGGCTATGACAATGCCGCGAAGATCGCCAAGGCGGCCCACAGCCGCGGCACCACGTTGCGGGAGGAGGCGATTCGAGGCGGTTATGTGACCAAAGCCGAGTTCGATCGCCTCGTGCGGCCCGAAAAGATGACGCGGCCACGCTGAGCCTCGCCCTTGTGGGGAAATTTGGCAGGCATATCAGCAGTGTGGAATCGTGATCGGGTTCGCCACGTTATCGGCGTAATCACTTCGCCTAGTCGCACATTAGGGGCCGGGGTCACGGTCCCGGAAATGCACCCGGTAACTGTCGGGGATCATGGGCGACATTCTTAGTCTTCGTTTGGCCCGCAAACGAGCCGTGCGGCAGCGCAAGGATCAAAGCGCCGCTGCGCAACGGCTTCTGCATGGCCAATCGAAGCGGGAACGCGCACTCACCGCCGCGCAACGCGGCAAAGCCCAGGATCAGCTCGAGCAGCACCGGCTTGGAAATGGAGAATGCGATGAAATCGCCGGTGGTGAAACGCTCGATCGTGATCGCCAGCCATAAGACCAGCGTCAGCCTCGAAGATGCATTTTGGACGGGGCTGAAAGACATCGCGACGGGGCGCGACATGACGTTGTCGGAGCTTGTCGCGGCCATTGATTCAGAACGACGCCACGGAAATCTCTCTTCCGCCATTCGCCTGTTCGTGCTCGACCATTATCGCTCGCAGACAAAGCAGGCGAACGGGCAGGACAAAACTCACGAAGCTTCAGCCGAGATACGGCGCGATCCGCTTGCGCCGCGCCCGGTCACATCGTCAGCGCTGTGAACCCGTCCATTGGTCGCGTGCCGTCGGCATGTTTGCCGGCGGCAGCGGTTTTGCCGCACTGGGGCGTGGAGCGGGTTTGATGTCGATGGGCGGAGGCAACGGCTGCGCCTGTTCGCGCGGGGCAGCGACAGCTTCCGTCGATGGCGTCCGCGGCGGCGGGGCGATAACCTGAGGCTTCGGTGCCGGCGGTTTCGGCGGAGACGCAGCACGCTCGGCCTCGATCGCTTCCAGTTTCTTCGCCTGCTCCTCGACCGAACGCAGCGCCAGCCATCCGGCGAGCGACGATAAATCAAGATTACGCTGGGGCGAAAAAACGGGCCCCTTCAGCGTGACCGTCAATTCCGGCCGTCCCGCCGATGTCGTTGCCGTGGTCGCGGTGAGCACAAGCCGCGCATCGAGCGCACGCTCGACGAGATTGAAATTGCCCGCGATCGACACATCGGCGCCGTCGGCATGAGCGATGATCGTTCCGAGCCGCGCCTGACCGCCTGCAAGCGCAACGACGCCTTCCGCGTTGCTGACCCTGAGGCGTCCGCTGTCGAGCGCAGGCCCGACCACATCCTTCAGCTTCACCGGATCGAGCGCGGCTCCGCGATCTGCGGCGCGCATCGCCGCCACGAAGGCACGCGGATCGAGCTTGGCAAATTCCGCCTTGTCGAGGGACACCGTGCCGCTGCCGGACAGCGAGCCGACAAGCGATTTCGGTGTCGCGCCGCTTCCCTCGACATCGATCTGCAGGCTGGCGCCGCCGCTGACCGGCGTGCCCTCGCCCTTGGCCGCCAGAAGCGATGCCGCATCGGCGCCCTTGAGTGACAGGCGCTGCTGCAGTCCGATGCCATCGGCGCGCTTGCGTAACACCACCGCGCCCGACAACTGGCCGCGCGCCAGCACAGCGGAAATGTCATCGAGCGCAATCTCGCTTGGCGAGAAGCGCAACGTCGCTCCGGCTTTTTCCGCGCTCAGTCCCGGCGCCACCAGCGCGCGCACGCCACGAAGCTCGATGCGGCCTATCGCGTCGGGCCAGTCAACCTTGGCGAACGGCTCGCTTGACCAGGCGCCATCGCCGCGCGGCGCGGGCATTCCCATCGCCGCGCCAAGAGCGGCCGGCACGTCGAGCGCATCGGTTTCCAGCTTTCCGTCGATCCCGAAGGGGCGGCCGAGCTTGAGGTTGAGGTTGCCGCGCAGGCGCGTGTTCGACAGGCTCGCAGCGATGTCGGTGATAGTCGCAACGCCATTGGCGAGCGCGATGCGCGACTGCAACGTGAAGGGCAGCGGCAGGCCGCGCTGCGCGTCACCTTTGGTCACCATCAGACCGGCGGAGGCCTTGATATCCTGTGCGAAGATACCGCGCGCGGTGCCGTGCGATTCCGCATGCAGATCGCCGGCGGCGAGCCGCGCGTCGACCGTCATCTCTCCATCGGCAGGACCATCGAGCAGGAGCTTGAACTGCCCCGCTCCGGTCTGGGCCGGCATAATGCCGTCCAGTCCGAGAAAGCGCGTCAGCGCCACGTTATTGTCTGAATCGAGCGTCGCATCGACACGGATGCGGGACGACATGAACGCCGTGGCGTCGCCTTGCCCCCGCGCGCGCAGGCTGATGCGCAAAGGTCCCGCATCTCCCGACACGGCAAGGCGCGCATCGGTCCCCGCGCCGGATTCGTTGTCGACGTCGAGAGCGCCGTGCAGCGTTGCGGCGCCGATGCGCGCGGTGAACTTGCGCACGTCATCGACCGCCTGTGGCGCGTAGGCGGCGACCAGCGCATTGATGCCGGACCAGTCGCGCGCGTCGAGATCGAGCGCGAGCGTCCCGCGCGGCTTGTCCTCGCCGACGCCGACCTCTCCGCTTGCGGTCAGCGTCGTGCCCCCAAGATCGCCGATCGTGAGACGATCGACCTTCAGCCCCTTGTCGCCAAGCTGCAGCTTGCCGCTGACCGTCGTTGCCGTCACACCGGCGATCGTCGCCTGCCCGAGATCAACGGCGAGCGACAATTCCTGCGGCCTATCGATCCGCGCCACTGCCGACAGCCCGTTGAGGACGCCGAGCACGGCATCGGCATCGAAATCGGAGGCGCGCAATTCCGCGTCGAGCCGGCTCTTTCGTTCGTTGCTCGCGAAGACGTAGGCGAGCCGTCCATCAAAACCGCGACGGTCGATTTCTGCATTCAGATTGTCGATCGCGAGCCTGTCCGGCCCGATCGTCACGTCGCCACGCAAGCGGAGCGGCTTGACCGGCATGGCGGCGAAGTCGCTGCGTCCGTCGAACCAGGCGAAGAACACGCGCGGATCGCCGACCGAGATGTCGACCGGCCCGGCGTAATCCGCGCCGGCGGACACGGCCAGCTTGCCGCCAAGCCGGACCTGCGTGCTGCCGGGGGCGCGGAATTCCACATTGTCGAGCGACCACCCATTCCCGTCGCTGGCGACATCGGCGCGAAGCGTCTGCACGCTATTGCCGCCAAGCATGACATTGTCGGCACTGATTTCGATCTGCGCCGGCAGCGGCAACGCTAATGCGGCGCCAGCCTTTTCGCCGAGCTGCGCCAGCACGGCGGTCGGACGCTGGCGCGGGCCGTCGGGCGAGGCCATGAAGCGGTCGATGTCGAGTTGCCGCGCGGACAATGCGCCGGTGAGGCGCGGCTCCGCCCCCAATGTCAGGTCCGCGTTGCCGTTCAGTTTCAGCGCGCGCTCGTCCGGGCCGTATTGCGCCTCGATCTGGTCGATCGCGGCGGCTTGCGGGGACGCCTTCACACGGCCGGAAAGCTTCCAGGATTCGTTGAGCACGGCCTGCCCGCCGGCAAGCACCGCGCCGAGACCACGCGCGACCGTCACGGTGCCGTCGAAGCGCGGAGCGCCATTCTGCAGCGAGACGACGCCCTCGCCTTCCATCGTGAGCGGCTTGTCGGCGGGATCGATGCCGAGCTTGATCTTCAGGCCGCTGTCGTCGGGCTTCGACGTCACGACGCGATAGCCGTAGAGATCGCGATCAAGAACGAATGCGCCTTCGCCCTTGAATACGCCGGCAAGCGAACGCGCCTCGCCGCCGAACCAGACCTTGTCGAGCGTGATGCGCCTGCCACTCGCTGCATCGGCGAGCACGATGCGCGCATCATCCACGCGCAGATGCTCAATCGACACCGCGTCGAGTGGCAGGTTGGTCATCGCTTTCGGGAATTCGACGCGGCCGTCGCGATCGAGAGAGAGCGTGAATTGCGGTCCGACAAGACGCGTCTGGGCGGCGCGGAACTGGCCGCGCAGAAGCGGACCGAGCGCGAATTCAACACCGAGCGCGCGTGCCTTCAGCCCGTTTGGCCGCCCCGGCTGGCCGATTTCGATGCCGCTCAGAAGAAGCGAGGGCGTCGGCAGGAGCCGCACATCGACCGCCCCGCTGACCCGCACGGGCAGACCGATCAGCCGGCTCGCCTCCTGCTCGAATTGCGGGCGGTAGCGCTCCCAATCGACGAAAACCGGCCCAACCAGCGCCGCCAGGAGCGCCAGAATGACCGTGATCGCGATGCCCAGAAGTGTCGTCTGCACTCTAACGTCCTTCAGTTTTTCTCTCAGGCTCGCACATCAAGCGCGCCACACCGAGAAAAGCTGGCGTTTACCTGCGAATGTCGCATGAAAGGCACTTGCCATGCCAGCAGGCGCCACGCGTCCCAATGACGCCGCGGCCAGCCGGATTCCCAAATGGCAATTCGAGCCCGGATAGCAATTTTTGACGGCGATTATGTGTCTCGCCGTCAGCCCGCGGGCAGCATCTTGCCCGGGTTCATGATGTTCTGCGGATCGAGCGCCCGCTTGATCGCCGCCATCGCCGAAAGGGCCGTCTGCCCGTGTTCGTCGAGCAGGTATTTGATCTTGCCCTGCCCGACGCCGTGCTCGCCGGTGCAGGTGCCTTCCATCGCCAGCGCCCGCTCCGCCAGCCGATGCAGGAAGCCTTCGGCCGCCGCGATCTCTTCCGGGTTGCTCATGTCGATCAGCGGCATGCAGTGGAAGTTGCCATCCCCGACATGGCCGGCGATCGGCGAGAGGAGATTTGCCTCCTCGATGTCACGCTGCGTCTCGCGCACACATTCGGCCAGCCGCGAGATCGGCACGCACACGTCGGTGGCGACGCCCATGGCGCCGGGGCGGAGCGCACGCGAGGCCCAATAGGCGTCGTGCCGCGCCTGCCAAAGCCGCGTGCGATCCTCGGGCTTGGTCGTCCATTCGAACGGACCGCCGCCCTGCCCTTGCGCAATCTCGCCGAAGCGTTCGGACTGTTCGGCGACGCCCGCCTCGGTGCCGTGGAATTCGACGAACAGCATCGGCACTTCCGGCAGCGTCAGCTTCGAATAGGCATTGCACGCCCTCACCTGCACTTCGTCGAGCAGGTCGATGCGCGCGACCGGAATGCCGGACTGGATCGTCTCGATCGTGGCGTTGCAGGCCGCTTCGAGCGAGGGAAACGGACAGATGCCGCCGGAGATCGCTTCAGGAATGCCGTGCAGCTTCAAGGTAATCTCGGTGATGACGCCGAGCGTGCCTTCCGAGCCGACGACCAGGCGGGTCAGGTCATAGCCGGATGACGATTTCTTCGCCCGGCGCGAGGTCGTCATGACCTCGCCGTTCGCCATCACGACTTTCAGCGACAGCACGTTGTCCTTCATCGTGCCGTAGCGCACGGCGTTGGTGCCCGAGGCGCGCGTCGCCGCCATGCCGCCGAGCGAGGCATCGGCACCGGGATCGATCGGGAAGAACAGCCCCTGATCGCGCAGGTGCTCGTTGAGCGCCTTGCGCGTGACGCCGGGCTCGATGACGCAATCGAGATCCTCGGCATGCACCCGCAATACCTTGTTCATGTCGCGCGTATCGACGCACACGCCGCCGTATGGCGCATTCACGTGCCCTTCGAGCGAGGTGCCGGTGCCGTAGGGAATGACCGGCACGCCATGCTTGGCACAGAGCCGCACGACATCCTGCACGTCTTCGGTGCTTTGCGGATAGACCACCGCATCCGGTGGCTGGTTCTCGAGCCACGTCAGCGTATGGCCGTGCTGTTCGCGCACCGCCTGCGAGGTGACAAGGCGGTTGCCGAAGCGCGCGGCAAGGTCCTGGATCGCGGCCTGAGCCGCCTTCGCATCGCGCCGTGCCGGCTGCGGCACGGCCATCCCGGCCGACATCGTGCAGTCTCTCATTGCAAGAGCCGTCGTTTTAGCAGAAACGGCGCACCGCAAGCAAAGGCGCGGCGCGCCGCCTTTTCCGCCGGCTCTTCTATCCTCCGCGTCCGCGACACGGTTCGTGCCGGACGGCAGTCCCGAGCAGTTTCGCTGGTTCAACGACCTGCAGCGCATCACGACGACGACGCGGCCCTGCCATTCGAGGAAGGCCGCAAGCTCGCCGCCGCCATTCCCGGCGCGCGCTTCGTGCCGCTCGACGGGCGCAATTACGTCATCCTTGAAAATGACCCGTCGTGGCACCGGTTTCTTCACGAAATTAGCGAATTTGTGCGCGGCTAAAACGGGCTGCCATGCCCGGGAACAGGCGGGGTCGCAATTGCACTGATGCGGCCACTTGCGGCACTATGAAGCATGCTTGATCGTGTCGACCTCGAACCGCTCTTTTTCGCGCCCTTCGTCTCCTCGGTGATGCGGGTCGAGCCGGGCTGGCTCGACTATAACGGCCATCTCAACATGGCCTATTACAATGTGCTGTTCGACCGCGCCGTCGACGAAATCTATGCGCTGGCCGGAATCGGCGAGCATTACACCAAAAATCAGCGGCGCTCGTTCTTCACCGCTGAAGTGCATCTGCGCTATCTGCGCGAATTGCACGAAGGCGACACCGTGCGGGTGACGTTCCAGCTTCTCGGCTACGACGCCAAGCGGCTGCATTTCTTCGAGCAGCTTTTCCACGCGACCGAAGGCTGGGTGTCGGCGACGTCGGAATGCCTGTCGCTGCATGTCGACATGGACAAACGCAAGACGACGCCCTTCCCCGACAGCGTCGCGCGCACGCTCGCCCGCATGAAATCCGCGCATGCGCGGCTACCCCGGCCGGAAGCCGTGGGACGGCGGATCACGATGCCGGCTTGAGCACCCGCGGCGTTCGCTCGCCTGCCGCCGCAACCAAAAACCCGAGAAGCTGTTCGGCCTGCTGCGCCGAGGTCAGTGTCTGCGGCTTGCGTGGATTGATGTAGCCGTCGAGGCGTTCGGGGTTATCGAGCAGCGCGGTGATCGCCGCCACCAGTGGCCGATGGTCGGGGCCAAGCGGCAGGACATCTGCATTCACGCCGTCGATCACATCCTCCATCGGCGCGCCGCAATCGGTCGTGATGATCCATTTGTCGCGCAGCAGCGCCTCGTGGATCAGCAGGCCAAAGCTCTCCTTCATCTGCGTGACGGCGAGATACACGTCGATACGCGAGAAGAATGCGTCGCTCTGCGTGTGATGAAATCCCGGAATGATCGTGACCTTTCCGCCGAAGCGCCATTCCCGGCGCGGCAGCGGCGGGAAGCCGAGATTGGCGCGGTCATCGACCAGCACGAGCTCGTAATCGTCGCGGCCCAGAGCCTCGAAGGCGGCGCGCACGACCCAGGTCCCCTTGATCGGACTTCCCGTCGCGGCAAGCCCGAAACGCAGCGGACGCGCGGCCGGTTTCGCCACCGAGAGAGCGGGTTTGGGCACGCCATTGGGATTGACCGCCATGCGGGACGGGTCGAACCCGTTGGCGAGATAGAGATCCGCGAACCATTGTGACGGCGCCAACAGCAGAGCCGCCTGATCGAGCGTCGCGCGCAGGGCGCGGGTGCGTTCGATCGAATAAGACAGATCCTTCACACAGGTCCGGCACACGCCCCAATCGATCCGCGTCTGTCCGCAGGCGACGACGTCCTCGCGCACCATGAACTGGCGTTCGCACAGCCACCATGCGTCGTGCAGCGTCACGACATAGGGGATGCCGGCATCGCGGCAGGCAGCGGCAAGCGCGATGCCCAAGCCCTGGATCGAATGCAGATGAACGACGTCGGGGCGCGCCGCGCGCAGCACGTCGGCGAAAACGGAGGCAAATTCACGGTCGTCATAGTCGGTGACGAGCAACGGCCCGGGCTCGCGCCGCGGGAGCTTGACGGCATAGACGGTGAGATCGTCGACGGCATAGCGGACGAGACGATATGGCAGCGCCGCTTCGTCGCCCCACGTCGTCAGCACCGATACTTCGGTGTCGGGACGCGCCGAGAGGTGATGCGCCAATTGTTCGGCAACGACCGTCGCGCCGCCGTAGCTCTGCGGCGCGAAATGCACATTGGCGATCAGTACGCGCAGCGGCGGCTTCGTGCGGATGCGGGCCGGCACTTTGTCCCCGAAAGAACCCGGCCCGAATATCGTATCAAGCAGGGGCGCGACCTCGCCGCGCGCGACGCGGTCGGGATTGTAGCGATCGGTGACGGATTTGCGCGCCGCCTCCCCCATGCGCCGGCGCAAGTCCGCATCGTCGGCGAGCGCGATCAGCGCGCGTTCCCAGTCCTGCGGCGTGTCGGCGAAAAAGCCGTTGCGCCCGTCGTCCACGATCTGGCGGAAATGCGCGCGCGGCGATGACACCGAAGGAATGCCGAGGATCGCGGCTTCGAGAAACTTGATGTTGCTCTTGGCGTCGTTGAACAGCGACGGCTGCAGTGGCGCGATGCTGATATCGGCGTCGCCGAGCAGGCCGAGATAGCCGCGAAAATCGAGCATCGGCATGCGCTCCACCCGGTCGCCAAATGCCGCAAACTCCTCCGGCAACAGCATCGGCCCGACGATACGCAGCCGCACGCGCGGACGCGCGCGCAGGACGGCAAGAAGCCCGTCGGCGGCGCAGCGAAAATCGGCGGAATGCGTGTTCGTGCCCGAACCGTAGATGATGGTGACATCGTCCTTTGGCGCCATACGCGCGCGCCGCGCGCGGACGGCCTGTGCGCAGTCGAGCGTGTCCTGATCGAGCGCATTCTCGATCACATGCACGTCGGCAATGCCCGCCTGTTTTATCGCGGCGGCGAGAACGGGCGTGGATGCGATCGCGCGGCCGCAGGCGAGCATTGCCTCGCGATAGAGCGAGACACCCGCGAGCACATTCAACCGCGTGCGCCTGTCGATATATTGCAGGTTGGTGTTGGCGCCGTAGGCCTCGCGGTCGAAGATCAGATCGTCCACTTCCCAGAAGGTCGGAACGTTCAGCCGCTTCGCCTCGGCGATGAGATCGAGCGCGGACGGCACTCCCGGCACGCGATAGAAGACCACCATCGAATGCGTCTGCAGCGCATCCCGCACGCGGTCGATATCCGACCAGTGGATGACCGTGCAGTCGAGGCCGAGAGACTGGAAATAGGCCTGCTTCTGCCAGATCCGGTACTTGGCGCATTGCGGGACTTCGAGGATGCCGGCGATGAGGACGCGCGGGCGCTGCAGTTCGGGAGCCGGACGCGGCACGTCTTGCAGGTAGCGCTTGTCGGCCGGCCGGTGCTGGCGCGGCCCCAGATGCATGCGGATGACGCGAAGCGCCCGTTTGGGATCGACGGTGATTTTCGCGATCTTCACCACGGCGCCGCGGACGCCGAACAGCGAGACGCTGCTGGCGAGCAGCCACACGGCGACACGCAGGCCTGCCGCAAATCGCTGGATACTCTGCATCAGACCCGTCGGGGATCGGTCACGCGGCGGCACTCGCCCGGCACGAAATTATTCATGGCGGGCCGCCCTTATCGGGTCAAGCACGCCAATCCGGCCTCGCAAAAGCCGTCCGCCGATGCCATTTTCCGGGCATGAGAATCATGGAATTGCGCCGTGGCTGACCCGCTGAAGAGCGGCCGGAATAGCGATTCCGAGGCCCCGGTTCCTGCGGCGGGCGGGATCGCCGCGCGCGCAATGGCCAGGACACGGGGCGCGCCGACCTATCTCGACGACCTCAATCCCGAGCAGCGCCTCGCCGTCGAGACCACCGACGGTCCGGTCCTGGTGCTCGCCGGCGCCGGCACCGGCAAGACCCGGGTCCTGACCACGCGCCTGGCCCATCTCGTCAATACGCGGCGCGCCTGGCCGTCGCAGCTGCTCGCCGTCACCTTCACCAACGAGGCGGCGCGC
>CAZSAW010000038.1:0-4340 GCA_964604745.1 uncultured Hyphomicrobiales bacterium
ATGATCTCGATCGACCTGACCGGCCGTGTTGCCATCGTGACCGGCGGAAACGGAGGGATCGGCAGGGCCATCACGGATGTGTTTCGCAAAGCGGGCGCGCGGGTGGCAGTATGGGACCTGCAGATACAAAAATCCGAAGACAAGGACGTTCAGCAGTTCGAAGTGAACGTGACCAACGAAGCGTCAGTGAAAAAAGCGATGGATGCCACACTGAAGCATTTCGGCTCGATCGATATCCTTGTTAACGGGGCGGGACTCGTCGGACGCGAAGTCCTGATGGAGCAGTATTCGATGTCGGACTGGAAGAACATCATCGACGCGAATCTGACGAGCGTGTTTCTCTGCAGTCGTGCGGCCATTCCACCGATGCGTCAGAAAAAATACGGCCGCATCATCAGCATCGCGTCCAATGCCGGAAAGGATTGCAATCCCTATCAATCGGCCTATTCCAGCGCGAAGGCGGCTGTCATTGGATTCACCAAATCGGTCGGACGAGAACTCGCCGAAACCGGCATTCTCGTGCATTGCATAAGCCCGGCACTTATCGACACGCCACTGGCAAAGGTTCTAACCGACGAAACCCGTCAGGCTGCGCTCAATAAAATTCCGATGAAGCGCATGGGGCAACCTAGCGAGGTCGCAGCGCTGGTGCTGTGGCTCGCTTCCGATCAGTGCTCGTTTTCGACCGGCGCCACCTACGATCTTTCGGGCGGACGAGCGTCTTATTGACGACCTACGCGGGAAGCGCTTCAAGCCGCGAGGTTTTCGGAAGATCGCGATAGTCGAGCGCAAAACTCAGCGCATAATGGCTCAACTTGGCAGGCCCCGCCGAAAGACCCGCGGTCTGCAGCGCGCGATCGATTTGCCGCGATTCCTCGGCAAGCAAAAAGCGATCGAACGCTTCAACAACGATCAGCGCGTTGCGCGCGTCGTCTGGTTCATAGGACGGAACCGCCTGCCCTACCCGGATCGGCGTCGCCAGATCAACAAAGGCCACATGAGCTGCGGTGCAGCTCGTGTTTCCGAGAACGTCCTCGGCGAAACGCTGCCACGCCGTCGTCTCATCGCTCCCATTCGAGGCGGCACGTCGAACGATGAATGTTGCTGACGATGATCCGACGCCGCCGCCGGTCCGTGCGACGACGCGCCAATTGTAACGGATCAGATCCCGGACATGCGGCCGCAATTGCAGAAACCATTCAGAATCGGCCACGCGGCAATCCTGATGCGCCTCGTCGGTCAGGACATCGAGCGTCGCCATATCGTAGAACATGAAAAACGGCGGCAGGGTGCCAATACCGTCGACGTAACGCCGGCCCGAGAGAATTGCGTTTTCGCCGAGATAGGCGAGATGGTCGAGAAGATGATTGCGCGCATGCATCACGTTGAATTCGAACTTGTGGAGCGGCTCCACGTCGTTCCACATCGTGAATATCCCCATGCCGCGAAAGGTCATGGCCACACACCCCATTCAACATTCAACGGCATTACGGAATTCCGGTGAGCTGAACGTCAACCGGCGCGAGAAAGTCTCAGGCGATCTCTCGCCACTGGCCGCCGATTTCCGACCAGCCAAGGCTGGCCGAAATCTGATCCGCTGCGGATTTCGCAAGTTTGGCATGGTCTTTCATCTTTGCACGGGGGAATCGGCTTCCCGGAATGACAATGCCAATGGATGCGATGACCTGGCCGCTTTGATCACGAATGGGCGCCGCCACCGCATGCACCTCCTCGATATAGCCGCCAAAATCGACCGCATAACCTTGCGAACGAATTTGCTTGAATTCGTTCCTCAGCTTCTTCGGATCGGTTTCGGTTTGGTCCGTGAACCGCCGTAATGGACCGGCGAGAACCTTATCGATTTCGGATTCGCTTCGATAAGCGAGAAGAGCCTTGCCGTTCGCGGAGCAATGAATGGGAGCCCCGCCTCCGATTCGCGACGCCACCCTGACCGGCTTGGAACTTTCAAGCTTGGCGAGATACAGCAGATCGTTTCCGTACAAAACCGAAAGCGTGATCGTCTCACCTATCTTTTCCATCAGCGTCTTCATCGGTCCGGACGCTGCGGTGACGAGATCGAGCTGGGCCAATTTGGTACCGGCCAGTTTCACCAATCCCAAGCCGAGGCGATATTTCTTGGTTTCGGCGTTCTGCTCAACAAGTCCACTGGCTGCGAGCGTACGCAAAAGATTATGGACGCTTGCGCTGCTGAGCTCCAGGATCCGGCCGATTTCGCGAACGCCAAGCCATTCGCGGTCGACCGCAAACAGGCGCAGGATGTCGAGCGCTTTGACGACCGTTTGCAGGGGCTGACGCGAACTTTGCTTGACGATTGCACCGCCACGCGCCTTGGCCGCTTTGTTCATCTCGCTACCGCTTCGCTGAAAAAATGCCAATTGGGACTGCCCCGCGAATCACCACTCGCCAGCATCGCCAAGTGGTACGACCAATACTACGCACCCGGGACCGAGGCAACGCGCCGTCGTTCGACTTCGCTAGCGGTCGTTGCCAGGACACGCTGGCCCATTTGACAGCATACCGCCCGGTGCTATGGTGTAAACACCGTTTTTATATTGCAAACATGACCGATGAAGCTCAGCGGAAGCACGTTTTCGTTCATGTGGACCTTGCCTGCCCTTACGGCCATGCGGCAATTGCAGGAATTAGGCCTCAACGATTTCGACATCCTGACAGTGCCTGGTCATCTATGGCCGCCGGATCTGTCATCGGGCGAGCGACGTGCGCTCAAGCAGGACATGGACCGGGATGGCATTCGCATCGAATCCCTGAATCTGCCGAGCATCGACCTGAACCTTGCGAGTTGCGTGCCGGACGTGCGCGACTATGCCGTTCGCACCTATCGCGAATCGCTCGATCTCGCGTGTGATCTCGGTGCGCGGCACATCGTGCTCGTACCGGGCAGGATTTCGGGGCTGTTGCCGCCCGCTCTGGAAGACACTCTGGATGCGTTGGCGGCAGGGATTGAAAAGCTGTTACGTCATGCGGAACGGAATGACCAGACGATTTTCGTCGAGTCGCATCCTTTGACTCCCGTTCCGACGATTGACCGCTTGATGACGTTCTTTGATCGTTTCAATGATCATCCTCGATTGAAGATTGCCTATGACGTGGCGAGCGCCGAGTTCATCGGGGAAGATCAGGTTGCCGCCATCGAGAGAATGGGCGCGCGCCTGGGCCAGACGCACATCTCGGATTCTCCTCGCACAGCCTGGCGCCATGACTGTGCGGGGACCGGCACTGTCGACTTCAGGGGCATCGAGGAAGCCCTCGACAAAACGAATTTCCGAGGCATCAACATCCTGGAAATCGTTTCGCTCAACCCCCTCGAAGACATAAAACACAGCATCAGCGCGCTACAGCGTTGAGTGCCCCAGCCTACAAATCCCTAGGTGATACATGAAAGTGACCTTGACCGGCGGAAACGGCTTCATTGGAGCATTTGTGATCCGCCGTCTGATCGAGAAGAACGTTTCAGTCCGCGTGATGGACCTCGTTCAATGCAACGACATCGTGCGCAGCATTGTCGGCAACGCGGTTGACTCACTCGAATGGCGGATTGGGGATATCTCGAAGAAAGAGGATGTCGCCGCCGCGGTAGATGGCAGTGACGCCGTAATCCATCTTGCAGGCGCGCTCGGTCCGGTTTGCGAGCGCGATCCCGCGCTTGGAGCAACGGTCAATCTGGTCGGCACGCTCCACCTCTTTACGCTGGCAAAGGAGCGACGCTTCGGAATCGTCTATGCCAGCACCGCCGGAATTTTCGGTCCGTTCAGCGGGGACGTGCCGGCGCCCACGACGCATTACGGCGCCTTCAAATTTGCCTCGGAACTTTCCGCTCGCGTGTTTTATCAGGACAATCGAATATCCAGTGTCGGCTTGCGCCCATTGACGGTTTACGGGCCCGGACGCCTGGCCGGCAATAGCGCCGGGCCGACACTTGCATGCCGAGCGGCGGCTCGCGGCGAGCGTTACACAATCCCCTTCACGGGACCGACCGATTTTATTTATGTCGACGACGTCGCCGCCGCTTTCGTGGCGGCGGCATTCAATATTCCCGAAGGCGCACATGCGTTCAATATTCATGGTGTCGTCGCCGATACGCGCGATCTCATCGACACGATCCACAAAATCAAGCCTGGCGCTTCGATCACGGCGGCTGGCGCTCCGGTACCGATCGCAGCACTGCGCAGTAACAACGGCTTGGAAACCTTCTATCCCAGCCTGCCGAAGACTTCGCTCGCGGACGGCGTCGCCGCGACAATTCGTTATTATGATGCGATCAAGGACAGGCCGGAGCACAGCGCCAATTACGGTGCCCC
>CAZSAW010000039.1:0-1592 GCA_964604745.1 uncultured Hyphomicrobiales bacterium
CCCAGGCCCTCAAGATCGCCGACATCGCGCATCTGCGCGGCCGCAAGGTCTGCAATCACAATTTCACGACCGACATCAACACGGCCGCATCGCTTCACTTCCTCTGCGCGATCCCGAACGCGCTGGTGATGGAATATTGCGTCGAGCCCGGCGAGATTTCGCGCAGTCTGGCAAAATCGCCGGTGAAAATAAGCGACGGCTTCGCCCATCTACCGCATGAGCCGGGGCTCGGCGTGGAACCGAACCCCGCGGTGATAGAGCGTTATCTGGTCAGGGCTGGCTGACGTCGCGCAAAAGCGAGAGCGGCTCGCGAACCGTCGGGAGTGGGTCACGCCGGGATCAGGCCAACATTCTTATTTTGGCATCGAATAATTATCGGAAATGCCTTGTATCTTCTTGATGCGCATGATGGCGTCCGCCTCAACGCCCATCGCCTGGAACCACGCGTTGATGTCGTTCCGTGCCATGGCGGCCATGGCCTGCTTGTGAGCCCTGTCGTATTGGTCCCAGAGCTCTTCCAGTTCTTCGGCTTCCTGAGGCGTGATCGTCGTTTTCATTTCCGCCTGCTGTACGGCGCGGGAAACAACCGAAGCTGCCTGCAGCCTTGCACCGCTGCTTTCAAGAGAATGCGCCAGACACTGCCATGGCATTCACCATCGCTGGCACAAAATCAAGCATCTGACCCAGGCCCTCGCGGTCCGGACCGAAGTCGGCAGGCCGCTTCGCTCCAAGGCGGACGCCACGAGGCCGAGTGCCAGCACATCCGTGACACCTTCAGGAGCCCCGTTGCTGCCGGCCCAAAGCCCCCCTCGGCGGCCAGAGGTCCCCTCGCCTCTAATGGCTGGGCGCTGGCTTTCGGTTGCCCGCTTTGCGCATCAGAGCGGAGAGAAATGCTCTGACCTTGACGTCATAGGTGCGATCGACGATCGCGGCCAAGCCAACAACGATGAGGCCGAAGCAAAGTCCGCTCACCGGCGCCCATGTTTCAAGCCCCGTGCCGAGCGGCGTGTGCTTGGTCAGTGCGAGCAGGTTTCGAATTGGTGTCTGCAGAATATAGACGCCGTATGACGCATCGCCCAGAAACAGGAAAACGCTGCGCGTCAGTCCACCGGCTTCATCGCACGCCGCCAGAAAAACGATCGGGGGAAATCAACAAGACAGAACCAACCTCGAAGACATGCAGAAATCGTGATGACACGCCCGCCGCAAATATCGCGATCACAGCTGCGACAAGGAGTGATGGAGGCACTCTGATCCGCAGCGTTGTTGTGGACCAGCAGCGGAACACGATCACGCCCGCAAAGAAGGAAAACCCGACCCGGCACAGATCGGAAAGGAAAAAATCTGCTCTCGCACCGTCGCCCATCTCGGTGAGGCACAAACCCAGAAACGAAAAACCGACAATGAAGGCCAAAACGGTGGAATTCAAAAACCGGAAGACCGCGCGGTAAACGAAATTGGCGATCATCTCGAAAAGCAGGGACCAGGCCGGAACGTTCAATGGGTAGAGCATGCATCCGGAGCAAAGGAGCGGCACGAACAGCAGACTGAGTGCGATTCTTCCTCTCGAAAACGGACCGGCTGCAACGATC
>CAZSAW010000040.1:0-4609 GCA_964604745.1 uncultured Hyphomicrobiales bacterium
ATCGTCCTGATCGTCGAGCCGCACGGGCTGGCGCGGCTCTGGCAGATCACCAAGCAAAAACTCAGGGTGTGGCCTTTCCCGTACTGACAGGGCACACTTGAGCCAATTCCCCGGCGGGCAAAGCCTGGCGGGGGCAACAAAAAGCCCGCCGCGCGTCGGCAGGGTTACCAAAGGAGGAATGCAATGCGAATGAAACACCTCGTTATGGGAGCGGTGTTGGCGGCGACGGCGGGCATTCCCGCGGTTGCTCCGGCATCGGCTGCGGACGGCATTTACGTCCCGCTGCTCACCTACCGCACCGGTCCGTTCGGCGGCTCGGGCACGCCTATCGCCAACGGCATGGCCGATTATCTTCTGATGCTGAACGAGCGCGACGGCGGCATCGGTGGCGTCAAGCTGATCGTCGAGGAATGCGAGACCGGCTACGACACCAAGAAAGGGGTCGAGTGCTACGAGCAGGTGAAGGCCAAGAATCCGGTGGCGATCAATCCGTATTCGACCGGCATCACGCTGCAGATCATTCCGAAGGCCGCGGTCGACAAGATTCCGATCCTGTCCATGGCCTACGGCCTGTCCGCTTCGGCTGACGGCAATATCTTCCCGTGGATTTTCAATCCGCCGGCTACCTACTGGGATGGCGCCTCGATGTTCGTGCGCTACATCGCAGGCAAGGAAGGCGGAATGGACAAGCTCAAGGGGAAGAAGGTCGGCCTCGTCCATCTCGACGCGCCTTACGGCAAGGAGCCGATCCCGCTGCTTGAAGCGCTTGCCAAGGATTATGGCTTCGAGCTGAAACTCTATCCGGTCCCCGCGGCCGAAATGCAGAATCAGTCGACGTTGTGGCTTAACATCCGCCGCGATCGTCCGGACTGGATTTACCTGCAGGGCTTCGGCGCGATGAATCCGACGGCGGTGAAGGAAGCGGCCAAGATCAATTATCCGATGGATCACCTGATCGGGAATTGGTGGGCCGGCAACGAGGACGATGCCCGTCCAGCGGGCCAGGACGCGAAGGGGTACCTCTCGCTCGACTTCAACCAGGTCGGCACGAACTTCCCGGTCATCCAGGACATTATCAAGAATGTCGTGGACAAGGGTAAGAGCCAGACGCCGAAGGACAAGGTTGGCGAGAATTTCTACAATCGCGGCGTCCTCAACTCGATGATCATCGCCGAAGCCATCGCGACCGCGCAGAAGGTCACGGGCAAGAAGCAGGTCACCGGCGAGGATGTGCGGCGTGGATTTGAATCGCTCAACATCACCGCAGCACGGCTCAAGGAGATGGGCGCCGACGGTTTCGCTGCCCCGATGAAGGTGACCTGCTCCGACCATAACGGCCACAACGCCGCTTATATGGCGATGTGGGACGGAGCCAAGTGGGTGAAGGGCTCCGACTGGATCGAGCCGCTGAAGGATAAGGTCGAGCCCCTGATCGCGGCTGCGGCCAAGGACTATGCGGCCGCCAACGCCGGATGGCCCAAGCGGAGCGAGAAGTGCGACGGATCGTCGTGACCTGAGCGAGAGGCCTGCCGCGGAGGGGATCGCAGATCCCCTCCGCGCGCATCGCAAACAGACCGGACCACAATGTCGAACGCCGTACCAGCCGCCGCCCCGGACAGCGCCACGATCCTTTCCGTCAACAACGTGGAGGTGATCTACGATCACGTCATCCTCGTGTTGAAGGGCGTGTCGCTCGACGTGCCGCGCGGCGGCATCGTCGCGCTTCTCGGCGCCAATGGCGCGGGAAAGACGACGACCCTGAAAGCGATTTCCAACCTTTTGCATTCGGAACGCGGCGAGGTGACCAAGGGCTCGATCGTGTTCGAAGGCGAGGAGGTGCAGGCGCGCTCGCCGAACGAACTCGTTCGCCGCGGTTGCGTCCAGGTGATGGAGGGCCGTCATTGCTTCGGCCACCTCACGGTCGAGGAAAATCTCCTGACCGGCGCGTTCACGCGGCGCGACGGCAAGGCGGCGATCGCGACCGATCTCGAGCGCGTCTACGCCTATTTCCCGCGGCTGAAGGAGCGTCGCGATGCGATGGCCGGCTATACATCCGGCGGCGAGCAGCAGATGTGCGCGATCGGCCGCGCGCTGATGTCGCGTCCGAAGATGATCCTGCTCGACGAGCCCTCGATGGGTCTCGCGCCGCAGATCGTGGAAGAAATTTTCGAGATCGTGAAAGATCTGAACGAGAAGGAAAATGTCTCCTTCCTGCTCGCCGAGCAGAACACATTCATGGCGCTGAGATTCTCGCGCTACGGCTACATTCTTGAAAATGGCCGCGTCGTGATGGACGGCGAGGCGAAGTCGCTTGCCGAAAACGAGGATGTGAAGGAATTCTATCTCGGCATCGCCGAGGGCAAGCGTAAATCCTTCCGCGAGGGCAAGCATTACAAGCGCCGCAAGCGATGGCTGGCCTGAGCGGACGCAAGAAGAAGATCATCATGGCCGGGTTTATCCCGGCCATTCGATAGGGGACGCCGTTCTGCCTGCCTGAGCGGGCCGGGACGCGCCGGGCATGACGGAGATTGGGCGATGCCCGACTTCTACGATTCCTTAGAGACGCGCGATCCCGCCGAACGCGAGCGCGATCTTTTCGCGCGCCTGCCCGATCTCATCGCGCGCGCGCTGACGGCACCCGGCTGGGCCGCGCAGCTCAAGGGCATCGATGCGCGGTCGATGACGTCTCGTGCGGCGCTCGCCAGGCTGCCGGTTCTGCGCAAATCCGATCTCGCGGGGTTGCAGAAAACCAATCCGCCGTTCGGCGGTTTCAACGTGACCGAGCCAGGCAAGGCAAAGCGGTTGATGATGTCGCCCGGACCGATTTTCGAGCCCGAAGGCCACGAGGCGGACTTTGCCGGTGTGGCGCGCGCGTTGTTCGCCGCCGGCGTCCGACCGGGCGATATCGTGCATAATTCTTTTTCCTATCATCTGACGCCGGGCGCGTGGATGTTCGAAGCCGCCTGCGAGGCGCTCGGCTGCGCCACCATTCCCGGCGGCGTCGGCAACACGGAGCAGCAGGTCGAGGCAATCGCGCATCTGAAGCCCTCCGCCTATACCGGCACGCCGGACTTCCTCAAGGTGCTGCTCGATACCGCCGCGAAAGCCGGACACGATGCCTCGTCGATCAAGCGCGCGCTTGTCTCCGGCGCGGCGTTGCCGCCGTCCCTGCGTCAGGAATTGAGGGAGCGCGGCGTGGACGTCGCGCAATGTTACGCGACCGCCGAGGTGGGGGTGATTGCCTACGAGACGCCGGCGCGCGAGGGCATGGTGGTGAACGAGACGCTGATCATGGAGATCGTGCGTCCGGGCACCAGCGACCCGGTGGCGGAGGGTGAGGTCGGCGAGGTGGTCGCGACGTCGTTCAATCCGTCCTACCCGATGATCCGGCTCGCCACCGGCGACCTGTCGGCCGTCTTGCCGGGCCGTTCGCCCTGCGGACGGACCAACGCGCGGATCAGGGGCTGGATGGGCCGCGCCGACCAAACGACCAAGGTGAAGGGCATGTTCGTGCATCCGGGTCAGGTCGCCGAGGTCGCGAAGCGGCACCCGGAACTGGCGCGTGTGCGCCTCAGCGTGCGCCGCGAGGCCGAGCAGGACGCGATGATCCTGCAGGCCGAATGCGCCACACCGTCGCCCGCGCTTGCGGACGCGATCGCTGCGACGCTGCAATCGGTGACGAAAATGAAGGGCGCGGTGTCGCTTGTCGCGTTGGGCAGCCTCCCGAATGACGGCAAGGTGATCGCGGACGAGCGGCCGGTGGGCTAGAAGGCTGCGGCCGCAAGCGCCGCGCTTGTCGCGGGCATCCATGTCCGAGTATCGCTCTGGATGCCGTGGATGTCGGGGCGAGCCCGGTCGCGGCGAGAAGCAAGGTTCGTATGCCGGATACGATCAAGGCGCGCGACGGTAAGGACCTCGAAGCGACGGTCGCGTGGGCGGTATCGGAAAGCCGCCCGCTGGAAATCGTCGGCCGCGGCAGCAAGCGCGCGATCGGGCGGCCGAGCCAGGCCGATGTCACTCTCGACGTCTCCGGGATATCCGGCGTGACGCTCTACGAGCCGGAAGAACTCGTCCTGTCGGCTCGCGCGGGCACGCCCATTGCCGAGGTCGAGGCGCTGGTGGCCGGCAAAGGCCAGGAACTGGCCTTCGAGCCGATCGATTACGGGCCGCTGCTCGGCGTGGCCGCGGGAGCGGGGTCGATTGGCGGCGTCATTGCCACCAATCTCGCCGGTCCGCGGCGGCTGAAATCCGGCGCCGCGCGCGATCATTTTCTCGGCGTGACCGCGATCTCGGGACGCGGCGAGACATTCAAGTCCGGCGGGCGTGTGGTCAAGAACGTCACCGGCTACGACCTCTGCAAGCTGCTCGCCGGCTCCTACGGCACGCTCGCGGTCATGACCGACGTCACGATCAAGACGCTGCCCCGTGCCGAGACCGAGGAAACACTGCTGGCGCTCGGGCTCGAAGACGCGGCCGCGATCCGCGCCATGAGCGAGGCGATGCAATCGTCCTGCGATGTTTCCGGTGCCGCGCATCTGCCGTCGCATGTCGTCGGCCTTTTCGGCATTGCAGAACCGCGCGCGGCGACGGCGTTCCGGCTCGAGGGCGT
>CAZSAW010000041.1:0-2908 GCA_964604745.1 uncultured Hyphomicrobiales bacterium
GGCGTCGTCACCGGGCTCGAAAACTACGAGTGGCTCGCCGACGATACGATCTTTTGGCTCTCGGTCTTCAACACCATCCTCTACACGGCGGACGCCAGCGTCTTCAAATTCGCGATCGGGCTCTACCTCGCGATCCTGCTCAACGAGCACCTTCCCTTCAAGGCGCTCATCCGCGCGGCGGTGCTGATCCCGTTCATCGTGCCGACGGTGCTGTCCGCGCTCGCCTTCTGGTGGATTTTCGACGCGCAATTCTCGATCATCTCGTGGTCGCTGCGGCATCTCGGACTGATCGACCACAACATCAACTTTCTCGGCGACGCGAACTGGGCGCGGTTCTCCGTCATCTTCGCCAATGTCTGGCGCGGCATTCCGTTCGTCGCCATCACGCTGCTCGCCGGGCTGCAGACCGTTTCGCCCTCCCTCTACGAGGCCGCGACCATCGACGGCGCGAGCCGCTGGCAGATGTTCCGCAGCATCACTTTTCCGCTGCTCACGCCGATCATCGCCGTCGTGATGACGTTCTCGGTCCTGTTCACGTTCACCGACTTCCAGCTGATCTGGGCGATGACGCGCGGCGGCCCGGTCAACGCCACGCACCTGATGGCTACGCTCTCCTATCAGCGCGCGATCATCTCCGGCTTTCTCGGCGAAGGCTCGGCCATCTCCACCGCCATGATCCCGTTCCTTCTCGCCGCCATCATGGTGTCGTGGTTCGGCTTGCAGCGGCGCAAATGGCAGCAGGGTGAGACGAATGACTGAGGTGTCGCGCCGCTGCCGTCCTTTCTCGCATACGGGGCAAGCCCCGCTTGCGGTGGCGCAAGTGGCAGCAGGGAGAAGCGAATGACTGACATCGCCTCCAAGCTCGATGTAAAAGCGGCCCTGAATGCCGAGCCCGTCGCCGATCACAGCGAGGGCATGAGCTATCTGCAATCGATCCCGAAGCGCATCGTCTCACTCTATATCCCGCTCGGGCTCATCGTCGTCGTGCTGCTCTTTCCATTCTATTGGATGGCGCTGACTGCGATCAAACCCGACGATCAGCTGCTCGACATGGACAAGGTGTCACCGTTCTGGACCACGGCGCCCACCTTCAAGCACATCCACAAGCTGCTGTTCGAAAGCAATTACCCGCTCTGGCTCTGGAACACGATGTTCGTCGCGGTGACGGCAACCGTGATCTCGATCGCATCGAGCGTGCTTGCGGCCTACGCGATCGTGCGGCTGCGCTATCGCGGCGCGCAATGGGTCGGCGGCGCCATCTTCCTTGCGTACCTTGTGCCGCCATCCATCCTGTTCATTCCGCTCGCGACCGTCGTTTTCCAGTACGGGCTGTTCAACACGCCCTACGCGCTGATCCTGACCTATCCGACCATCCTCATTCCATTCTCGACCTGGCTGCTGATGGGTTATTTCAAGACCATCCCGTTCGAGCTTGAGGAATGCGCCCTGATCGACGGCGCCAGCCGCTGGCAGATCCTGATGAAGATCGTGCTGCCGCTTGCCGTGCCGGGCCTGATCTCGGCATTCATCTTCTGCTTCACCCTGTGCTGGAACGAGTTCATCTACGCGCTGACCTTTCTGCAATCGGTCGAGGAAAAGACCGTGCCGGTGGCGATCGTCAACGAATTCGTCGACGGCGACATCTATCGCTGGGGCTCGCTGATGGCCGGCGCGCTCGTCGGCTCGCTGCCGCTCGTCATCCTCTATGCCTTCTTCGTCGAGCATTACGTCTCGGCGATGACCGGAGCGGTGAAGGAATAATTCAGTCGACGCCGCCGAAGGGTCTCGATCCCGCGATCATCCTGACGGGTGGCCATCGTTCGGCAAGGCGTGCTAGTCGCAGGGCCGGATGGCAAACACACATTGGAGGCGAAAATGTCGGAACGCGTAGGCTTTATCGGCGTGGGCTTCATGGGCCACGGCATGGCCAAGAACCTCGTGGAAAAAGGCCATCCGCTCACGATCATGGGACATCGCAACCGCGCACCGGTCGAGGACCTGCTGAAGCGCGGCGCCAAGGAGGTCAAGAGCGCCGAGGAGGTCGCGAAGAATTCAGACATCATCTTTCTCTGCGTCACCGGCTCGCCGCAAGTGGAAGCGCTGGTGCGCGGACCGAACGGCCTGATTGCCGGCGCACAAAAAGGACTGATCGTCGTCGATTGCTCGACTTCCAATCCGACCTCGACGGTCGACCTCGCAGCGGAGCTGAAGGCGAAGGGAATTTCATTTTGCGACGCGCCGCTCGGCGGCACGCCGGCCATGGCGGAGGACGGCAAGCTCTCGGCGCTCGTCGGCTGCGACGCCGACGTGTGGCAGCGGCTCGAACCGGTGATCGGCAAATGGGCAGCCAAGGCCGTGCGCATCGGCAATCCCGGCGACGGTCACAAGATGAAGCTGATCATGAACTTCCTGTCGATGGGCTATGCCGCGATCTATTCGGAAGCGCTGGCCGTCGGACAGAAGGTTGGGTTGACGCCGCAGATGATCGACTCCGGCTTGCGCGGCAGCCGCATGGATTGCGGCTTCTATCAGACCTTTTTCGATTATGTGCTCAACCGCAATCGCGACGCGCACAAGTTCACGATCTCGAATGCGCACAAGGACGTGCGCTATCTCGCCATCATGGCCGCGACCGCCGGCGTGCCCAATCCGGTCGGCAATGCGGTGAAGGACTATTTCGCGCTGGCGGAAGCGGCCGGACGCGGCCAGGATTTCGTGCCGATGCTGTCGGACTTCGTTGCCGATCTCAACGGCGTGTCGCTCGTCGAAGGCAAGAAGCAGGCGGCGGAATAAAGCCGCCTCGACATACGTCGCACGTGTGATGCCCGGCCTCGCGCCGGGCATTTCTTTTGTGATGGCGGCGGGGTCGCCGGACGGGCCGCACGAGATTAAATAGGGGCCATCATTC
>CAZSAW010000042.1:0-2396 GCA_964604745.1 uncultured Hyphomicrobiales bacterium
ATAACATCCTCATCGTGGGATGCTCGGAGGTCCTGATCGGCCTCGCCTTCAGTTGGCTCAACGGCCGCAGCGTGACGCGGCCGCTCAACGTCCTGTCCGGCGTCATGAAGCGGCTCGCGGCCGGCGACACGTCGGCGCGCATTCCTGCCACGCGCGCGAAGGACGAGATCGGCGAAATGGCGCGCACGGTAATCGTTTTCCGCGACACCATGCTGGAACGCGAGCGTCTAGCGGCGACGCAGAGCGAGGAAAGCCGGGCCCGTGAGCTGCGCGTTGAAAGCGTCGCCTCGACGATCGCGACGTTCGAGAGGTCGGTCGATCAGGTGCTCAGCAAGGTCCGTGGCGCGGCGGAGCGCCTGGAAATGACATCAGGCGAGCTCAATGGCGCCGCTGATTCCATGTCGGCGGAGGCACGCCACGCGGAAAGCCGCATTAACGCAGCATCCGGCAACGTCACCGCAGCAGCAGGCTCGGTCGAGGAGCTTGCCGCCTCGATCGGTGACATTGCAGCACAGGCACACAAATCGACGGACGTCGCGAGCCGCGCTGTCCTCGAGGCCCGCCGCACCACCAAGACGATGGAAGAACTGGGCCAGGCCGCCACCCGCATCGGCGAAGTCATCAGCCTCATTCAGGCCATTGCCGGCCAGACCAATCTTCTCGCGCTCAACGCGACGATCGAGGCCGCACGCGCTGGCGAAGCCGGGCGCGGATTTGCCGTCGTTGCATCCGAAGTGAAGTCCCTCGCCGGCCAAACCGCCCGCGCGACCGAAGAAATCGCCGAGCAGATCGGCTCGATCCAGTCGGCCGCCGCGGATTCGGCGCAGGCTATCGGCCAGGTCAACATCATCATCGAAGACATGTCGGCGATCGCCGCGAGCGTCGCCGCCACCGTCGAAGAGCAGAATTCCGCCGTCGCCTCGATTGCCCAAGGCGTAACCAGTGCTTCCGATGAAGCGCGCACCGGTGCCGAAGCCATGAGCAGGGTCGCCGCCGCGACAATCGGCGCGCGCGCGACTGCGGCCGATGTCAAATCGCTCGCCGACACGCTCGCCGCCGAAGCGGAAGGCCTGGAGGCCGAAGTCCGCCGCTTCCTGTCCGACGTGCAGGCGGCCTGAACCGGACACCGCCTGACGCGTTGCCGCAACCGCGCGTCGTCCCCTTGCCTTTGCGGGAAGCGACATGCGAAGAGCCTGTCCGCCCGGAGGGCCGCAAGCGGTGCAATTCGTCAGATCGTCATATCGCGTCGCGCTCGACGCTTTCTGGCATTTTCTCGCCGATGACGGTTGGGCCATCGCGAGCTACATCGCGCTGTCCGCGCTGATGTCGATGTTTCCTTTCTTCATTGTGCTGACGGCCTTTGCCGGCATGTTCGGCTCAACCAATCTCGCCGACGAAGCGGCGCAGCTCGTACTCGAGGCCTGGCCGAAAGAGGTCTCGACACCGATTGCGGGCGAGATTCACAATGTCCTCTCGATCGAGCAGGGTCGCGCGCTGACGATCGGCGTTCTGCTCGCGCTCTATTTCGCCTCGAGTGGCGTGGAAAGCCTGCGCATCGGTCTCAATCGCGCTTACAACGTGGTCGATGCCCGGCCGATGCTGCTGCTTCGGCTGGAAGCGGTCGGCTACGTTCTCGTCGCCGCGATGTCGCTCCTTGCGCTGTCGTTCCTGATCTTCCTCGCACCGCTGATCCTGCGGACGGCACAACGCTACATTCCCGGGCTTGCCGCCTTTGACGACATCATCACCATTGCGCGCTACACGGTGACGTCGGCATTGCTGGTTATTTCGCTGTTTATCGCCCATATGTGGCTGCCGGCAGGCCGCCGCAGCGTGCGCGAAATCTATCCGGGAATCATCGTCACGATGATCCTCTGGCTCGCCGCGGGCGCGGCCTTCGGCCGTTACCTCGCCGATTACGCCTTCACCTATTCGTTCTATTATGCGGGGCTCGCGTCGCCGATGATCGCGCTCGTCTTTCTCTATCTGACGGCGTCGATCTTCATCTATGGCGGCGAACTGAATGCCGTCATTCTCAAAAGAAAGAAGGATTTCTCCGGAGCCTAGGCGCCGTTCGCGGCCTCGAGCACGTCCTCGAAACTGCGCAGGCCCATCCGCGGCGCGCCAACCATCACCGCCATGTTTCCTGGCGCGTGCTGGTTCTTCCACATCTTCTGATGCGCCAGCGGGATCTTGTCCCACGGAAAAACCTCGCCCATGCAGGGATCGATCCGCCGGTCGAGCACGAACTGATTGGCCGCGCTCGCCTGTTTCAGATGGGCGAAATGCGATCCCTGAATGCGCTTCTGCCGCATCCAGACGTAGCGCGCATCGAACGTGATGTTGAATCCTGACGTGCCGGCGCAGAAGACAACCATGCCGCCGCGCTTCACCAC
>CAZSAW010000043.1:0-16843 GCA_964604745.1 uncultured Hyphomicrobiales bacterium
TCGATCTGCTGGATGGACGGCGTCAAGCGCGGAGCCAAGCGTGGCCATGGTTTTCTGATGATGGCCGAGCATGCGAAGCTTTCCGATCTCCCGCCGGAAGACCGCGTCAATCCTCTGGCGGCGCGGCGCCACCCCAAAAAATCGCTGCGTTTCAGCATTCCTTCTCCGCTGATCCGGCGGCCGGTCGCCGCGGCATTCAACGAGATCGTCTATCGTCACTATCTGCGCTCTGCCGGCGAACCGCACCTCGTTCCAGTGAAGGATTACTTCTATTTTCTCGATACCTACGACAACTGGAATCGTTTGTACGGCGGTGGCGGGTTTATCGAATATCAGGTTCTGCTTCCGACGGAGCGCGCGTTCGATGTCGCGCAACAGATGCTCGACATCTTTGACAGGGCCGGCGTACTGTCCTTCCTCACGTCCATGAAACGGCTTGGCAAAAGCAATCGCGGCTATTTGTCGTTCCCGACCCCGGGTGTACTGTTCAGCGTCGACATCCCTGCTGGGCGGAAGCGCACGCTGGATGCGCTCGATCGCTGCGATGAGATCGTGCGCGCTGTCGGTGGCCGTCATTATGTCGCGAAAGATGGCCGAGCATCGGGCGATCTGTTTCGCAGCGCCTATCCTCGCTATCGTGAATGGCTCGAGATCGTGCAGCGCTACGATCCGAACGGCGTGTTTTCATCCGATATGAGTCGGCGGCTGCAGCTGCGCTAACGCGAGCCTTTGCCACCGTCCGGCGACGACCGCCTCGTATGGGCAGCCGCGGCGGGGCTTCTTAAATGACCCAACGCGGCGTATCGCGATCGCCGCCCGTTCGTATTCTATCCATAAAGGGTGCAGACCGGTTCAGCCCTCGGCGGCATCCGTGGAGCTTTGAACTATTGGGAGGCCAAGCGGTGCTGTTCGTATAATGTAAACGACGTGCGCATATACTTGACACCCGTATTTTGCGGGGCCAAGAATTCCATCAATAATCAATAAATGCCACGTCCAAGGGAGGTTTCTATGATTACCCGACGCGATTTCACCAAAGGATTGGCGCTCGCGGCCCTGCCGGGCGTGGGCTCTTCGCTTGTTCCGGGTTTTGCCCGCGCACAAAGCAAGTCTCTCGGTTCATTGGTTCTTCAAACCGGCTTCGATGCGGGCGAAGTGCTCTACGTCGTCGGCTCGCAAAAAGGCTTCTTCAAGGAAAAGGGTATCGAGACGAGCGTGCGCCAGGTGCTGACCGCTTCCGATGCGACCCAGGCTCTTATTCTTGGGCAGATCGACGCGGTGTCCGGAACGGAAATTCCGATGCTCGGAGCCAGAATGAATCGAGGCGATAATATTCGCATTCTCGGCACGATGGGAACATCGGACAAGCAGTTTGCCGCTGTGGCCTCCAAGAAGGTTGCGTCACCCGCGCAACTTCTTGATCCGGGCATCAAGGTCGGGATTTCGCCCGGTTCGGGTGGCGTCTATTGGCTGGAGGCGTTCGCCAAGAGTCACAAGCTCGATCGTTCCAAAATTCAGACCGTCAACGTTGCGCCGAACGGAATGGTCGGAGCGTTCCGGAATGGCGACGTTGACGCTATCTTTACCTGGCAGCCGATCGTCGAAAACGGACTGAAGGTCGTCGACGGTGCGCACGTTCTGGCCTATGGCGGCGACAACGGCGTCTTTCAGGCGCAGCAATATATTGTGGTCAACCAGCACGTCTGGGATAAGCCGGAGATCCTCAACGCATTTCTGCGGGTCATGATCGACACGGGTAAGTGGGTCGAAGCCAACAAGAAGGAAGCGATCGAGATCGTTTCAGGTTTTCTCAGCACGAAGCCCGAGACGTTCGCGGCGATCATGTCAAACTACAATTACAATGTGAAATTCACCCAGGCGCAGGTCGATCAGCTGAAGGCGGTATATGCCTTTATGAAGGCGAACAATCTCGGCAATGGTGAAATCAAGGATTGGACGTCCTTCATCGATCCGAAGCCGCTAGCTGCCATCGACGCATCTCTGGTCAGCATATCCAGCGTCTGATCCCTGGTGCGCTTCACCCTTGAAGATGGTGTCCATGGCGGCAGCTGAAGTCATGTCAACGAGCGATATAAGCCAGGCGGTGCCCAGGACCCCGCTGGTTTCGCTCAAGAATGTCGGAAAGGCCTTCGTGCATCGCGATGAAAGCGGTGCCGCAATGGAAACAATCGTTTTCCAGAATCTCAGTCTGGACCTGCTTGAACACGAATTCCTTTGCGTGGTTGGCCCAAGCGGATGCGGCAAGAGCACCTTGGCAAATCTGATTGCCGGGCTGGAGCGGCCGTCGAGCGGCAAGGTGGTGAGCGGTGGCGCTGTCGTGCAGGGGCCGGGGCGCGAACGCGGGCTCGTCTTTCAGTCGACCGACACCCTGTATGATTGGCTGACGGTGAAGGAGAATATTATTTTGCCGCATCGCGTTCGCGGCGAGGGCAAACAGGATCGGGAAAAGATCGCTGCGCGATATCTTCAACTCGTCGGGCTGGAAAGCGCGGCTGGAAAGTATCCGCGGCAGCTCTCAGGTGGAATGAGGCAGCGGGCTCAGCTTGCCCGCGTGCTCGCGAATGACCCGCAAATTCTGCTCATGGACGAACCCTTCGGCGCGCTTGACAGCCAGACCAGACGGTCGATGCAGCGCGAGCTTGCGGACATCTGGATTCAGAACAAGAAGACGGTGCTGTTCATTACGCACGACATCGACGAGGCGATCGTGCTTGCCGATCGGATCGCGGTGATGTCCGCGGGCCCTCATGCGGTCATCTCGGAAATCATCGAAAATCCGCTGCCCCGGCCACGTTCACGCAACGCCGAATTCCTCGATCTCTGGACGAAAATCGATACCATGCTCGGTCACGGCCGGCATTGACGAAAGTGCGCAGAAGTATCGAGAAGGATCACGTCGTGAGTTCCGCATCCGACAATATCGACATCCAAATGGCGCGCCGCGAAACACGCACCGGGTTCGGGCCAGCCTTCCGGCGCGGCTTGCGCTGGGCGATGCCTCTCCTTTCGATTCTGGCAGGAGTTCTCATCTGGTGGGTGTTGGCCGCGAGAATTAATACGCCAGCATTGTTGGCATCGCCCGGAGACGTATTTTCCGAACTCGTTTCCAATGCTCGCTCCGGAAATCTCTGGATCAATATCTTTTCCAGCCTAAAGCGAATCGTCATCGGATTTGCAATTGGCGGGGCGATCGGCGCGCCTTTGGGCATCGCCATGGCAAGTTCGCGGCTGATCTATGATCTGGCAAAGCCGTATATTCTCTTGTTCCGCTTCATTCCGCCCATCGCCATCCTGCCGCTTCTCGTTATCTGGATGGGAATCGACGATGCGTCGAAATACGCGGTGATCGCGTTCGCGACGGTGTTTATCGTGGTCATCAACACGATGGCGGGTGTCATCGCCGTGCCGGAGGTGAAGATCAGGGCGGCGCAGACCCTCGGATTCAGCAAATTCAACATTATCCGCTACGTCGTGTTGCCGTCGTCCATCCCGTTCATCGCGACGGGCTTGCGAATCGCGATGGGCAACTCGTTCGCGGTCGTCGTTTCCGCGGAGATGATCTCCGCCAATAGCGGCCTGGGCCACATGATTCTCATGGCACAGCAGTTCTTTGAAACTGCCATCGGCTTTCTGGGAATTCTGACGCTCAGCGTGGTCGGGCTTTTGTTTGATTATCTGTTCCGCATCGTGTCGAAGGTGCTTTTGCGGCGATACGCCTTGCACGACATGTAGGATGCAAGCCGTCGCGACATGACGAACTAGCCATCCATCATCGCATCAAGCGCCGAAGCGTTGGCCGCCAGCCGCTGAACGAGCTTCAGGCCGCCACTGGCGACAAAACCGCCGTCGATCTTGATGTCTGCGCCCGTGATATAGCGCGACTCGTCGGACGCAAGGAAAAGCACGAGATTTGCGATTTCGTCGAGCGTTCCGTGCCGTCGGACCGGCGCGGCCTGCAGCATCGCATCGAAATGCCCGAAATGGCGATTGAGATCGGTGAGGATGGTGCCCGGGCATATCGCATTGACGCGGATGCCCATTTCAACCAATTCAAGCGCTGCGGTTCGCGTCAGGCCAAGCAGGGCGGTCTTGCTGGAGACATAGGCCGCGCACTTGACGCCCACATACGAGGCGAGCGAGGCGACGTTGATGATTGAGCCGGCACCGGCTTTTTTCATAGCGGGTGCGACATGTTTGATGCCGAGGAACGGTCCCGTGATGTTAACCGCCATGACGCGATCCCATTTATCGATCGGCGTCTCCAGAATTCCCAACTGATTGATGATGCCGGCATTGTTGACGAGGATCGTTATCTTGCCAGCCCAGGCCAATATCTCCGCGACCGTCCTGACCCATTGATCCTCTGCGGCCACATCCAGCGGAAAGAAGCGGACCGCCGCGCCGTCTGCGGAAAGCTCGCTTGCAAGCGCCTTTCCTTGATCGGCGAGGACGTCGCAGACGGCGACAGCAGCGCCTTCCTTCGCGAACAATCTCGCTTCCGTTGCGCCCTGACCACGCGCGCCGCCAGTAATCACCGCCACATGTCCGTCGAGTCTACCCATAATCTGCTCCGTTCAGCCGACAACCGACGACAACACCGCTCGCGCTGTCGAAAACGAGCGACGGGCCTGCTCATCGAGTGGAAGAGCGCGGTGCTGGTCGGAGATGATCTCGACGCTGTAAGTCCCGCGGAAACCCATTTCTTCGATTGTGGTGATGAAGCGGGCGACGTCGAGCTCTCCTTCGCCGCAAAGCTTGCGATGACGATAAGTGTCTTCCCATAAGGTGCCTTGGCACTTCGCGAGCGCGTCATTGATTTCCGCTGCGATGACATATTTGAGCGGAATCCTTCGTAGGTCGTCGTACGGAATTCCTTCGCGGGCAATGTGCCAGATATCGATACACAGGCCGCCGGCCGGATGGTCGGCCTCGCCTACAACCTCCAGAGCGGTATCGATGTCGTAGATATTGCTCCAGGGCTGGATTTCGATCGCGATCTTCGTGTTGGCGGCAACGGCCGCATCGCATAGCTCGCGGAAGCTTGAAACCATCTGCCGCCTCGGCCATCCGGCGGTGCGATCGCGGTCGCCGCAGACTTTTACATGGCGTGCGCCAGCCGCGGCCGCGACACGAAGAAGGTCATCCCTGACCCGGTCCGAAGCACGCCGGCGTTCCCCGTCCGCAAACCAGTCGAACAGCATCTCGAGTTCGAGATGCTTCAACCCGTTTTTCGTGAGATGAGTGCAGAATGGCTCAAGCCCGATGTGTGCCAGCTTGTCCATCAGATCGGCGTGGCCCAATCCGATTCCGCCATAGCCAACCGCCGCGGCCGCATCGATACGCTCGCCCAGAGACAAGGGGCCAATTCGGGGATTGCAATGCGGACCGAGCGGGCCTCCGAGAGTCCACGAGCCCGCTATCAGCCGTTCACCCGGGTCTGCGGGCATGTCGCTGCTTTCGTCGCCTGAACTCACGCGGCCTTCTCGAGAGCAGCCATACTGGAGCGCATGTCCTCAAGCGGATTGGGCGAAATCACTTCGAGTACGTTGACGCCCTCGAAACCCGAATCCGTCAACGCTTTCAAAATCGGTCCGAACTTGACGGTACCATCGCCGATCCGGTCGTGGCGCCAGGTCTTTCGCGTTGAGTCGGACAGGTGCGTCTGGCCAAGGCGTTTGCCCATTTTCTTGATCGCAGCGACCGCGTCCTCACCGATGAACTCGGCACTGGCGACATCGTAGGCAATGCGAAGGCGAGGGTGGTCGTTGAAGTGATCGAGCAGCCTCATCATGTGGTCGACCGTCGGAACCGGTGTTGCCGGAGTGGATTCAAGGAACAGCGTCTGGTCGTTTTTTTCGCAAACGCGCAAGATCCGTTCCAGGCTGCCGGAAACCCATTGCAGAACCTTGTCGGCGGGTGGAGGCAGCAGCGGCGAAATACGTCCGGGGACGACGACGACATTGCGCACACCAAGGTCGGATGCGAGCTCGAGACCGTCGATATAGAGCTGGACTGCGTAATCGCGTGCGCTCGGGATACTGCTCGCCATCGTCTGGTCGATGCCGGGCAAATTCAGCGATTCGATCCTGATTCCGTCCTTCTCGAGATCACTTCGCAGTCTTTTGCGGCTGTTCTGATCGTGGTCCTCAGGCCAGAGGTGGCCAGGCACGGTGATGATGTCAAAATCATTCAGCCCGATTGTCTGCATCTCCCGCATCGCATCGATAGCGGGTCGGCCCCACATGTAGGAAAACGTGCTGCCGCCAAGTCTGCTGCTCACCTTCGAAACCTCCCCCGATATTTTGTTGTTCGTATATCAAAAACGCTGTTTGCAATTGTAGTGGACGGCGTGTTCCGGGTCAATTTTGCAAGCAGCCGGCGCATGCGAGCGTTCTCTCTATGCGAACAGCGTACGGATATGATTTACACCTCGCCGCAATGATGGCATGGTCGATGTCCGTCATGCCGTTCCACGAAGCCCCAGTCACATGGTTGCGACGCACGTCATTATCGGAGGCGGTAGCGCGGGCTGCGTGCTCGCCGCTCGCTTGTCCGAGGATGAACGTAACCGGGTTGTTCTGATCGAAGCGGGCCGCGACTTTTCTCCCGCGGACACGCCGAGCGACATCCTGAGCAGCTACGCTGGCTACGCCTGGGTCAATCGGCAGTACTTCTGGAAAGACCTGAAGCTCCGTCGCAACGCGGATGCCTCGTCCGAATATTTTGAGCAGGCGCGCGTGATCGGTGGAGGATCGAGCATCAACGGGCAGGTTTCGTTGCGCGGCGCGCCCGGCGACTACGACAGATGGGAAGAACTGGGTGCAAAGGGATGGCGATGGAGCGAGGTCTTTCCGTATTTCCTGAAAATGGAAAACGATCTCGATTATGGCGCGCCATTTCACGGCCGCGACGGTCCGATCAAGATTCGACGCATCGCTCGCAAGGATTGGGATGAGTTTACGGCCGCCGTCACCAGACAATGGGAACAGGACGGTCACGTCTTTTTGCCTGATCTGAATGGCGAATTCGGCGATGGGTTCGGTGGCATTCCCGTAGCCAATGACGGCAAGATGCGTTACTCGACGGCGCTTGCATATTTGACGGAGCGAGTCCGCGCCAGATCGAACCTGCAGATCAGGAGCGAGACGCTTGTCCGGCGGCTGGTTGTCGCCGACGGAACGGTTGTCGCGAGCGAGATCGAGCGCGACGGCCAAATTGAGACGGTCGAAGGCAAGACCTTTGTGCTGTCAGCAGGCGCCGTGCACAGCCCGACCATTCTCATGCGTTCGGGAATTGGCCCGGCATCACAACTCAAGCGTCATGGCATCACACCGATCCTCGATCTGCCAGGTGTTGGCTCCAACTTGCAGGATCATCCTGCGATCACGGTGTCGGGATATCTCGACAAAAAGGCGCGGCCTGACCGGTCGGAGCGGCGCAATTACACCTACTTGCGCTATTCGTCCAAGCATGAAGGGTGCGGCCCCGCGGACATGGTCATGGCGGCCGTCTATCGCTCCGCGTGGCACGCGGTCGGACGTCGCATCTGCACGCTCAGCACATTTCTCGGACAGCCGTTTTCACGCGGCGCGGTCACGCTTACGTCGTCCGATCCCAGGAGCGAACCGGACGTCTGCTTCAACTATGTGTCCGACCGGCGCGACCTTGCCCGAATGACCGATGCTATTCGGTACATGGCAGCCATTTTTCAATCGGCGCCCGTTCGCGAGGTCGCCGCTGACCCATTTCCGAGCCGCCTCACCGAGCGGATCAAACTGATCAGCACACCGAACCGTCGCAACGACATTCTGACCAAGGCAGTGGGTGCGGTGATGGATATTTCGCATGGCGCGCGCCGGCGGATTATCCGGCTTCTGACAGGTGGCGTAACGTTGCGAGAGTTGCTGCATGACGATGCGGCGTTGTCTGCCTTCGTGCGGGATAACGTCATCTCCGGCTATCACCCCGCCGGGACCTGCAAAATGGGCCGGACCGATGATCCGACGAGCGTCACCGACTTTCGCGGAAAGGTGCACGACGTCGAAAACCTCTTCGTTGCGGACGCCTCGATCATGCCGGAGCTGATCCGCACGAATGCAAACGTGCCAACGATCATGATCGCAGAAAAAGTCGCGGACATGTTGGGTCGCCGCAATAACTGAAAGATCCAGCGACAGGCGGTAGGATGGATGACGACTATGAACAGGCTCACCTTCGGCTTTCTGACATTGAATCTTCTGCCGGAGGGCAATGTCACCGCAAAGGAAACAATCGAGGCGGCTGCCGATGCCGGGTTCGACTCAGTCGGGCTGCGATTCAGCTCGCGCCATGTGAATGTCCCCTATATTGAAAATCTTGAGGATCCCGCGACGTTTGCAGGCGTCAAGCAGGCGCTTCGCGCAAGCGGAATACGGCTGTCAAACGTCATCGGTTACGGTTTTTTTCACGACATCCCATTTGAAGCGCATCAGCGTGTAATCGACATGAGCGCGGAGGCCGGGGCAGAAATTTTGGCTGGAAATTTCTATGATGAAGACGAGGACAGGCTAGCCGACACGCTTGCTCGCTACGCCGAATACGCTTGCCGGCAGGGCTTGAGAGTCGCCGCGGAGCAAATGCCGTTTTCATCAATCAAGACCGTGGCACAACTGAAGCGGCTGGTCGAAAAAGCTGGCTCCGCCGAAAATCTGGGCTTTATGGTCGACGCGCTGCATCTTCATCGTTCTGGCGGAACGGTGAAGGACATTGCGTCGCTCGAGGCAAAGAAAATCTGGCTCAGTCAAATTTGCGACGCCCCGTATCGCAGCAGCCCGCCGCCGATTGACGAGTTGCGGCGGGAAGCGCGATCGGATCGCTATTACCCGGGAAAGGGGTCACTGCCGCTGTTCGATTTCTTCGACGCGCTTCCCGAAGGCATCGAAATCGAATTTGAGATTCCGCGCCCGGACGAGGGCCATCTCACGTCCAAGCAACGTACGCGCAACGCCGCGGATGCATTCCGGGCTTTCATGCAACGCTATTATTCTCGTAACAAAGCCTCAGCACCGATCTGAGTCTTCTGCAGCTTGCAGGCGATGCGCCTTTCGGCGGGATCTCGGTCAGGACATGACCATACCGGGTACCGCCTCAATGGAGTTCTGCGTCATTGCCAAATGGTCCGGCTCGGGATTGGCGTCGCCATGCAATCCCAGCTTCCTCAGGATGAGTTCGCGCAGGCGGATGAATTCCGCGTCAATCCGGTTTTTCGAGCATCCTTGCGGGACGGGAATGATGTCAGAGATGCGTCCCGGCTGGTTTTGCATCACAACGATGCGATCGCCAAGATAGATGGCCTCTTCGACGTCGTGGGTGACGAGGACGGCGGTAAGGCCTTCGGATTTGACAATGCGGCGCAATTCGTTCTGCAGATAGCCACGCGTCAGCGCATCGAGCGCGCCAAGCGGTTCGTCGAGAAGAAGAATTTGCGGACGATTCACCAAGGCACGGGCGATCGCCACGCGCTGTGACATGCCGCCGGACAGTTGAGACGGATAGGCAGTCGCGAATTGCGACAGACCCACCAGCTCCAGATGCTCACGAACAGACCGGGCCTGTTCTTCCGCCGGCATGCTGGATTTGAGCAGGCCAAGCCGGACATTCTGCTCGGCCGTCAACCATGGAAACAGGCGGTGCTCCTGGAAGACGATGGCACGGTTAAGTGTCGGAGCTCCGAGCTTTTGCCCGTCAAGCCAGATATCGCCGGTGTAGCCGAGATCCAGTCCGACGATGGTCCGCAGCAACGTCGACTTTCCGCAACCAGACGCGCCGACAATGGCAAGAAATTCCCCGGAATCGATCTTCAGATTGATGTCCTTCAGGGCAATGACTTCATTGCCTGAGACCATGAAGCGCTTATTCACGTGAGAAATTTCAAGAACGCCGCGCTCAGCCATGTGCCACCTATGTTCGGTTCAAGGAAACGCCGTCAGCGCATTTGCCAGCGCAAGGCGCGATGACGGATCAGCTCCCCGATTGAATTCAGAGTGTAGCCGACGACCGCGAGGAGAGACACGCCAACAACGACCATCGGCATGTCGAAATCAACACGACCCTCGATAATCATGCCGCCAACGCCGGGCGCGATGCTCATGAAATACTCAGCGCCGACGGTAGCAAGCCATGAGTAAAACAGGCCGAGATGCAAGCCTGTGAAAATGGCGGGCGTCGCAGAGGGAATGGCAAGCAGCCACAGGAAATTCCATGGGCCGAAGCCGAGCACACGCGCCGCCTCGATGTGCTGACGGGAAATACTCGCCGCACCTTCCCAGGTATTGACGACGACGGGAGTAAACGCACCGAGTGCGATAAACACGATCTTTGCCTGTTCGCCGGTTCCGAACCAGACCGAAAGCAGCGGGATCCAGGCAAAAATCGCGATCTGCTTGAAGGCATTGAAGGTCGGCCCCACAAACCGGTTGAAGACGCGGGACAGGCCCAAGAGAAATCCGAACGCAATACCGAAGAAGCTGCCGATTGAGAAACCGAGCAGATCTCGCCCGAGGCTGCATGCAACGTTGAGCAAGAGTCGGCCGTTCGTCAGCTCCTTCCAGAAGCGGGCGGCTACGACCTCCGGCGACGGCACGATTCGCGGGTCGACCATTCCTTTCCACGAGACATATTCCCACGCCAGCAAGAGGCCGACGGGAAGAATAAGTTTGTAATAGCGCGGAGCTGGTGCGTAGAGAGCGTTGCTGGTCATTCTGTCACGAGCCTCCATCGCTGGAGCCGCGTTTCGATGCGCGCGAAGATGGCGTCGAGCAGGAATCCCACTAGGCCGACCATGAGCATCGCGACCAGAACGATGTCGAGCTGGAACAGCTGACGGCCCCAGACCATCAGGTAACCGAGTCCTTCCGAGGATACGAGAAGTTCAACCGCGACAAGCGCGAGCCATGCATTGGTGAGCCCGTAGCGCACCCCGGTGAAAATTGACGGGATAGACGCCGGCAGGACGATCTTTCGCAGCGTCAACGACGGCCCAAAAGTCAGAACGTCGCCGACCTCGCGATAAGCGCGGGGAACGTTGAGGATGCCCATGTAGGTGTTGACGACGACTGGTACCATCGCCGCCTTGGCGATGACGAGAATCTTCAGCGGCTCGTCGATGCCGACGAGCAGGATAAAGAACGGAATGAGACCGATCGCGGGGATCTGGGCGAGGGCCGTAAAGACCGGCTCGAAAATGGCCCGGATCTTCGCCGAAAGCCCCATCGCCATGCCGAGCACAAGTCCCAGGCTGCCGCCGACAGCAAAACCCTGCAACACGCGGACGAGGCTCTTGCGGGTGTGAAACAACAGTTCGCCGCTCGAGATCATGTCCTTCAAATCGTCATAGACAAGTTCCGGCGGGGGCAGGATCTGGCGGGGCAGCCAGCCAGCTCTCGACGAAACGTACCAAAGCCCCAGAAGGAACAAGGGCAATACAAAGGGAGTGGCTCCTGAGAGGATACGGCGCACGAGCAGGTAATTGGCCACGTCGCGAGCAAGCGCGGAACTCGCCTGCGCGTGCGAAGTCTGTATTTGCATCATGGCCTCCCAGATTGCGGCCGGCGTCGAGCGCGCAAGCGGAACGAGCGATTCATCGCGAGCCTGCTCGCTCCGCCGAAACGTCGCACCTACTCGTAGTTTTTCCAATAACCGTCATATCCAAGCTGCTTGATTGCATCATTGACGAAATGCAGATCATACCAGTCATCCGTCGAAATCTCGGTCCGGATGAGCGAGAGCTCTTTCGCGGTTTTTGCGGATTGCGCGATCTTCTTCTTCAGGAAATTGTCGATCACCGGCGACATCCGCAGCGACATCGGCTGGTTCGCGTATTCCGCTCGGAACACATCGATGCCGCGCCCGGTCTTGGCGAATTCCTCCAGCACCTTTTCCCGGTTGCCTTCATCGGAGGCCCAGTGAGCCGCCTTGACGAAGACCTTGACCACGCGGGCAACGATCTCCGGATGCGCCTTGATGAAATCGTCGGACGCCAGCAGCAGCGTGGCGCGCGTGTATTCCGGCTCCTTCTTGGAATCCCAGATGACTTTTGTGATGCCTTTGTCTTCGAGAAGCTTCAAATCCGCTTCGCCGAATGACGCATCGACGTCACCTGCTGTAAGGGCGGCAAAGGAATCGTAGAAATTCATCGGGACGATCTTCAGGTCCCGTTCCGTCAGTCCTTTGCTACGGAGATATTCGTTCGTCGCGAGCTGAACGTTAGTGCCGCGAAACAACGCGACCTTGTGATCGCCGAATTTCTTGACGTCGGTAAGGCCCGATTTCGGCGTAACGGCGAGATAGGTGTTCTGGCGCGAATCCGTTCCCATCAGGATCTTGGTCTTGAGGCCGTTCGAACGCCCAACGATCGCCGGCAGGTCTCCCTGCTGAAACATGTCGAGCTGCTTGTTCACGACAGCTTCGTTAATCACCGGCCCGCCGCGCATGAACGAAATTTCGAGCTTTACGTTCGGGTCGTTCTTGAATTCGTCCTGCAACATGCCGAGTGCATTTGCGATTGCGCTCGGTCCCGATCCCGAATAGGGGCGATTGCCGGGACTCACATCGGCGAAGGCATAGCGCAGGACCACCTGCTGCGCCGAAGCCGGAACGGCCGCGGCCAGTGCGCCAAGAACAATCAAGATAACGCTCGTGATCCTGATCATGAATTCCTCCCGAGGATTGTTTTGTTATCGTAAACGGCGTTCATATACGGTATCCACGGGCGACGATTTGTCAATTGTCACGGATGGATACAAAGGCCGCAGCGAGTGGGCGCGGTGCGCGCGTTTCCGCGTACGAAGAAAAAATTCTCTACGTTTTTCAAAGCGGCCAATTGGCCCTTGCCGGCCGCCACCTTGCATCGCGGGCGAATGCTGCAACGCGCTCACCGTGCACGATGGCGCGGCATCCGACGCGGCCTACACTTCAAAAAAAACGCTTTCGTCCTTGCCCTGCAGACGGATGACGAATTCATAGGCATTTTCGTTCGAGGCCGATCGCTGCGCGATCAGACTGGGCCGCAGTTCCGGAGGAACGGAACTCAGAACCGGATCGCTCTCGTTCGATGCTTCGCCCGCGAAATAGAGGCGAGTGTAGAGCTGGCGGTTCAGACCTTTGCCGAAAATGGACAAGGCGAGATGCGGCGCCTGCAACGTGCCGTCTCGCGTCATCACGCGGCCAGGCATCACGGTCTCGAATAGAAAACGGCCGTTCGCATCACACTCCGTTCGACCGAAGCCTTTGAACAGGGAATTCTTCAGCGCGGGGTGATGCCCCGCGTAACGCCCCTCTCCATCGGCCTGCCAGATTTCAACCAAGCCGTCGGGGACCGGCTCGCCATCGCCATCGTAGATATGGCCGGCAACCGTAATGCGCCGTCCGACGGCGTCTTCTGTCGCCAGCATGTTCGAGGACAGGGCAGGAAAGTTGTAAGCCGTCGGCGTGAGGCAATAGGCGTAAAAAGGACCAACGGTTTGCGACGGCGTGATCGTCGACGGTTTATCAGTGGGCATGCGGTTCCTCGAAATAAGCACTACGACGGCCTCTCAATACGATGTCGAATCGATAGGCCAATGCCCATTCCGATTGCGTTGCGCCCATGTCGAACTGCGCAACCATTGCGTGGCGCGAAAATTCCGGCGCCGTATTGTAGATCGTATCGAATTTGAGCAGAGGATCACCCTCAAAGTAGATCTGGGTGACCAGACGGGAAAGAAACGAAGGGCCAAACAATGAGACGTGGATGTGCGATGGCCGCCAGACATTGTCCAAGCCCATCACCGGATAGGGGCCGGGCTTCACAGACGTGAAGGTGTAGGAACCGTCCTGCCCCGTCACGGTGCGTCCGGCACCGGAAAAATTCGGGTCAAGCGGAGCCGGGTGCTGATCGAGCGTATGGATGTATCGTCCCGCAGCATTCGCCTGCCAGATCTCGATCAGCGTGTCCGGAATTCCGCGTCCGTCCTCGTCCATGACGCGACCATTGACGATGATGCGTTCTCCGAGCGGTTCATGCTCGTGCTGACGGGTGAGATCGTTGTCGAGCGGCTTGACGCTTTCATGCCCGTAAACGGGCCCGTACAATTCGGTCAACGTCTGCGGAATGACGCGCAGAGGACGCAGTGGCGCGCGCCTTCGCGTGAAGACGTAATCGGGAGTCATGAACGGCGGGTGCGCCTTGACGCTCTCGAGCGGATAGTCTGAGGGAAGAGGGCTTCCTTTCGGGAAGGGGTCGGCCACGTCGCACCTGTTTTTATTTGGTAAACACCGTACAGTCATGGTAATCAAGGCGGCGAGACTGGTCAATAGATCGGCACGCTGCAACGTCCGGCGTTCGTTCGGGCAGTTTGAGCAAGATCAATGCGGCGCTCAAATTTCGAAATGTTGGAGACCGACATCTCATGTTCAAAAGGATGACACTGCTGAGGAGTCGACCGGACGTCAGTCCTGCAAAATTTCAGGTGCATTGGGAGGCGATCCACGGCGCCCTGGTGATGAAATTGCCCGGCATCAAGCGGTACGTGCAGAACGACATCTTGAATTCGTGCCCTCCCATTGTCTTCAACGGAATCGTGGAACTGTGGTTTCCCGACGAGGCGGCGCTGCGTCACGCCTTTCAAAGCCCCGCCGGCAGGCAATTACCCGAGGACGAAGCCAATTTTATTGGCGGAAAGATCGTGTGTGACGTTGAAGAGCGTGTACTCGTGCCGAACACGTCACGTCCGTCCAGGAAACTCATTTCGGTCGTATCGTATCCTGACCACGAAAATGTGGACGTCTGGGAAAAGTGGTGTGCGGCGATGCAGGCGGCTGTCAAGAAATATGCGACGGATATTGTCGGGCTTTCGACGCATCGGATCTCGACGATGCAATATGTGGGTTCTGAGAAAGACACAAAGCCCGATTTGTTCGGATTCGTTGTTTATCAAATCAATGACGAAGCCGATTTGGCCGATTTCGCAAATTCAGCGAATCTCGATGAGCTGGAGCGTGTTCCGGGTGCCGCAAAATCCACCTCCAAGCGCATTGCGGTGTCCCCGCGCGAGCTCTGCAACAGGCTTTGATTTCGTCGGCTGTTCGCGCTGACGGGTGCATCGCGATGACCGGTGATATGTCCTGCGACGTGCTTGTCGTCGGCTCCGGTGCGGGTGGTTTGGCGACAGCCATCACCGCTCGCCATCATGGCCTGGACGTACTTGTCATCGAGAAGGAATCGGTTTTTGGCGGGACAACGGCATGGTCCGGTGGGTGGATGTGGCTTCCGCGCAATCCCGTGTCCGCTCGCGCGGGCTACGACGAGCCCGCCGACCTGGCGCGAACCTATTTGCGGGCGGAGCTAGGCAATCGGTATGACGCGGAGCTGATCGACGCCTATCTGGAAAATGCTCCCTGCATGGTGGAGTTTTTCGAACGTCATTCGGAGCTGCGCTTTGTTGCAGGTTTGGAATTTCCGGATTTTCACCCCGATCTTCCGGGAGGAACGCCAGGCGGCCGTTCCATCTGCGCGGCTCCCTACGACGCTCGCAGACTCGGCCGCGATATCGAGCGGCTGAGGCCTCCAATCCGCGAACTCACGCTGTTCGGGATGCCGCTTTCCGCTGCGGCAGATATGAAGCATTTCCTCAACGTGTTTCGATCGGCGCAGTCGGCAAAGCATGTTGCCAGGCGGATCGCGTCTTATGCGGTCGATCGTGCACGACATGGAAGATCGACGCTGCTGTTCAATGGCAATGCGCTCGCCGCAAGCCTTTTGAAAAGTGCGATCGAGACAGGCGTGCGGATGAAAACAGGCCTTCGCGCGCAAACGCTAAGAACCGATGGCGGAAGGGTGATGGGCCTTGTCGCTCAATCGTCCGATGGTTCGGTTACAATCAAGGCCACTCGCGGCGTCGTTCTGGCCTGTGGTGGCTTTCCGCATTCGGTGGATTGGAAGCGCCGTTATTTCCCGCATGCGCCCACCGGAAATGAGCATTGGTCTGCGGCACCCTCGACCAATACCGGAGACGGGCTCAGTCTGGCGGCGGAAATCGGCGCAGCGATCGATGCGGACATGTCCAACGCAGGGGCTTGGGTTCCGGTGTCGCACGTCAAGCGGCGCGACGGAACGATCTGTCATTTTCCCCATCTTGTCGATCGCGGTCGACCGGGCGTTATCGCTGTCACCGCAAAAGGACGGCGTTTCGTCAATGAAAGCCTATCCTATCACGATTTCATGCAGGGCCTTTTTCGCGCCATCCCCGCAGGTGAAAGCGTTCGCGGATATTTGATTTGCGATCATCGTGCGCTGCGCCGATACGGACTCGGCTTCGCCAAACCCTTTCCATTCCCGGTTCGGCCCTACATTTCCTCCGGATATCTCGTCTCAGGGCGGACGCTCGCCGAGCTTGCTGCACGCGCCGGTATCGATGCGCGCGGTCTGGACCAGCAAGTCCGCGACTTCAACATGCACGCAAAACGGGGAGAAGATCCTGCTTTCAACAGAGGCGCCACGGTTTATCAGCGCTTCATGGGCGATGCCGCCCACGAGCCCAATCCAAGTCTCGCGCCTTTGGAGCGGCCCCCTTTCTACGCCGTGCGAATCTATCCCGGCAGTCTCGGCACTTTTGCTGGAATCAAGACCGACCACGATGCTCGCGTTATCGATCGTGATGGGACCGTCATCGCCGGGCTTTACGCCGTCGGCAATGACATGGCGAGCATCATGAAAGGCAGTTATCCGGGAGGCGGCATCACGCTCGGGCCGGCGATGACGTTTGGCTATATTGCGGGCCGTCACCTCGCCGGCATTGCCGAGGGG
>CAZSAW010000044.1:0-1709 GCA_964604745.1 uncultured Hyphomicrobiales bacterium
TGTCGTTGATGATGGCAAGAAGCGCGTTGGTCGAGACGGTGATGTAGCCGAGATATTCCGCCTGCTTCGCATTCAGCGGGCCGGTCGCCGGATCGCCGAGGAAATGTGCGAAGCCGATGATGTTGGTCAGCGGCGAGCGCAGCTCATAGGAAACGTGGTGCAGGAAGTCGATCTTGATCTCGTCGGCGGCGACGAGCGCCTCGTTGCGCTCGCGCAAGGCGCGCTCGACATTGACGCTGTCGGTGACGTCCTGGAAGGTGATCAGCGTTGCGCCGTCAGGGAGCGGCAGGGTCGCGCAATCGATGACGCTGCCATCGCGCCGCTCGATCCGGCCACTGACGGATTCACGCTGGCCGATGGTGGTGACCGTTCCGCGCAGCTTGAGAAAGGTCGGATCGTTGGGCTGGAGTGGCGCACACCAGGCGATCACCGCCTCGATGTGAGGCCGTTCGTCGAGTGTTTCGGGCGCGAGCTTCCACATGCGGGCGAAGGCAGGATTGTAGAGCCGCAACCGCCCGTCGCTTGCAAACACCGCGACCGCCTCGGCGAGATTGTCGAGCGTTTCTCCCTGCACGCGAATGAGAGCATCGAAGCGCCGTTCGAGATCGAGCCGCTCGGTGACGTCGTCGAAAAGATAGGTCACGCCGCCTTCGGTATTGGGCGTCGTGACCACGCGCAGCGTGCGCCCGCCTGGCAGGTGCCAGAGGGATTCGCGCGGCTCGAGCGAGCGGTAGGCCTCGTGCAGCTGCGCCTTCCACTGACGGAAATCCTGATCCTCGGGGAGCTTGCGCGCTGCGCGCAACCGGTCGAGCAGCGCGGAATCGGTCGGTCCCTGATCGAGAAAGCCGGCATCGAAATCCCAGAGGGAGCGATAGGCGGCATTGTAGAAATTGAGCTTCTGATCGGCGCCGAAAATCGCCACGCCGGTCGCGAGCTGGTCGAGCGTGCGGCGATGGGCATCGGTCATGCGCGCAAGCTCGGCGCGCATGTTCTCAAGTTCGGTGACGTCGATGGCGAGACCGGCGCTGCCGCGCCGCGTCGGGACCTCGAACACATCGAAGATATGGCGCGCGCCGGCGACGATGGCTGGGACGCGGCCATGATAGATCGTGCCCCTGGCGCGCACGCGGCTCGAATCGTCGCGCGCGGCCCGGTCGAGCAATTCGGTCCCGCGCTCCACAGCTTCGGTGGCATCCGCGCATTCCACTGCCTGCGCATAGGCGGCATTGACGAAATCGAGCTGGCCTTCGGCATCGCGCGCCCAGACCGGGACCGGAAAGGAATCGATCAGCGTGCGCAGCGCGCCGACATCGCTCTTCATCTGCTGATAGCTGTCGTTCAGCGCCACCAGCTCCCGCTTGATGCCGCTGACGTCGCGCAGGCGCAGCACCGCGCGGCCGCCGATGGCGCGGCCTTCAGCCTCGACCGGCCGACCGCCGATTGTCACCAGCGACATTGAGAAGCCCTGGCCCTTGCCGCGCAACGCGTCGACGGCACGCTCCATGCTTTGTGCCTTGTCGGCATCGAGCCAGGAGCCGAAGGCAAGCACGCGCTGCGGCATGGCTGCCGGCGCGACGATGGTAATATCGCCGATGATATCGGGCTCGTCGCTTGCCGCCGCCCAGGCCACGACGATTTGCGGGTCGGAGAGCAGCAACGCATGGACGCGGTCGACCTCCGCCGTCAGCGTCATGACCTGCTCGCGATAG
>CAZSAW010000045.1:0-4647 GCA_964604745.1 uncultured Hyphomicrobiales bacterium
GATCGTCGCTGGTGCCGTCTACCAGATGCAGCAGGACGCGGCACCGTTCGACATGGCCGAGAAAACGGTCGCCGAGACCCGCTCCCTCGTGTGCGCCTTCGATCAGACCCGGGATGTCGGCCAGCACGAATTCGCGGCCCGAGACCGCAACGACGCCAAGCTGCGGGTGGAGCGTCGTGAAAGGGTAATCGGCGATTTTCGGCTTTGCCGCGCTGACTGCAGCGAGAAAGGTCGATTTGCCCGCGTTCGGCAGGCCGACAAGGCCCGCATCGGCGATCAGCTTCAGCCGCAGGCGGATGGTGCGCTCCTCGCCCGGCTGACCCGGATTGGCATGCCGCGGCGCGCGATTGGTCGACGATTTGAAATGCGCGTTACCAAATCCGCCATTGCCGCCATGCGCGAGAACCACGCGCTCGCCAAGCGCGTCGAGATCGGCCAGGAGCGTTTCGCCGTCTTCCTCGTAGACCTGCGTGCCGATCGGCACTTTGAGAACGATGTCGTTACCATTGGCGCCGTGGCGGTCCTTGCCCATGCCATTGCCGCCGCGCTTGGCCTTGAAATGTTGCTGGAAGCGATAGTCGATCAGGGTATTGAGGCCTTCGACGGCTTCGGCGATGACGTCGCCGCCCTTGCCGCCGTCGCCGCCATTCGGGCCGCCAAACTCGATGAACTTCTCGCGCCGGAACGAGACGCAGCCATTTCCCCCCGCGCCGGACTGAATATAAACCTTGGCCTCGTCGAGGAATTTCATTGCACTGTCTCGTTGCCGGAGCGGCTCGTCCCATCCAATATAAGGTGAAATCGCGATTTCGTCAGTTTGCTCGGATTGCCGCGCCGGCGCGGTGATACGATCGACAAGAACGAGGCGACAGCGATGCTCGAATTTGCCTCACGTCCAATCCTCAACCGCCGCCGGGCGGGATTTCTCGCGCGCGTCGTCGCTATCGTGCTCGCGGCCGGCTTTCTCCCGTTCGCGCCCGGTCAGACATGGGCTGAAGAAGCCAAGGCGGCGACGGCTCCGTCCGATCGTCAGCAGCCGATGCTCGTCGAACAGCAGCTCGCGCACCTTTCGTCGCGCGTCGGCGGCGCGACGAATATCTACATGATCGGCGTCGCCGGCTGGGACGCTCAGGACGTGTTCATCAAGGAACTCGATGGCGCAATTGACGCGCTCGCGCATGTCCTGCCGATCGAGAATCGCGTGGTGCGCCTCGTCAATCATCGCTCGACGCTGCAGACAATTCCCATGGCGAGCCCTGACAATTTTGCCGCGGCAGTCCGCGGTCTCGCAAAGATCATGAATAAGGACGAGGACGTGTTGGTGCTGTTCATGACATCGCATGGCAGCCCATGGGGGTTCGAATTGCGCGCGGGCGACCGGTTCGGCGAGCTCGCGCCGCGCTCCGTCGCTTCCGTGCTCGACCGCAATGGCATCAAGAATCGGATGGTGATCGTGTCGGCCTGTTTCTCCGGCACTTTCGTGCGGCCTCTCGCCAATGACCATACGATCGTGCTCACCGCCGCCGACGAGAGAAACACATCGTTTGGCTGCTCAAGTCAGCGCGAATGGACCTATTTCGGCGATGCTTTTTTCAATATGAGCCTGCGGCCGGGAACGGATCTCAAGGTCGCTTTCGAAAATGCGAAACACCTGATCCGCGGCTGGGAAGCGATGGATCGCTTTCGCCCCTCCAATCCCCAGGGCCATTTCGGTTCTGCCCTGATGCAGCGTCTGCAGCCTGTGCTCGAAGCGAAGACGCGCGAGCAATAAAAGAAAAGCCCGGCTTCGCGGCCGGGCCCAAGTTGGGAGGTTGCTGGAGGTTGGAGCGGGAGGAGATGAATTACTTGAACTGCGCCTTGCAGCCCGGGCTCAGCCGCGAGAAATTCTTCTTCATGCACGCGGTGATGGCGGTGACATTGGGGATGTGTTCGCCGCAGACCCGGAAGGCGTCGCCCATGCAGGCCGATTGCTGCTCGGCGGTGTAAGCGAAGCTCGCGGTCGAGTACGACAGGGCGGCGGCGGCAATCACGCCGACGGCGATCAGCTTGCGGGCGCCATGCACCAGAGCCGGCAGGGCGCGATTGACGACGAGGGCGGTCTCGATCGTGAACATGGCGTATCTCCGTTTTCCTCTGCTGGTCGGCTGGCCCGGATGGGCATTGCCTCAGCGTCTGGCCATGTGTCGCGCATCCGGACCGCGCGGACCGTGACCGGCATCACATATAATTAACTTATTGAAATAACTTATGTTTCTATCATTTTCCTGATGGCCCGGAAGCGAGCGGACGTCTCCCGCGGTTTGCATGGGGATGGGTCGCTCGCGTCTGAGGACAAATCGAAGCGCGGCCTCTAAAGACATCGCATGACGTCATCGCATCCTCGCGCCGCCGGGGCGCCACAGGCTGCGCTCGTGGGCATCGCGTTCATGCTGTTCGGCTGCTTCCTGTCAGCGGCCAACAGCGCGTTCGCCAAAGCGATGCTGCTTGCCTTCCCTGTCGCCGAAGTGCTGCTGTTTCGCAATTTCGGCGCGCTTCTGTTCGGCTCACCCTTTGTGCGGCTCGCCGCGTTTCGCACGGTGCCGCGTCCGCGGCTGCAGGTGTTGCGGTTCTTGCTCTGCGCTTTCGAAGCGCCGATGTATTTTTTCGCGATCGGGCATCTGCCACTGGTCGACGTGATGACGTTTTATCTCGCCGGCCCGATCTATGTGACCGCGATATCCGCCACAATTTTACGCGAGCGCGTCGGGTGGCGGCGCTGGAGCGCGGTCTGCGTCGGATTTGCTGGCGTGCTCATTGCGCTGCGTCCGTCGGCTGCGCTTCTGAGCTGGCCGGCGCTGGTCGCCCTCACCGGCAGTCTCCTCTACGCGGGAATGCTCACGACGACGCGCGTCCTGCGCGGGACGTCCGATATCGTCCTTCTTGGCACGCAGATCTTTGCCGTGTTTCTATTGGCCGCGTTCGCGGCGCCGTGGCACTGGCTGACGCCCGCGCCCGGTGACGTGATCCTGATGTTCTTTCTCGGAATCGGAACGCTCATAACCTCCGGCTGTATCAATCGCGCTCTCAAGCTCGCGCCAGCAAGTATCGTCGTCCCTTACCAGTACACGCTAATCGTCGGTGCCGCCTTGTTCGGCTACCTCTTCTTCAACGAAAAGCCCGAACCGACGACGCTCGTGGGCGCCGCTATCATCATTGCGGCCGGCATCTACATCTTCATGCGCGAGCGCAAGGTGGCTCCGAAAGTCCCGGTAGTGGAGGCGCCTTAGATGATTGCCTCGCTTCGCTCCGATCACAGTGTGATCGGAGGGGTTGTCCTCATGCTGCTCGGTATCTTTCTGTTTTCGGCCAATGACGCGCTTGGCAAATGGATTCTCACGACCTACTCGGTGGGCCAGATGCTGCTCATTCGCAGCGCCGCGGCCCTTCTCGTCCTGTCGCCCTTCATATACCGCGAAGGCCTCGCCGCATTCAAAACTGCGCCCCGTCCCGGCCTGCAGATCGTGCGTGTTCTGCTGGCGACATCCGAAGTCGTGATGTTCTTCTGGGCGGTGAACTATCTGCCGCTCGCTGACACGGTGACCTACTATCTTGCCGGTCCGATTTACGTAACTGCGCTATCTGCGCTGATCCTGAAGGAAAAGGTCGGCTGGCGCCGGTGGACCGCGGTGGTCGTGGGCTTTGCCGGCGTCCTCATCGCGTTGCAGCCCTCCGGTGCGACGATGAGTTGGCCCGCGCTGATCGCGCTGGTCGGAAGCATCTGTTACGCGTTCCTCATGGTCGTCACCCGGTATCTGCGCGGGACGTCCGACATCGTCATGGCGAGCGGACAGATCACAACTACTCTCTTGTTCGGGGCGGCAACGGCATCGTTCGGCTGGGTGCCGCCTTCTTTGCTCGATTTCACCTTGATGATGGTACTCGGCATTACAGCGGCCATTGCCCTTGTGGCGGTGAACCGTTCGCTCAAGCTCGCACCGGCAAGCGTCGTCGTGCCTTATCAATATACGCTGATCGTGTGGGCAGTGATCTTCGGCCATTTCGTCTTCGGCGATGAGCCGAAAGCGCATACCATCCTCGGCGCGGCCATTATCATTGGCGCCGGGCTCTATATCTTCTGGCGCGAGCAATATATCGGCCGGACAAAGGAGGCTGTGGTCAATCCGCCGTGACGCGTGCGTTTCCGACCATAAAGGCTCGCCGGCCGAAGAAACCTGCGACAGAGAATGCGCTCGCCGGCATCGTGATGGTCGTGCTCGCCTTTTTCTTTTTCAGCGTGACCAGCGCCGTCGCCAAGACGATGTTGCCGACCTATTCGGTCGGGCAGATGATGCTGATCCGAAGCCTCGTGGTTCTGCTCCTTCTCCTGCCGTTTATTGTCCACGAAGGTCCGGCCGGCTTTCGCGATATCCCGCGTCCGAAGCTGCAAATCCTGCGCGGCCTTGTGTCGGCGCTGGAAGTCTTCGCGTTCTTCTGGGCGATCAGCTATCTGCCGATGGCCGATACCGTCACGATCCTGCTCGCGGGCCCGCTTTTCGTGACGCTCTGGTCGACGCTGTTTCTTGGTGAGCATGTCGGCTGGCGGCGCTGGAGCGCCGTTGCCTTGGGGTTCATCGGCGTGCTGATCGCGCTGCGTCCGTCGGCTGCGAC
>CAZSAW010000046.1:0-13990 GCA_964604745.1 uncultured Hyphomicrobiales bacterium
GGCGCCGAGCCGCCACAGCACTCCAGCGGCGACAGCGAAGATGATAAGGATTGCGATGATCGTCAGGTAGATTTGCAGATAGAGCCGGCGCATCGCGGCCTAGTCCTGATCCTTGGCGAAAACGTAGCCGGCGCCGCGAATGGTGATGATGCGTCGCGGCCTTTTCGGATCGTCCTCGATCGCGGCGCGGATGCGCGAGATGTGCACGTCGACCGAGCGGTCGAACGCTTCGAGCGGTTCGCCTTTCAGCAAATCCATCAATGCGTCGCGGGACATCACCCGTCCAGCATGCGAGGCGAGCGCATTGAGCAGGGCGAATTGATAGGACGTCAGGTTGCGTTCATGGCCGTCGAGCGTGATGTGGCGCGCATCGCGATCGATTTCGAGTCTGCCAAAACGCAGGACGTCGCGTTTTTTCAAGGGCCCCGATCTGCGCCGCAGAACGGCGCGCAGACGCGCCAGCAGCTCGCGCGGCTCGAACGGCTTCGGCAGATAATCATCGGCCCCGATCTCAATACCGACCACGCGGTCCATGGCATCGCCGCGCGCGGTCAGCATGAGGATCGGGACGTCCGACGTGTCGCGAATGCGGCGGCAGACATCAAGGCCATCGGCGTCCGGCAGCATCAAATCGAGGATGAGCGCGTCGTAATGTTCGCGCTTGAGCCGTTGCTCGCCATCGAAAGCAGTCGCGCTCGTCGAGCAGCGAAAGCCGGCCTCGCCGAGATAATCTGAGACCATCCCGGCGAGGCGCTTGTCGTCGTCGATAATGAGGACTCGGCTACTCATCAGCCGATTATCGGACGACGACCGGGGACCTGTCATCAATGGAACCAGCGGCTCCGCCGTTCGATGCGGCGCGACAGTTCGGCGCGCTGCGTCGGGGACAGAGTCTCGGCCGCATCGGCAAGGCCGGTGGTGACGATGCGCGAAGCTGCATCGGCAAGCTTCATCTGGTCGCCGCGCAGCGCATCGATCTTGCTGCGATCGATCGTCGGCGCGGCGAGGGCCTCGCGGATCTGCTTGCGGCCTTCGAGATGTTTGTCTCGCAAGGCAAAGAGATCATCGGCCACGCGTTCGAAGATCGCCTTGATCTTGTCGCGCTGTTCGGGCGTCGCGTCGATGCTCGACAGTGTGCGCTCGACACGCCACTCGACCGGGCCGCCGAATCCACCCATCGGGCCGCCCATGGGTCCGCCCATCGGACCGGGACCGAAGCCGAAGCTTGGTCCTGCGAGGATGCCGCCGGCAAGACCACCGGCGAGGACAAGCGACGTGGCGAAGGCGATACCGCGCCAGCGGCTCGGCTTTTTCGGTTCAGGCGCCGCGTCTGCGGCCGGTTCAACGAGAGGGGACATCGTGCGCTCCTGTCTCTGCAAGGGCTCAAGCGAGCCTGTTGCCGCAGAAGCTAGGAGCGGCGCGTTTCGCCGCGATGTCGGCAATGTAAAGTTTTGTAAAGCCGGTGACGGCCGTTTTACCGCGCCGCCTTCAGCTTTTCGGCAACGCTCGCGGCGAAATAAGTGAGGACGCCGTCGGCGCCCGCGCGCTTGAAGGCAATCAGGCTTTCCAGCATCGCACGCTCGCCATCAAGCCAACCATTCTGCGCGGCCGCCGTGATCATCGCGTACTCGCCCGATACCTGATACGCGAAGGTGGGCACCCCGAACGTATCCTTCACGCGCCGTACGATATCGAGATAAGGCAGGCCGGGCTTGACCATGACCATGTCGGCGCCTTCGTCGAGATCGAGCGCGACCTCGCGCAGCGCCTCATCGGAATTCGCAGGGTCCATCTGATAGGTGCGCTTGTCACCGGTCAGCGTCTTCGACGATCCGACCGCATCGCGGAACGGGCCGTAAAAGGCGGACGCGTATTTCGCTGCATAGGCCATGATGGCGACGCGTTGCAGACCCGCGCCGTCGAGCGCCGTGCGGATGGCGCCGACACGCCCGTCCATCATGTCGGACGGCGCGATGATGTCGCAGCCTGCTTCCGCCTGGACCAGCGCCTGCTGTGCGAGAACGGCGACGGTTTCATCGTTGAGAATCTCGCCGTCACGCATCAGGCCGTCGTGACCGTGGCTGGTGTAGGGATCGAGCGCCACGTCGCAGAGGACGCCGATATCCGGCACCTCCTTTTTCACCGCGCGTACGGCGCGACAGACGAGATTATCGGGATTGAGCGCCTCGGTGCCGTTATCGTCGCGTAAGCCAGGGTCGGTGTACGGGAACAAAGCGATGCAGGGGATGGCGAGGCGTGCGGCGCGCTGGGCCTCGCGCACGATCTGATCGACCGTCAGCCGCTCCACCCCTGGCATCGAAGCGACCGGCGTGCGCCGATTGTCGCCTTCGACCACGAATAGCGGCCAAATGAGGTCGTCGACCGTGAGAACATTCTCTCGCGCCATGCGCCGGATCCATTCGCTTTGGCGCAAACGGCGTGGGCGATGCGTCAGGTCGAGAGGCGGGCCAGCACGGCCTTCGTTCTCGACGGGGACAAGGCGGGTTTTGTGTTCGAGCGGGCGGCCGAATTTGATCGCCATTGGCGGACTCCATCCGCGGACGGTTCTAGCCGGTTCTGACGTCTGGTGCCACAGAGGGCGGTTCCGGCAATTGACGCAGGGCAAAGCCGCTTCTATCGGTCGAAGCGATGGATTTCGAGCTGTCCGACGATCAGAAGGCCTTCCAGGCGACCGCCCGGCACTTTGCCCGCGACGAGATGATGCCGCACGCGCGCGCGTGGGACGAGACTGAGACTTTTCCGGTCGAAGCGCTGCGCGCGGCCGCGGCGCTTGGGTTCGGCGGCATTTATGTGAAGGACGATGTGGGTGGATCGGCGCTGTCGCGGCTCGATGCCACGGTCATTTTCGAGGAATTGGCGCAGGGCTGTACGTCGACCGCGGCCTATATCTCGATCCACAACATGGCCGCTTGGATGATCGATTGCTTCGGCGGGGACGAGCAACGGCGGCGCTTTTTGCCCAAGCTCTGCACCATGGAGCACTTTGCGAGCTATTGCCTCACCGAGCCGGGTTCGGGGTCCGACGCAGCCAGCCTCGTCACCCGCGCCCGGCGCGATGGCGACAGCTACATACTGGACGGCGCCAAGGCGTTCATTTCCGGCGGCGGCGTTTCCGATCTCTATGTCTGCATGGTGCGAACTGGCGGCACCGGGCCAAAAGGGATTTCCTGCATCGTCGTCGAGAAAGGAGCTGCCGGTCTGTCCTATGGCGCGCAGGAGAAGAAGCTCGGCTGGAAATCGCAGCCCACAGCCGCCGTGATCTTCGAAAATTGCAGGGTTCCGGCTTCAAACCTGATCGGCGCCGAAGGGGACGGCTTCAAGATCGCGATGGCCGGGCTCGATGGTGGCCGACTCAATATCGCCGCGTGCTCGATCGGCGGCGCGCAATTCTGTCTCGACCGCACGCTCGACTATATGCGTGAGCGCAAGCAGTTTGGCTCGCGCCTGTCCGATTTCCAGGCTTTGCGTTTTCGCGTTGCCGATTATGCGACCGATCTCGAGGCGGCGCGGCTGATGGTGCGACGCGCCGCTCTGGCGGTGAGCCAAGGCGCACCGGGCGCGACACGCTTCGCCGCCATGGCCAAGCGGCTGGCCACTGACGCCGGTTTCGAGGCCGTGAACGGCTGTCTGCAACTGCACGGCGGTTACGGTTATCTCCGTGATCATCCGATCGAGCGCGTGTTGCGCGACGTGCGAGTGCACCAGATTCTGGAAGGCACGAACGAAGTCATGCGGCTCATCATCAGCCGCGACCTGATGGGGAATTAGCCATGTTCGCGGGCTATCTCGCGCTTGTCATCGCCGCCGCTTTTTCCGGTGCTGCGTTCTACGTCAATTTTGCCGAGCAGCATGCGCGTCTCACGCTCGACGATCGGGCGCTGCTCGCGCAATGGCAGCCGAGCTACAAGCGCGGCTACATCATGCAGGGGACCCTTGCCATCGCGTCGGCCTTTTTCGGATTGCTCGCCGCGATCCTGACGCATCGTTGGCCGTGGGTGATCGGCGCCCTGCTCATCGCTGCCAACTGGCCCTACACGATCCTGATCATTCGCCCGACCAACGCACAACTCATGGCGACGCCCCTTGCCGAAGCCGACGAGGCGACACGAGGTCTGATCCGGCAATGGGGACGTTTGCACGCGGTGCGGACCGCGCTCGGCATCGCTTCGCTCTTTGCCTATATGTCGGCGCTTGCACCCTAATCGAGCGCGCCGGTTGCGTTGAGCTTTCGGCGCCGTCGCCACCAAGGCATACGCAATCGAGGAAGCAATGGTGATGGACCAGTCACGGCCGGAGCCCCGATTTCGCCTGGCGTGAGACGCGCGCCGCCTTCGCGACGGATCAGGTTCAGCTTCCGTTCGTGAAAGGCTTCGAGCTCTTGCCTGTGCCCGACGCTGATAATGGTCGTCTGCGGCAACTGCTTCGCGAGCGACTCCATCAGGCGCGCCTGGCTTTCGGTATCGAGCGCGGAAGTGGCTTCGTCCATCACGACGATGTCCGGCTTCTGCAGAAGGAGCCGCACAAAGGCGAGCCGCTGCTGTTCCCCGCCAGAGAGGACGCGATCCCAAGGGACATCTTCCTCGTCGAGACGGTCAAGCGTGTGTTCGAGCCCAACCGCGGTCATCGCCTGCCTTAAAGCATTGTCGTCGACGGCCTCGGCGGGTGTCGGATAGGTCGCCGCCCGGCGCAAGGTGCCGAGCGGGATGTAAGGCTTTTGCGGCATGAGGAAGAGCTTGGAGCCGGGGCGGATGGCGATCTCGCCCGATCCCCAGGGCCAGAGGCCGGCAATGGCGCGCACGAGCGTGCTCTTGCCGGTGCCCGACTCACCCGCGACAAGGACCTTCTCGCCGCGCTCGACCTTCACGTCGGCATCGTCGACGACAACCGTGCCGTCGCTCAGCATGACCGACACGTCCTTGAGCTGGATTGCCGAGCCTTCACGCTCAAGCCGGCGGATGGTCTGCCCTTCAATGGCGTCGAGGTCGTCGAGCGCGAGCAGAAGGTTGGAGACGCGGCGCGCCGACGCCGTCCATTCTGCAAGACGCGGATAATTGTCCACGATCCAGTTGAAAGCGTATTGGACCTGGATGAATGCCGCCGCTGCCTGCATCACCTGTCCGAGCGTCATCGTCTCCGCAAGATATTTCGGCGCGCACAGGATTATCGGGATGACCGAGGCAATAATGAAATTGCCATGCGAGACGGCAGCCGTGCGCATGTATTGCGTGGCCATGCCGCGCCATGCGCGCACAACGCGGCTGAGCAGAGCGGACAGCCCCGAATGTTCCTCCTCTTCGCCGCCGAGGATGGCAATGCTTTCGCCGTTCTCGCGCACACGCGTCAACGCATAGCGGAATTCAGCTTCGGTCTGGTTCTTCGCCTCGGCGACGGGAATGAATCCCTTGGCGATGATCAGCATCGAGGTGCTGATGATGATGCAATAGATCACGACGGCGATGACGAGATAGCCGGGGATATTCACATGCGCGCCGCTGATCGTGGCTTCGAGATTGCCGCCGACTGTCCACAAGACCCCGATAAAAGTCGCGGCGGTCAATGATGCGCTGGTGATACCGGTGACGATATCGACCGGCGCTTCGGTGGCGACGCGCATGTCCTCGGCCATGCGATATTCCGGATTCTTGTGTTCGCCGGGAATGAGATTGAGCTGATAATACCGGCCATGGCTCAGCCAGCGTCCCATCAACGTCTCGGTCATCCAGGATCGCCAACGCCGCTGGATGCGCATGCGCACGAAGACAATGGACACTGCAACAGTGATGCTGATGGCAGCGAGAGGGACGAAGTATTCGGCCTGCGTCAGAACGACGGCGCTGTCCTTTTTCTCCAGCGCGTCGAATATCGCGCGATTCCAGAGGTTGATCCCGTATTGAACAACCACCTGCGCGCAGACAAGAGCGAGAAGAGCGATGCTGAAAAGCCAGGCGATGCCAGCGCTCTTCCCCGACCAGAATCCACGCGCGGTGAGCCAAAAGCGGTGGACCATGCCGGGGCGGGACCGGCCCGTAGCCGTGACGTCGTGCATAAACCCTTGCAACTCCAAGCAAGAGGCAACGCCCGCGCGGGCCTTTGGTTCAATAGCGTTGGCATGATTGCCAGCGGGCGCAGACCCGGCTAGCAGTCGCGCCCTATGAACGAAGACATCCTGTTCGAGCGGCGCGGCGCAGCGGGCCTTGTCACGCTCAATCGCCCCAAAGCACTCAATGCGGTGACGCATGAGATGGTGCGGGCGCTGCGGACGCAGCTTGATGCCTGGGCGGCGGACGACGCGGTCACGCGCGTTGTCCTGACGGCGGCAGGTGATCGCGCCTTCTCGGCGGGTGGCGATATTCGTGCGCTCTATGAACTCGGTCGCGCCGGCAAGCAGGAAGAAGCGCTCGTTTTCTTTCGCGAGGAATATACCCTCAACACGCTCATCAAGCGCTACCGCAAGCCGTATGTGGCGCTGATCGATGGCATCGTCATGGGCGGGGGCGTCGGCCTTTCCGCACATGGATCGCATCGCGTCGCCGGCGACCGTTACCAGTTCGCGATGCCCGAAGTCGGAATTGGCTTTTTTCCGGACGTCGGCGCGACGTGGCTTCTCTCCACTATGCCGGGCGAACTCGGCACCTATTGCGCGCTGACGGGCGCGCGGCTGAACAAAGCAGACGCGCTGTCGGCAGGCGTTGCGACGAACGGCGTGGCCTCCGATCGTTTCGCCGATTTGTCCGAGGCGCTGTGCGGGACGGTCCCGGTCGATGCGATTCTCGCAGCATTCTCCGAACCGGCGGGCGAGGGCCCGCTGGCGCCGCGGCGCGCGACGATCGACCGCCTGTTCGCCGGCGCGCGGGTTGAGGATATCGTTGCCGCGTTGGTGGCCGAAACGCAGGCCCGATCTGCTGACGCTGAATGGGCCGCGCAGACTCTTGCCACCATTCGCACCAAATCGCCTCTCAGTCTGAGGATCGCACTGGCGCAGATGCGTTGGGCACGGGGCAGGTCGTTCGAGCAATGCATGGCGATGGAATTTCGTATCGTCTCACGCATCGTTTATGGTCATGACCTTTACGAGGGTGTGCGCGCGGTGATCGTCGACAAGGATAATGCACCGCGCTGGAAGCCGGCCGATCTTGCGGCGGTGTCCGACGCTGAAGTGGAGCGGCATTTCGCGCCGCTCGCGAAAGGGGAGCTTGTCCTCGCGTGACTGAGAAATCGACGACCGGGGAAGCGACGCCGGCACAGGCTGCGAACATCGAACCGGTGCATGCGGAGGACGAAGTTCGCCGCGAGGGCATCTGGACGCTGCGCCTCGTCTGGTTCCTGCGCGCCATGGCGGTCGTATCGATGCTCAAGGGGCTTTATCACTGGGGCGTCGTCATCGGCATCGGCGATCCGACCGGCGACAATTTCATCCTGCATTCGCTGCCGTGGCAGGCGGCGACCGTTTTCTTCGCCGTCATCGATCTGGTCGCGTCAGTCGGGCTTTGGCTCGCCGCGGCTTGGGGCGCGGTGGTGTGGCTGACGGCGGCGGTGTCGATGGCCGCGGTCGAAGTGTTTTTCCCTCAGATCTATGGCGGCCGTCTCGTCATCGTCCTGGCCGAACTCGCGGCGCTGGGCTGCTATCTGTGGCTCGCCTGGCGTTCGGCAAGTGAGCATCCTCACTGACGTCCTGCGCCTGCGCGGTGGACTTCGCCCCTGCGCCCGCTTTAACTTGAGCAACGATTGCGCGGATCGATGATCCTGCAACAAGAAACGGAGCGGGAGAGAACGACATGGCACGGATCGCTTTCATGGGCCTCGGCAATATGGGGCTGCCCATGGCGCAAAATCTCATCAAGGCTGGACACACGGTCGAAGGTGTTGACGTCAATCCTGACGCAATCGCCAAACTTAAAGCGGCTGGCGGCGGCATCGTCGAGACAGTCAAGATCGCGGCTTCGCGTGCCGACGTCGCTATCACCATGCTTCCGTCGGGCAAGGAGGTGAGGGAGGTCTATTTCGGCCCAGGCGGCATCATCGAAAACGCCAATGTCGGCACATTGCTGATCGATTGCTCGACCATCGATGTCGAGACGACCCGCGCGGTCGCGAGTGCAGCCGAGGCAAAAGGTCATCTCGTCCTGGATGCGCCGGTTTCCGGTGGCGTCGGTGGCGCGCAAGCGGCGACGCTCACATTTATGGTCGGCGGCAGCGAGCGAGCGTTCGAGCGGGCAAAACCGATTCTGGAATCGATGGGTCGCACGATCGTGCACGCGGGCGGTGCCGGCAACGGTCAGGCGGCGAAGATCTGCAACAACATGATCCTCGGCGTGTCGATGATTGCGGTGTCGGAGGCGTTCGTGCTCGCAGAGAAGCTCGGGCTTGATGCGCAGAAGCTGTTCGATATCTCGTCCAAATCGTCCGGTCAGTGCTGGTCGCTGACGAGCTATTGTCCGGTTCCCGGGCCGGTGCCGACCTCGCCGGCCAATCGCGACTATCAGGCGGGATTTAGCGCTGCGATGATGTTGAAGGACCTCAATTTGTCGCAAGAGGCTGCGCAGAAGAACGGTGCGAGGACACCGCTCGGCGCCGGCGCCACGGCAATCTATTCGCAATATGTACAAAGCGGAGAGGCGGGTCGTGATTTTTCCGGAATCTTCCGTTTTCTGCGCGGCGATCATTGAATATCGCCCGCGCATTTCGCGCGTGCGCAAGGTGAATCGTTGGTTAGCGAAGCCGACGCAATTTTCGCGTTATCAATCCTTCACTATTTCAAATAAACCCAATCTTTATTCTAGAATTTAAGCCGTTCTTCAGCCGTAACTTTTATGGTCGCGCTACGACACGGGGAAAACAGGGCCTCGTGGACCACAAAAGAAATACGGGAAGGCGTCATCATGAAAGCCGTTGTGAAAACGGTCGAGCCTGCCGATACGCAATCGGCGCGTTTCGATCATATCCGTCCGCTCTATCTTGAAGCCTTGACGCTGGTCGAGCGCCTGCATCGTCGGCTGCTCGATGTCATCAAGGACGAATTCGATCGCCGCGGACGCGCCGACATCAATTCGGTGCAGGCGCTGCTGCTCTATAACATCGGTGACAAGGAACTGACCGCCGGCGAATTGCGCACGCGCGGTTACTATCTCGGCTCCAACGTTTCCTACAATCTCAAGAAACTCGTCGAGATGGGTTTCCTCGATCATCAGCGTTCGCGCGTTGACCGCCGCTCGGTGCGTATCAAGCTGACGGACAAAGGCCGCGACGTGCGCGATATCGTCGAAGCGCTGTATCAGAAACACGTGCGCACGGTGGAGCAGGTCGGCGGCATCAACTCCGACGAATTCACCACGCTCAACAAGTCGCTGCATCGGCTGGAGCGTTTCTGGACCGACCAGATCCTCTATCGCCTCTAAGCGATTTCGTCGCACCATTCTTCCTGGTGAACCTTCGCCTTTCCCCGGCGCTCGCGCGCCGGGGCTTTTTTTGTCTGGGCGATCGAAGTCAGAGCGCGGATTTTTCCGCCTCGATGCGCTATGAAGCTGACTAGGACGGGAGATTCGCGTCGCGATGGAAGGGGATTCAGCCGGCGCAGCATCTGGAATTAGCCGGCGGAGATTTTTGCGGCTGGCCGGCGCGGTGGCTATTCCGGTCGCGTCGGCTTCGGCTCAGGATCGCGCGCTTGAGACGCTGATCCGGCAGAATCGTCGCAGCGATTTCGGCCAAGGCTTTGATGCTGGATCGCATGATACAGCGCCAGGACGCTCGCTCGTTCCTGTTCTCTCGCGCCGCACGGCCGAGGCGACCGAGCAGGCCATTCCCCGATACGCAAATCTCGTCGCGTCGGGTGGCTGGCCCGAGGTACCGCAGGTCGGCGGAATGTCTCTGGGCGCGCGCGGAAGCGCGGTGGCGATCCTGCGGCAGCGCCTGATCGTCAGCGGTGATCTCCACCCGCGACTCGGCGTGACTGACGTCTACGATTCGTATGTCGACGCAGCCGTGAGCGGCTTTCAGGCGCGGCACGGTCTGTCCGTCGACGGCACGATCACCGTCCCGACACTGAACGCGCTCAATGTCCCGGCGCCGGTTCGCCTGGAGCAGTTGCGTACCAATCTCGTGCGGCTGCGAACATTCAGCGGCGAACTCGGACATCGCTTTGTTCTTTGCAACATCCCGGCAACGCAAATCGAGGCGGTGGAGAACGGGACAATCGTGTCGCGGCACGGCGCCGTTGTCGGCAAGCCCGATCGGCCGTCGCCCGACATCCAGAGCAGGATCGTCGAGATCAATTTCAATCCATACTGGACGGTGCCGATCTCGATCGTGCGCAAGGATCTCATTCCGAAAATGCAGACACAGCCCGATTACCTGACGGTCAACCGCATCCGTATCTTCGACGCGCGCGGTTACGAGGTGATGCCGGCACAGATCAATTGGTATTCGAACGAGGCGATGAACTATCGTTTCAAGCAGGATCCGGGCGATTTCAATTCGCTCGGCTCGATCCGCATCAATTTTCCGAGCGTGCACGGGGTCTACATGCACGATACGCCGCTGAAGAATCTGTTCGGCGAGGATTTTCGCTTTCATTCATCCGGTTGCGTGCGCGTGCAGAACGTACGGGAACTCGTGCATTGGCTGCTGGAGGGAACGTCCGGCTGGTCGCGCGGCGAGATCGACAACGTCATTCGCACCGGAGAGCGTCGCGATGCACGGGTTGCGCGCGGCGTGCCACTGTATTGGGTGTATGTGACTGCTTGGGCCGGACCGGACGGCATCGTGCAATTTCGCGACGACATCTACGGCCGCGACGGATTTGGCCCATTGGCGACCAGTATCCGCTGATGCCCGACGATGCAGCCGGTGACGTGTTGTTCGAATTTACGGTCGTCGGCAATGTGGTGAAGGCCGTGGCGATCGACGCGACCTCCGGGGTTGAAGTATCGGTTCTGGGCCCGGTTCAGGCGGCAAGATCCGATCTGCAGCGACTCGCTCTCGGCAAGCTCAGGGCTCGTCTCGCGGCCGAAAATCGCTAGATATTGCGGGGGCAGGGGGCCGGGGGTGCCAAAACTTGGCGTCGTCGGGGCGATATGCTATCGGCTCGGTCGGACCATCCATCCTAGGGAAGATGATCGCGCTGCAGGCCTAGAGCCGCGCGGCCGATCAGGAGATTTTCAATGACAGCACCGCAACGGGCCGCGGATAAGGCGCAGGCCAACGATCTGTTCTCGGCCCCGCTTCAGGACAGCGATCCGGAAATCGCGAAGGTGATCGACCAGGAATTGGCGCGCCAGCGCGACGAGATCGAACTGATCGCTTCGGAAAATATCGTGAGCCGTGCGGTGCTCGAGGCACAAGGCTCGGTGCTGACGAACAAGTATGCCGAAGGCCTGCCGGGCAAGCGCTATTACGGCGGATGCCAGTTTGTCGACGTGGCGGAGAATATCGCCATCGAACGCGTGACGCGCCTGTTCGGATGCAAGTTTGCGAATGTTCAGCCTCATTCCGGCGCTTCGGCCAACGCCGCCGCCTTTATGGCACTGATGAATCCGGGCGACACGTTTCTGGGGTTGAATCTCGCGGCCGGCGGGCATCTGACGCACGGCATGAAGATCAACATGTCCGGCAAATGGTTCAACGCCATTCCGTACAATGTCCGGCACGACGATCAGCGCATCGATCTCGACGAAATGCGCAAGCTTGCACACGAGCACAAGCCGAAAGTGATCATTGCCGGCGGCTCGGCCTATCCGCGCATCATCGACTTTCCGGCATTCCGCGCCATTGCGGATGAGGTCGGCGCACTTCTGATGGTGGACATGGCGCATTTTGCCGGACTCGTGGCTGGCGGTGCGCATCCCAATCCGTTTCCGCACGCGCATGTCGTTACGACCACCACGCACAAGACGCTGCGCGGACCCCGTGGCGGCGTGATCCTGACCAATGACGAAGAACTTGCGAAGAAGATCAACGCGGCCGTTTTTCCGGGTCTGCAGGGCGGGCCGCTGATGCACGTCATCGCCGCGAAGGCGGTCGCCTTCGGAGAAGCCTTGCGGCCATCCTTCCGCACCTATGCACGCCATGTGGTGGAGAATGCCAAGGCGCTCTCCGAGACGCTCAAGTCGCGCGGCTTCGACATCGTCTCAGGCGGTACCGATACGCATCTGATGCTGGTGGACCTTCGGCCCAAACAGCTCACCGGCAAGGTGTCGGAAAGTGCACTCGGCCGTTCGCATATCACCTGCAACAAGAACGGCATCCCGTTCGATCCGGAAAAACCGACGATCACGTCCGGCATCCGTCTCGGTACGCCTGCATGCACGACGCGCGGCTTTGGCATCGCGGAATTCCGGCAGGTCGGCGAGATGATCGCCGACGTCCTCGATGTGCTGTCGCAGAAGAAGACAGACGAGGATGCGCTGATTGAGAGCGCGACGCGCGACAAGGTGAAGACGCTGCTGGCGCGCTTTCCGATTTATCAGAGCTGAGCATGTCCCTTAAGGTGCAGATCGCGATTGTGGAAGCGCTCGGCGCAGCGCGACGTCGCGAAATGACCGGAGATTAACCATGCGCTGTCCCAATTGCGGCAGCCTCGACACGCAGGTGAAGGACTCGCGGCCGACCGAGGATTCCGCCGCGATCCGCCGCCGGCGAGTCTGCCTCACTTGCAATTTTCGGTTCACGACTTTCGAGCGGGTGCAGTTACGCGAACTCGTCGTGATCAAGCGCAACGGCCGCCGCGTGCCCTTCGATCGCGACAAGCTGATGCGATCGATCCAGATCGCGTTACGCAAGCGCAATGTCGATCCCGAGCGTGTCGAGCAATTCGTGTCCAAGATCGTGCGCGAGCTGGAAAATCTCGGCGAGAACGAAGTGTCTTCCGAGACGATCGGCGAGATGGTTATGGAACATCTGCGCACGCTCGACGACGTCGCCTATGTGCGGTTTGCCTCGGTCTATCGCAACTTCCGCGAGCCGAAGGACTTCCAGGCGGCGCTCGACGAATTGTCGGGGGAAGAAGAAGGCAAGGCAGCATCCCCGCGCAAATGACGACATCTGCGGACGATTTCCGCTTCATGCAGCTTGCGTTGACACTTGGCCGTCGCGGTCTTGGGCGGACATGGCCGAATCCCGCGGTGGGGGCTGTCATCGTGCGGGACGGGATTGTCGTTGGCCGCGGCTGGACGCAGCCTGGCGGCCGTCCGCACGCCGAAGTCGAGGCGCTGGAGCGCGCGGGAAACGCGGCGAAGGGCGCGACGATGTATGTCACGCTCGAGCCCTGCTCGCATCACGGCAAGACGCCGCCATGTGCCGCCGCCATCATCGCCGCCGGCCTCGCGCGCGTGGTGTCTCCGCTGGTTGACCCCAATCCGGATGTTGCCGGAGAGGGGCATCGGCGGATGGCCGAAGCCGGCATCGTCGTGGATGTCGGCTTGTGTGCTGAAGATGCGAAGCGCGCGCATGCCGGCCATATTCGCCGGGTGCGCGAACGACGGCCGCACGTGACACTTAAACTTGCGATATCCGCGGACGGCAAGGCCGGTCTGGCCGGCCGCAAGCCTGCGCCGATCACGGGCGAACTCGCGCGCGAACGCGTACATCTGATGCGTGCGATGAATGACGCAATCCTCGTCGGCGTCGGGACGGTGTTCGCCGATGACCCGATGCTGACGTGTCGCCTTCCGGGGATGTCATCGCGTTCACCGGCGCGTATCGTGCTCGATTCCGAATTGCGACTGCCGCTCACAAGCCGGCTTGTGACAAGCACGGCGCAGACGTCAGTGTGGGTTATCGCCGGCGAGCGGGCGTCGCCAGAGCGGGAACGCGCGCTTAGAGACAAGGGTGTCGAAGTCATCCGCGTGATGGCGCAGGGGCGGGGAGTCGATCTTTATGCCGCGCTTCAGGCGCTGGCGCAGCGCGGGCTGACTCGACTGATGGTTGATGGCGGTCCAACGATCGCCGCCTCGCTTCTCAATGCCGACCTTGTGGA
>CAZSAW010000047.1:0-4899 GCA_964604745.1 uncultured Hyphomicrobiales bacterium
CGGGTACCGCCGCCCGTACCGCCCTCGAATCTCACCGAACCGTTGATCTTGACGTCGACATTCGGGGAATTGCGCTTCTTGCGCTCGTCGGCAAAACGCTTCGCCGCTTCATTGTCCTGACTGGACTTGGATGCCGCACTCGCGGGCGCCGGGCAAGGGCGGCTGATGGTGGGCTCACACATGGTTTGAGCCTGCGCCAGCGGCGACCCCGCGCAGACAACAAGGGTACAGATCAGGACAATGCGGATCATCACAGGCTCCGGACGGCGAGATGTAGCAAAGATCACCTCTGCCCGCCATGGGATTGCGCCAACCGTTTTATCGCGCGCAATGGAATACCGCTCGCCGCGATACGCTGGATCGCTTGCGCAAGCGGCTCGGCCATTACCGCCATGTGGAAAGCATTCGCATGGAGCAGCATTTGCGCCCTGGTCACGATCGCGACGTGACCGGGCCAGAACAGAAGATCGCCGCGCTGAAGATCTGACAGATCGTCGTTCGGAACGACGACATCTCCTAAAGCGCGCTCCTGCATGTCGCTGTCGCGCGGGCAGGCTACACCGCAGGCGGTCAGCGCGATCTGCACGAGCCCCGAACAATCGATGCCCTGATTGGTTTTGCCGCCCCACAAATACGGCGTTCCGACAAATCGTTGGGCCACCGCGACGAAGTCGCTCTCATAAACCTGAAGCGGTGCGAGGTGATTGAGAGGAATGAATCCAAACGGCGCAATGGCAAAACGTTCCTGCTCGCGCACCACCGCGACGCGCGCGCCCAGCGGCGGCATGCTGACGGGCGGCAATTTGATCGATGATCCCGGAAACGCGAGCGTGCGCAACGCCGTCACCTTGTGCGTCGGGGCCTGACGCGGTGGCATCAGCGCGTTCGCCGGCATCCATCCAACATAGCCGTCCGCGGCAAGCTGGCCCCAAGCCCATCCTTCCTCATTGAACTCATAGACAGTTACGCGCTCGCCCAGCAGAGCTTCGGTCAGGAGCGGCGCGTCGGGAGCAGGCGTTTGCCGCACGGGCGCCTGCGCGTCGATAATCTCGCGCTCTTCGCCCGCGACAAAGCGAGCCGCCGTGACCTTGCCTTCGAGATGCTTGGCGGCGAGGTCAGGCCGCGCCGGCGTCAGACGGGGATCAAAGGTGACCTGCGCGCCGTCAGGCATAGCGACCCTTCAGGAGCGCATACATTGCGCGCGCCGCTTGGCATTCTCCGCCTTCCGGTCGCGCGGGTTTCGCCGAGGGTGTCCACGCGTAGATATCGAAATGCACCCACGCTTTCGCTGCACTGACAAAACGCTGCAGGAACAGCGCGCAGATAATCGAACCGGCGAAACCACCGCTCGCGACATTGTTCAGGTCGGCGGTTTTGGAATCGAGCATCGAATCGTAGGCGGGCCAGAGCGGCATCCGCCAGAGCGGATCGCGCTCGCGCGTCGCACATTGCACGACCTCCTGTGCAACCTCGTCGTTGCTCGTGTAGAACGGTGGCAGTTCCGGTCCGAGTGCCACTCGCGCCGCGCCGGTCAGGGTGCCTGCGTCAATCAGCAGATCGGGCTTGTCTTCGTCCGCAAGAGCAAGCGCGTCGGCCAACACGAGGCGTCCTTCGGCATCGGTATTACCGACTTCGACCGTCAGCCCCTTGCGCGAGAGATAAACGTCGAGCGGGCGAAAGGCGGCACCCGAAATCGCGTTCTCCACCGCCGGGATGAGCAGGCGTAAGGCCACTTTCAGCTTCGCATCCATGATCATGTGTGCGAGCGCGAGCATAGAGGCCGCGCCGCCCATGTCCTTCTTCATCATCAGCATGGCGCTGTCCGGCTTGATATCGAGACCGCCAGAATCGAAGCACACGCCCTTGCCGACGAGCGTGACTTTGGCATGCGAGGGATTGCCCCAGCGCAAGTCGATCAGGCGCGGGGTGCGCGCGGAGGCACGCCCAACCGCGTGGATCAAGGGAAAATTCTGAGCAAGCAGATCTTCGCCGACAATCGCACTGATCTTGGCGCCATGACGCTTGGCAAGCGCGCGCGCCGCTTCTTCGAGTTCGGCGGGGCCCATGTCGTTGGCAGGCGTATTGATGAGATCGCGCGCGAGCCAAACGCCCTCGGCGATGCGTGAAATATCGGCGGCCTCGAGATCGTCAGGGACGACGAGCTTCGCCTCCGGCCCCTCGTTCTTGCGATAGCGCGCGAAGCGGTAGCTGCCGAGTGCAAAGGCGAGCGCGGCAAGGCGCACATCGTGCGGTGCGTTGCCGAAGCGGTATGCGCCCTTCGGCAGCAGGCCTGGCAGGCCCCCGGGCAGGAATGTGTCTTTCGTCGCGGCATCGGGCGCCTCGATGCCAAACAGCACGCCGACGATCGCGCCATCCGTTCCGGGAAGAGCGAGATACCGGCCCGGCTTCGGTTCGAAGCCACAGGCCTCGGCATAGCGCTGCGACGCCGGATCGAGTTGGCCGCGCAGGTCGGGCCATGTCTTCGTCGACACGAACCAGATCGGGATCGCGTCCTTGGCTGCGGCGGGGTCGGCAAAGGCAGGATGCATGGAGACGTTCTCGACGGAGGGCTTCCGCTCTCCATCAACAACGTCCCGCCGACGGGATCAACGGGCGGAATTAACCAGTCGTTAGGGTTAACACTTTATTTCTGCCGCCCTGGCGGCCGCGTCCTGCGGCCGGGAGAGGCCCATGCGCCCTGTCCGCTGTCATGCTCGCGGTTTTACCTCCGTCGCTTTAATTGCCCTCTCAGCGGCTCTTGGCGGCTGCACAACAACCGGAACCACCGAAACCACGGCGTCGATCGAGACATCCGCAGCGCCGCGCTCGGACGCCGATTGGCGCAAGGCGGCCGAAGCCTGGGGGGCGCGCTATCAGGCCGACAACGGCGACGTCGAGGCCGCGATTCGCTACGCGCAGGCCTTGCGCGCAACCGGCCAGCGCCAGCAGGCCGCCGCTGTGCTGGAACAGGCCTCGCTGCGCAATCCGAAGAATACCGCCGTGCTCGGCGCCTACGGCCGCGCGCTTGCCGATGTCGGCAATTACGCCCGCGCCCTGGAGGTGCTTGGTCACGCGCATACCCCCGATCACCCTGACTGGCGCATCCTGTCGGCGCAGGGTGCCGTGCTCGATCAATTGGGTCGTCCCGAGGATGCGCAACGCTATTACGCGGCAGCGCTCAAGATCGTGCCGGACGAGCCTTCCGTTCTGTCCAATCTCGGGCTTTCCTACGCGTTGTCGAAAAAGCTGCCGCAGGCGGAAACGACCCTGCGCCGCGCGAGCCAGCAACCGGGTGCGGAGCCGAAAGTGCGCCAGAACCTCGCGCTCGTCGTCGGGCTGCAGGGCCGCTTCGCCGAAGCGGAGACCATCGCGCGTGGCGATTTGTCACCCGAAGAAGCCGCGGCCAATGTGGCCTATCTGCGTCAGATGCTTGCGCAGCAAGACGACCTCAAGCGATCGCCGCGCCATTCCGACAATGTTCTGAAAAGAGCCGCGCGCTCGTAGCTATTGCAGCGCCATGACGCGGATCGCTGCCGGTCCAAGAATGACGATAAAAAGGACCGGCAGGAAAAACAGGATCATCGGCACGGTGAGCTTTGGCGGCAGCGCGGCCGCCTTCTTCTCGGCTTCTGCCATACGCATGTCGCGGTTTTCCTGCGCCAGCACGCGCAGCGTTTGCGCAAGCGGCGTGCCGTAACGTTCCGCCTGTTGAAGCGCGACGCAGACGGACCGCACGCCTTCCAGGTCGGTACGCAGCGCAAGATTTTCATAGGCCTGGCGGCGATCCGGCAAATACGACAATTCGGCCGTCGTAAGGGTGAGTTCTTCGGCGAGAGGAATCGATTGCGCGCCGATTTCTTCACTGACCTTGCGAAATGCAGACTCGATTGACATGCCGGATTCGACGCAGATCAGCAGCAGGTCGAGCGCATCGGGAAAGGCGCGGCGGATCGAAAGCTGACGTTTCTGAATGATGTTTTTCAGAAACAGCCAGGGCACGTGCATGCCGAGATAGGCGGCGAAGATGCAGATGCCGACCTTGACCGTAGCCGGCTGGTTGAGGTCGAGAATGACGAAGACATACGTCGCGGTCATGACGAGGCTGACCGCCGGCGTTACCATCCGGAAGAACAGATACGCCACGTAAGGAGCCTGGCCCCGATATCCGGCTTGCACGAGCTTGGCCCGTGCCTCCTCCTGGCCTACCCATTTCGCCAGATTGAATTGCTCGACAATCGTCTGCATGTACTGCTTGGGCGATTGCCGCAGCGAGACCTTTTCGCCGCGCGCGAGACGTTCACGTTCGCGCTGCCTGATTTTCTCGCGCTCGATCGCTACCGACTTCATGCGTCTGGGCAATGCATCGGTCGCAAGTAAAGGCATCGCGACGGTAATCACGGTTGCGATGGCGGCGATGCCGGAAAGCAGCATGACCAGCAGCTGGGTGTTGTGCATCGTGTTGATGATGAAATCGACCATGAGCCTGCCTCAGAAGTCGAAATTGATCATCTTGCGCATGACGAGGACACCCATCGACATCCAAACGGCACAGCACAGCAGCATCATCTGCCCGAGCGGATGCGTCCACAGCAACTCGATATAAGCCGGGCTCGTGAGGTATACCAAGGTTGCGACCGCCACCGGCAGGGAACCGATGATCATCGCCGAGGCCTTTGCTTCCATCGACATCGCCTGGATCTTGGCCTTCATCTTCTTGCGGTCGCGGAGAACGCGCGAGAGATTGCCGAGCGCTTCAGAAAGGTTGCCGCCAGCCTTTTGCTGAATGGCAATGACGATGCCGAAGAAGTTCGCCTCCGGCAGCGGCATGCGTTCGTACAGCTTGGCGCAGGCCTCGCCGAGCGGAATGCCAATGGTCTGCGTTTCCATGATGGTGCGAAA
>CAZSAW010000048.1:0-28106 GCA_964604745.1 uncultured Hyphomicrobiales bacterium
GCATAATCGACGCCAAAGCGGGTGACGATGAAGGAACTTGGCACGATCACGCTGTCGCGTTCTCCGCCGGACACCCACACGCGGATGCGTTCGCCGACGAAATAGTCGCCGAGCCCGGCAACGTCGGCATCGGCGATGACACGACCGTCCTCGATCTGCGGATAGACAAGGCGGATGGTGCCGAATTTCGAGCCTGGCAGGCCCAGCTCCTCGCCTTCGACGCGCACGGAATCTCCCGCCTTGAGAAACCGGGCGTGACGCTCAGGCACGCGCAGGCGGAGCACGAAGTTCTGCTCGGCGATCGTCGCCACCGTTTCGCCCGGCAGGATGACAGTGCCGGTTGTCACCGGCACTTTGAGGACCCGGCCGGCCGCAGGGGCCAGCACCTTGCCCTCGCTCAGTTGCTGCTCGACGACCGAACGTTCGGCGGTCCGCGCGCGGTGAGCATTGGTTGCGACGTTGAAGGCGGTCCGCGCCTCATCCAGTCGTGTCTTCGGGATGGTGCCGCGCGTAAAAAGGTCTTCGGCTCGCGCGAGGTCGCTTTGAGCCTGCGCCAATTGCGCCTCAAGACCGGCGATCTGGGCGTCGAGCGACTTCATCTGCAGCGCGAGCTTCTCGTCGCCGACGATGCCAACGACCTGCCCTTGATCGACGTGGTCGCCTTCGTGCACCGAAAGCTGCGCCACCGTGCCGCCAATGCGCGCCCGCGCCGGGATGATGTTGGCGCTCTCGACCGTGGCGAACACGGCCTTTTCATCCGCGACCGTTTGCGACCGGACTGTGAAGGTGTCCGCCGCGAATGCCGACTGTGCTGTCACTGCGAGCAAAGCTGCCAGAACCATTCGCATGCGCACGGGCTCCCTCCTCCGTCCCTCTTGATGCTCTGCGGTGCCTTTCCCCGGGATCGCCACGGCAGTCATTGACCTGCCGCAAGGACGGATCGCTTGCGCCTCCGTGCCATCCCACCTTCGGGGCGACATTCCGGAGCGCAATAGATTCGGTACAGCGTACCGACCAGTTCACGCGCGGCCGCGCTCCCAATGGAATACCAGATCGTCTGTCCGTCGCGTCGCGACGCGACGAGACCGTCTTTGCGTAGCAGGGCGAGATGCTGCGACACGGTCGAATCCCGGAGTTGCAGAAGCTCGGCCAGTTCGCCGACCGAGCGTTCCTTCTCGATTAGCTGACAGATGATGAGGAGGCGGTGGCGATTGGCGAGTGCCTTGAGCACGCCGCTCGCGTGGTCCGCCGCGGCCAGCATGTCATTTGCTCTCATTTTCATACTTGCGTATATACGCATATTCGAATATATTGTCAATGCCTGTCCGCGACAGCGGCGAGGCTAACGCTTTTTCATTGCAGGAGTTTTTGCCATGAACGTCGATCGTGCCGTGCTCATTCTCGCCGGCAGTTTCGTGCTCATCAGCGTCGTGCTGTCCTGGCTGGTCAGCCCCTATTGGCTGCTGCTCGCAGCCTTTGTCGGCGCCAACATGATCCAGGCCGCCTTCACCGGTTTCTGTCCGGCTGCCATCTTCTTTCGCAAATGCGGCGTGAAGTCAGGGGCTGCTTTCGATCAATCGGTGCGCTGACACCGTGTCGCATCTCCCCTGCCTGTGATCGAGATCAAGGCGGGCAATCGGCCGCCAGTCAAAAATGGCGGCTGCTCGAGAGAAGAGCCCAGGCGCAATGGGTCCGTCATTAACGTGAGGAGGATTCAATGGCTCACATTGTTGTGCTTGGTGGCGGAATCGGTGGTGTTTCGTGCGCCTATGAACTCAAACAGGCGCTCCGCTCCGAGGATCGCATCACACTCGTCTCCAACAAACCCTTCTTCCAGTTCACGCCCTCCAATCCATGGGTCGCGGTGAAATGGAGGTCCAAGTCGGACATTACCGTGGACCTCGCCACAGTATTGCCAAAGCATGGCATTGCGTTCAGCGCGGCCGGCGCGTCCAAGGTCCATCCGCAGGACAATCGCGTCGATCTCGGCGACGGGACATCGCTGAGCTACGACTATCTCGTCATCGCGACTGGCCCGGAACTCGCCTTTGACGAAATCGAAGGGCTCGGTCCCCAGAACAACACGCAATCGATCTGCGACGTCGATCACGCGTTGCATGCCAACGAAGGCTGGGAGGCCTTCTGCAAGGATCCCGGACCGATCGTTGTCGGCGCGGTGCAAGGCGCCTCCTGCTACGGTCCGGCTTACGAATTCGCGATGATCATGGACGCGGATCTGCGCCAGCGCCGCATCCGGGACAAGGTGCCGATGACGTTCGTCACGGCCGAGCCCTATATCGGCCATCTCGGCGTCGGCGGCGTGGGCGATACCAAAGGCCTGCTCGAATCCGAAATGCGGCAGCGCCACATCAAGTGGATCACCAACGCCAAGGTCGACAAGATCGAACCCGGCATGCTGCACGCAACCGAAGTCGACGAAGACGGCAAGCCGAAGAAGACACATCAACTTGCGTTCAAATACTCAATGATGCTGCCAGCCTTCCGCGGTATCGCTGCAGTGCGCGGAATCGAGGGCCTCGCCAACCCGCGCGGCTTTATCATCGTCGACAAGCATCAATGCAATCCGAAATTTCCGAATGTTTTCGGCGTCGGCGTGTGTATCGCCATCGCGCCCCTGGAGCCGACCCCTCTGCCTGTCGGCGTGCCAAAGACCGGATTCATGATCGAGTCGATGGTGACCGCCACCGCGCTGAATATCGGACAATTGGTGCGCGGCAATGCGCCGACACATGAGGCGACATGGAACGCGATCTGTCTTGCCGATTTTGGGGATTCGGGCGTCGCTTTTGTCGCCATGCCGCAAAACCCGCCGCGCAACGTCAACTGGGCGTCGAGCGGACGCTGGGTCCATATCGCCAAGGTCGCGTTCGAGAAATATTTCCTGCACAAGGTCCGGGCAGGCAGTACGGAGCCCTACTACGAAAAGGCAGTGATGAAGCTCCTTGATATCGGCAAGATCAAAAGCCCGGCAGCCTGAGCGATACGGCGACGCCTGCCAAGTTGCTTGCGTCGCCGTCACCAGGTCGCTCGGCCACCTGACAAATCGAACACGGCGCCTGTCGTGAACGAGCAATCGTCGCTCGCGATCCAGGCTACCATCGCGGCCACTTCGTCGACTGTGCAAAAGCGCTGCATGGGAATCTTTGCCAGCAGCTCCGCGCGCCGCTGCGGCGTGATGGATGCGATCATCCCGCCATCGACCACCGTCGGCGTGACGCAATTCACCGTGATCCCGGTCGTCGCCAATTCCTTGGCCATCGATTTGGCGAGCGCGATCAGCGCGGCCTTGGACGCGGCATAGGGAGCGGCTTCGGCGGTGCCCTCTTTCCCTTGCACCGACGACATGTTGACGATCCGGCCCCAACCGCGTGCCACCATGTGCGGCACGACCGCCTTGCTGCAAATGAAGGCGCCGGTCAGATTGATGTCGATCACGCGCCGCCAATCGTCGAGCGGCACGGACGCCGCAGGCGCGACCGGCCCGAGAATGCCGGCGTTGTTGACAAGAACATCGACGCCACCCCACTTCGCAATCACATCGGCCACCGCGCTTTCAACGCTGCGCTCGTCGGTGACGTCGCACGCACAATAGAGATCGCAGGCCGCGCTGCCTCCGGTTGGCGGCACGCGGTCGAAAACCGCTATACGCAAGCCGGCGGCCCTGAGGCGCGCGGCGATCGCCTGGCCGATCCCGCCTGAGCCACCGGTAATGATGGCGCGCCGAGCGATGGATGTTTTGGTCATTTTCGAATCCAGCCCCTCGGAATGTGCGTGATGCCTGCCGGCAGGCGGAATGCCTGCCAGACTGGACTTTATTCATTGAGCGTGCGACGGCGCAATTCCGGCGCCTGAACCCCGTCGGATGGGGTTGCCAAATTCGTTACCTTCGCTGAAGAGTGATTGAACGCTGCGACGGCTGCCGGGCCGCGCGCCTTCCTGGAGCCGCCCGTGATGGAAACCGTCGCCGACATCGCCGCTGCCCATCGCAGCGGCGCCGCAAAGCCGGAGGAGACGGTCGCCCGATCCTATGCGCGCATTCGCGCACATGCGGACGATGCGATTTTCATCACGCTACGGGACGAAGCCACGGCGGTGGCCGAAGCTCGCGATCTTGACGCGAATGCCGGAAAACACCTGCCCCTTCTCGGCGTGCCGGTGGCGATCAAGGACAATATCGATGTCGGCGGGTTGCCGACCACGGCCGCCTGCCCCGCGTTTGCCTATCAGCCTGACAGGGACGCCGTAGCCGTCGCTAACTTGCGGCACGCCGGCGCTGTGGTGATCGGCAAGACCAACCTCGATCAATTCGCTACCGGCCTTGTCGGCGTGCGCTCTCCCTACGGCGTGCCCCGCAACCCCTTCGATGCTGCGGTCATTCCCGGCGGATCGAGTTCGGGTTCGGCGGTCGCGGTCGCCGCGGGACTCGTGCCGCTGGCACTCGGCACCGACACGGCCGGATCGGGCCGCGTTCCTGCCGGACTCAATAATATTGTCGGATTGAAACCGAGCCTCGGGCTTGTCTCGACCAGCGGCATCGTCCCGGCCTGCCGTTCGCTCGACTGCGTTTCGATTTTTGCACTCACCGTTGACGATGCCTATGCGGCACTCGCCGCGATCGCAGAGTATGACGAAAGCGACGCATATTCGCGGCCGATTCCGCTCGCCCCGGTGGGGCCGCTCGTGCCCAATGTGCGCGTAGCCGTCCCGCGCAGCACAGATCGAAAATTCTTCGGCGATACGGCCTCGCAATCCTCGTTCGAAGCCGCAATCGATCTCCTGAACGCGCATGGCATGGCGCCCATCGAGATCGATCTCTCGCGATTTCTGGACACGGCGCGGCTTCTCTACGAAGGACCGTGGGTGGCCGAGCGCTGGGCGGCGGTCGGCGATTTCGTCGCCTCCCACCCGGACGACGTTCATCCGGTCACGCGCCAGATCATTGCGGCAGGCGAGAAACCCAGCGCCGCCGATGCTTTTCGCGCCTTCTATCGGCTCGCCGCCCTGCGCACCAAGGCACACGCCGCAATGGCGTCGTTCGACGTGCTGATGGTGCCGACTGCACCCGCCGCCTATCGGGTCAGCGACGTACTGGCGGATCCGGTGACGCTGAACAGCAACCTCGGCACCTACACCAATTTCGTCAATCTGCTCGATCTCGCAGGTCTTGCGGTTCCGATCTCCCTCCCACCTGCCGGCATGCCGTATGGCGTGACCCTGCTGGCGCGAAGCGGCGCCGACGGTTTTCTCGCAAGCCTCGGACGTGCGCTTCATGCCTGGACTGGATTGCCGCTTGGCGCCTTGCGCAAACCGGCACCACCCCTTCCCGCGCTCGCTGCAAAACTGGCGCAGAACGAACTCGGCATCGCGGTCGTCGGTGCGCATCTCTCCGGGATGCCGCTCAATCCGGAATTGCGCGCGCTCGGAGCCCGCTTCATCGAAACGACACGAACGGCGCGCGACTATCATCTCTACGCGCTCGCGGGCACACAACCGCCCAAGCCGGGCATGCTCCGCGTCGCCAAAGGCACGGGTGCTGCGATCGAACTGGAAATCTGGGCGCTGTCAGCCGAGGCCTTCGGGCGTTTTGTCGCCGCGATCCCCTCGCCGCTTTCCATCGGCACGGTTGCGCTTGCCGACGGTCGCAATATGCAAGGCTTTCTGGTCGAGGCCGAAGCCGTGAACGGGGCGCGCGACATCTCCGATTTCGGCGGGTGGCGCGCTTTCATGGCGCATGCCGCCGTACCGGCCTGACGTCACAGCGCCGCGACATAAGCCTCGTATTCTTCGCGCACCGTCAGAATATGCTCGCGCATGGCGAGTGCGGCCGAAGGCCGATCGCCGCGCATGATGGCCGTCACCACCCGATCATGCTCGGCATAGGATTTGGCAAGACGGCCAAGGTTGCGAAACTGCGCCCGCCGAAACGGCCGCACGCGCGCGCGCGTATCGACCGCCATGTCAGCGAGATAGCCGTTGTGCGCGCCCCCATAGATCGCATTGTGAAATGCCTCGTTCACTTCGTGATGCCGGTCCGGGTCGCCGACCTGGATCAACTGCCGAAGTTGCTCGTGCACCAGTTCGAGATCGCGCCGTTCGTTCGCGGTCATGCGCTCGGCGGCAAAGCCGGCGCAGAGACCTTCGATTTCACCCATCGCCTCGAACATGCCGATCAGCCGGTGCTCGGACGGACGAGCCACGACGGCGCCCCGGTGGGCGCGCGTCTCGACAAGTCCGCTCGCCGCAAGCTGGCGGATCGCTTCGCGGACGGGCGTGCGCGACACATGAAAGCGCCGCGCCAGCTCCGTCTCGTCGAGCGAGCCGCCGGGCTCCAGCACACCGCGCACGATTTCGTCCGCCAGTTGCAGGCGCAATTCCTCGGCGCGCGTGGTTCGTCCGTTGGACAGGGTCACGGTCAGTTCTCGCCCCGCTCGTCGATAATGCTCACATGCGCGGCGACAACGCGCCATCCGTCGTCAAAGCGGACCCAGGTCTGCATCTGCCGGCCGACCTTTCCAGGACTCGAATCGCGCCGGAACAGCGTGGATGCGACGGCGACGTCCGGACCATAGGTGGTGATAACGGTTTTTTCGAGCTTGCGTTCGAGCCCGACCGGCGAGCGCGCGCCGCGGAACGCCTGGATGGTGGCGTAGCCATAGAGATTTTCTGTACCGCCAAAACGGATGGTACGCGCATCGTCGTGAAACAATGCATCAAGCGTGGCGACATTGTTGCTGACCAGCGCCCGCTCGTAACATTCGAACACAGCCGCCACTTCAGCCAGAATATCGGGCCGGTCGATCTCCATTCACCCCTCACGCAAATGTGGCGACGGTGCTTTCGCCACGCCCATCGATTCGAGAGCATAGGCGACGCGCAACGCGATGTCCTCGCGCCATGGCGCGGCAATGATCTGTACGCCGATCGGCATCGGCGAAAGCGGAATTGGAACCGCGACGACAGGAAGGCCGACAAAGGAGATCGGTTGCGTGTAGAGGCCAAGATTGGGGCGAACGGGCAGCTCGACACCATCGAGCACAAATGTCGTCTGGCCGATGAGCGGCGCTGCGCATGGCGTTGCCGGCGCGATGATCGCGTCCACGCTTTCGAACAGTCTCTGACATTGCCGCTGATACCAGCGGCGGAACTTCTGGGCGGAAACGACGAGCGATGCCGGCACCATGGCGCCGGCGAAGAGCCGATCGCGGACGGCGGGATCGAAATCGCCGGCGCGCGTGCGCAACCGCTCGAGATGCAGCGCCGCCCCTTCGCTCGTGGTGATGACATACGCCGCCGACCGGGCGCGCTCCGCCTCCGGAATTTCCACGTCGCGCTCGATGCCGAGAGCCTGCGCCACCCGCTTGATGGCCTCGCGCGCGTCGGACGTCAGGCCTTTCTGAAAATAACCACCGGCCATCGCGAGCCGTAAGCCATCAATGCCGCGCTCCAGTCCGGGCGCGGTCAGCTCGACAGGCCGGTCGACGCAGACGGGATCTTCCGCGTCATAGCCTTGCATCGCATCGTAGCAGAGCGCGAGATCGCCGACCGATCGGGCGAACGGGCCGAGGTGATCGAGACTCGCGACAAAGGGAAAGCTTCGGGCGCGCGACAGCCGGCCATAGGTCGGCTTCAGGCCGAAAATGCCGCAAAGCGAGGACGGGACACGAATCGAGCCATTCGTGTCGGAGCCGAGCGCCAGAGGAACCAAATCGCCCCCGACGGCCGCGCCGCAGCCGCCGGACGATCCGCCGGACATGCGGCGCAGATCGTGCGGATTGCGCGACGGCCCGTCATGCACATTCTCGCCGGTAAAGTCGTAGGCGTATTCGCCCATGTTCAGCGCGCCGATCAGAACGGCGCCGGCGGCCTCGAGCCGCTCGATCAGTGGCGAATCGCGTTCTGCCGGTGGCCTCTCGCGGTTGATCTTCGACCCTGCAAGCGTCGGCAAACCTTCGACGTCGAACAGGTTCTTCACTGCAAACGGCACGCCTGCCAGCGGGCCGAGTTCCTGCCCTGCGGTCCGTGCGGCATCGACCTTTTGCGCTTTCGCGCGAGCCCGATCCGCGAGGACATCGGTGAACGCATTCAGCTTGCCGTTGTGCCGCGCGACCCGGTCAAGCGCCGCCTCGACGACAGTAACCGCGCTCTCGCCGCCGCGAACCGCGGCCGCGATGTCACGGGCAGAAGCCGGAGCCACGGGCATGATCAGGCTCTGAAAATGGGCGCCGGCTCGGCCTCGTCCGGCAAAGCGAAAGCCGTGACTTTGGCCGCATGCTGCAAGGTGACATTCAGATTGGCCCGGATCGACAGATTCCATGCCGGCCTGATCCTCAGCGCCAGCGCCTTGGCCGACGCGTCGATCATCGCGTCGAGCGGAGCAGGCCGCGCCGCAACCTTCCGCTTCGCCGGACGGCTCGCGGTGCTTCGGCGCTTTGGCAAAGAACGTACTGAACGCCTTTTCTTCATCACGACACCGCAAGCTTGATATTTGCCTGCCCCGACGGCTGCGGAAATTCCGGGTGCGGGATCGCAGCGAGCAATTCCTTCGTGTAATCCGCCTCGGGCGCGCCCATCACCCGCTCGGTTGGTCCTTCTTCAACGATCTTGCCGGCGCGCATCACGATCACGCGATCGCACAGCAACCGCACAACGTTCAGGTCATGCGAGACGAAAAGGTAGCTCATGCCCAGTTGCTCCTTCAGATCCTGAAGGAGATTGAGCACGACCGCCTGCACCGACACGTCGAGCGCAGCAGTGGGCTCGTCGAGGATGATCAGGTCGGGCTTGAGTGCGATGGCGCGGGCAATACCCACCCGCGCCTTCTGCCCGCCGGACAATTGATGAGGAAAGCGATCGAGCAGCTCAACCGGCAGCCCGACCTGTCGCGCGAGGTCCTCGCAACGGGCGCGCACGGCCGCGCGGCCACGTTCGTTCCCCAGCCGCAGGATCGGATCGGCAATGGCGCGCGCCGCCGTAAAACGCGGATTGAGACTGTCGGTCGGATCCTGAAAGACCATCTGGATGCGCCGGCGCAGCGGCAGTTTCGCGAATTGTTTGGCCGGTATCTCGCCGATGTCCTCGCCGTCGAACATGACGGTGCCGCCGGTCTTGTCGAGAAGCCGCATGACCATCGAGGACGTGGTGGACTTGCCGCAGCCCGATTCGCCGACAAGCCCGACACTTTCGCCGCGACGGATCGAGAAACTGATGCCGTCGACGGCACGAAATGTCTCCGGCCCGTCCACCGAGACCCGGCGAAACCTTGCGCCGAACTTTCTGGTAGCGCCCTTGCGCGGATATTCCTTCACCAGCTTGGTGACGAGCAGCAACGGCGCTCCAGCCGGCGCCGGAGCAGCCTTGCCTTTGACCAGCGCGACGGGCGACGCATCTTTTTCCTCGGGCAGCAGATCGCGTAGTGACATGCCGGGCCGCGGCGTCGCTCGCATCAGCTTGCGGGTGTAGGGGTGGCTTGGTCGTGTGAAGATCGCCTGTGAAGCGGCCGACTCCACCACCCGCCCCTTTTCCATCACCATGACGCGGCCGCAATAGGTGGCGGCGAGGCCGAGATCGTGAGTGATGAGGATGGTCGACATCCCGCGCTCACGCGTGAGGTCGACCACGAGATCCATGACGGCCTTTTGCGTTGTCACGTCGAGACCCGTCGTCGGCTCGTCCGCGATCAGCAATTGCGGCCGGCACGCGAGCGCAAGGGCGATCACCACGCGCTGACACATGCCGCCTGACAATTCGAATGGATAGGCATGATACCGCTCGCGCGGGCGCGCGATGCGTACCTGATCGAGCGCCTCGATCGCCTTTTCCGTCACGTCGCGTGAATCCGCCTTCAGATGCTGTAGCAGAACGTCCTCGATCTGATGGCCGATCTTGCGGATCGGATTGAGCGCGGCACGGGGATTTTGAAAGATCATCGACATTTCGCGGCCCCGCAGGTCGCGGATGTCGCTTTCCGGTGCCGACGTAATATCCATGCCGCTGAAGGCGACCGATCCTTCGGCAATACGGCCGGCACGGTCGAGAATGCGCATGACCGCGTAGGAGGTCACGGATTTTCCGGAGCCGGATTCGCCTACGATCCCGAGCGTTTCTCCCTTGGCCACGGAAATATCGATGTGCTGCACGGCACGAACGATGCCGCGGCGCGTCGTAAATTCGACAGTGAGATCGTGCACGTCGAGGACGGGGATCGCGGTCATGGCATCCTCACGTTCGCCGCTGCGGATCGACGATGTCGCGCAGACCATCGCCCAGGAGATTGAAGCAGAACACGGCAATCATCAGGGCGGCACCGGGAAAGAAAGCGATCCACCACTCGCCCGATACCATGAAGGCCGCACCTTCCGCGACCATGATCCCCCATTCCGGCGTCGGCGGCCGTACGCCGAGCCCGATGAACGAGAGGCCCGCAGCGTTGAGGATGGCATAGCCCATGGTCAGCGACATCTGCACGATCATGATCGGCATGATGTTTGGCAGCACCTGGCCGAGCACGATCCGCATCTCCCCGTTTCCGGAGAGCCTGGCGGCTTGCACGAACCCGGCTTCGCGGCGGACATTGGCCTCGGAGCGAGCAATACGCGCGTAAAGAGGAAAGTTCACGATCGCGGTCGCGATGATGATGTTCTGCACCGTGTTGCCGAGCGCAGCGACAATGCCCATCGCCAGCACGAATAGCGGAAAGGCCATGATCGTATCGGCAACGCGGCCGACAACGCGATCCACCCAGCCGCCAAAGAAGCCGGCGGCCACGCCGGCGAGACCGCCCATGACGAATACCAGCGCCACGGAAGCGATCGCGATAAAGAAATCAAGGCGCGTTGCCGCAACCACGCGGCTGAACACGTCGCGGCCAAGCTGGTCGGTGCCGAACCAGTTGTGCAGCGATGGCGGCTTGAGCGCGACCGCAGTGTCACTCGCCAGCGGATCGTGCGGCACGAGGAAGGGGCCGAGTACCGCCGCTAGAACAATGAGGACAAAAAGGGCAAACGCGAACCCGGTCACCTTGTTCTCGGCGATGACGTAGCGGCTGTGCCGCAGGATTGCGACCAAACCGCTGGAAGGCCGTGCGGCGGCAATGTCTGTCATGCTTCCACCCTCACGCGCGGATCGATCAAGCCATAAAGGATGTCGATAATGAGATTGAGCGCGACATACATCACAGCCATGGTGAGAACGAAGCCCTGTACGGGAGCGAAGTCGGACGCGATCAAGGCCTCGACTGCGAACGAGCCGATGCCCGGCCAGGCGAACACCTTCTCGACGAGCACATTGGCCCCGAGAAGAAACGAGAACACCATGCCGAGCGTCGTGATGACCGGCAGCATGGCGTTACGGAACGCGTAGGTGACGATGACGGTGAACGGCGACAATCCGCTCGCGCGCGCGGTGCGGACAAAATCGGACGCCAGCACCGCGAGCATCGAGGCCCGCGTCATGCGCGCGACCGGCGCCAGCGAGAAAATTCCGAGCGTCATCGCCGGCAGAATCAGTTGCTTGAGGCTTGCCAAAAAAACCTCGCCGTTGCCCGCGAGCAAGCTATCGACCAGATAGAATCCCGTGATCTGTGGCGGCGGACTGAAGAAGATGTCGAGGCGGCCGAGCGGCGCCGGCGCCCAGCCAAGCAAATAATAAAAGACGTAGACCAGGATCAGCCCGGTGAAGAAAACCGGGAGCGAGACCCCCGCAGTCGCGATCACGCGGCAGGCGTGGTCGAACAGCGAATTCGGCCGCGTCGCGGCGAGAATGCCAAGGGGGACCGCAATCGCCATCGATACAAGCAAGCCAAGCAAAGTCAGTTCCGCCGAAGCCGGCAGTCGCGCCTTTATTTCCTGCGCCACCGGCTGACCCGTCGTCAGCGATGCGCCGAGATCCCCCTTTGCCAGATCAGTGACGTAGCGGCCGAATTGCACGATCAGCGGCTTGTCCAGCCCAAGCTTCACACGTACCTGCTCGATCGCCTCTTTCGTTGCGGCGGGACCCGCAAAGTAAGCGGCCGGATCGCCCGGCAGAGCCCGTGTCAGCAGGAAGGTCACGATGACGACGCCGATCAGGCTTGGAATCGCGACCAACAGGCGCTTGAAGATCATGGCGGGCATGGCGATCTCTCACCTTTCGCAAGCTGTGCATCCGCACGGGTCCGGCCCCGCCTGCGCGGGGACCGCAACGCTTCGCATCAGCCCTTCACGAACGAGCGATAATCAAGCCGGCGGTGGAACCAGTATTGATAGCCGGTAACGTTCTTCTGCATCGCCACGTTGACATACGGCTGATAGAGCGGGATGCGCGGCATGTCGGCGTAGGCTGTGTCGACAAAGCCCTTCACGTCCTTGTCGTAGGTGGCCTTGTCGCCGTTCGCCGCGGCCGTCACCGCGCCATCGACGAAAGCGTCGAGCTCCTTCGACTGATAGCTCATCGTGTTGAAGATCGAATTCTTGCCGTGATAGCACCAGATGAAGAAATATTCCGGATAGTCGAGCCAGCCCGAGAACACGTTGGTGTAGAGCGGCAGTACCTTCTTGTTCAGCTCGGTGCGCCATGTCGCGCCGGGGACCTTGTTGATCGTTGTCTTGATTCCGATTCGCGCCAACGCTTCCTGCGTCAGCACGCAAAGCGGCTCGTTCACACCGGCAAATCCGAGATCGAATGACAGCGTCGTCTCGAAGCCGTTCGGATAGCCGGCCTCGGCCATCAGCTTCTTCGCTTTCTCGATATCGGTGCTGTATTTGTGCGGTTGCGGCCAGGCGACTTCCGTCGGCGCGTTGGCCGGCGCGCCGAACATCGGCTTGGCAAGGCCGAACAGAACCGCATCCATGATTTTCTGATACGGCAGAGCGTAAGCGACCGCCTGACGAACCTTGAGGTTGTCGAACGGCGGGTTTTTCACGTTCATGCCGATATACTGGATGCCGTTGGAATACGGAGTTGAAATGATGGTCAGCTTGCCGCTGTCCTTCAGCTCCACGAAATCCTTGTTCGGCAGATCATAGGAAATGTCGGCATCGCCGCGTTCAAGCAGCGCGCGCCGGTTGCCGGCCGATGGCACTATACGCCACACGATGCGCTTGACCTTGGGCAGCGGACCGCCCTTCCAGTTGTCGTTGCGCTCCATGACGACTTCGGTGCCCGCTGTCCAGGAGACGACGCGATAAGCCCCGCTGCCGACGGTGTTCAGCTTGGTGTATTCGAGCCCCCAAGGGTCCTTTTCGGTCGCGTGCTTCTTGACCAGCTCGGAATTGTAGATCGCGGGCACGATCACCGCGAGATCGGGAATGGTCAGCCTGTCCTTGCGTGCAAAATCGACACGGAACGTGTTGTCATCCACGGCGACGAATTGCTCCGGCTTGGTGAGCGAGCCCGCCGCCATCTGAAAGGTCGGGAAACCCCCGACGCTGACGGCGCGATCGAGCGACCACTTCACGTCCTTGGCGGTGACGGGTGTGCCGTCCTGGAAGGTCGCATTTTTCTTCAGCTTGAATGTGGCCGACATGTCGCCGACGCTCATGTCATCGGCGAGTTCCATCTTGAACTTGTCGCGGTCGTAATACGGAGCGCCATTCGGTCCCGTCTTCATCTCGTGACTGATGAGACGGTCATAACAATTCCAGGACACCTCATAACCGGGGACGTTCGTGCCCACGCCGTGAATGTCGACGTTGTTCGGACCGCTCTCGGAGACAATAAGTAATGTCTCCTGCCGAGCCTGTGCCTTGGCGGGCGACCAAATCGCTGGCCCGGACACCATGCCGGCGCCGGCCAAAGCAGTCATGGATTTCAGAAAGTCGCGGCGTTTCATTGGAAGCCTCCCGAGCTCCGGATGGACAGACTGGGAAGGTCTTCCGCAAGGGTTGTGCCATTGCTTAAAGCCGCAGCGGACTCGGGGTAAGCAATTGATTTATCGAAGCTTCGTCGCCGATGAAAAAGCGATCAGCCGGAATAAGACCCCTGCCGCGCGCTGCTATTGTATACAATAGGTTATTTTCAGCCTAATTCTTGAGCACAAATGGAGAGCGTGCCGTCAGGGCAAGATGTTCTCCGCGCGGTAGCCGTCGAGGATATCTGCCAGCATCGCAAAGGAATCGATCGAATCCTGAAATCCGGCGCGCCGGAGCTTGCCCGTGTCGGAAAAGACGTCGTGCTCCTGACCAAAGACGAAATTGCCGAACGGCCAATTGGCGACGTCGGCCAGCGGCGTCGATGCCAGACCCCGCGCGCGGATGACCTCGGCCCAGATCGGCTCCTTGTCCTTCGCCCACGCAACGAGATCGACGCGGCGGGCATCACCGATCGACATCTGAAATCGCGCCGCCAATAGCGGCCATACGTTCTGCCAGCGAAAGGCGTCGCCGTTCGTCACATTGAACGCCTGATTGGCCGCCGCCGGTGTTGTCGCCATGAAGATCATGGCTCTGGCGAGAAGACCCGCCTCTGTTACTTCCGTCAACGATGCGAAGCTTGCCGCAGAACCCGGGAAGTCGAGCGGCAGACCCTGCTGACGGCGGATCGCGGCGTAGGCGCCGAGCAGCGATACGAGATTGCGTCCCCTCCCCGGCGTAACGGCGCAAACGAAGCTCGGTCGTGAGGCCGACCACGTCCAGCTTTTGCCGCGCTGGCGTTCGCGCAGCCAATCCTCCTGGCTGTGATAGAAATTCGGACCCTGGTGACGGGGATCGTCCTCGCGTGCCGGCGTTTTGTATGCGCCGAGATGCGCGCCATACCACTTCCCGCCTTCGACGATGTGCACGTGGGCAAGATGCGGCGATACGGCTTCCGCCGCCTCGACCAGCCGCTGCAACATCGCAAGGTTGTTGACCACGTCCTCCTTGCCGCTTTCATTGTGCGGCGCGCGAACACAATAAAAGATGTGGGTCGGCACGGGTGCGGTGGCCAGCGCAGCGGCGATATCGTCGCGCAACAGATCAACGCCGATGCTTGCCGCGCGTGCCGGGGCAGCCGGTGCGCGTCGCGCGAGCGCTACGACATCCCAGCCAGGCGAGGCGGCGAGCGTCTCGACCAGTTGCGAGCCGACATGCCCGCCGGCGCCGGCAACCAGAGCGACGCGATTCGCCGAATTCATTGCGCTCATCGATTGTCGCCAATCCTGGTCCAGAACCACCATGTTCTTTCGGTAACCCAGTCCGCGACGTCGGCGCGAAAGGCGTGGAAATGCTCCGACCCCTGATGCGCCGCAAGCGCGGCTTCGTCCGCATAGATTTCGTGGAGAAAGAACAAGGCCGGGTTATCCCGGCTTTGATGGATGTCGAACCGCTGGCACCCCGGTTCGCGCTCCTGCGTGACACGCGCATGGCGAAGAAGGCGTTCGCGGAACGCATCGATGGCGTCAGCCCGGCACGTCAGATGCGCCGTGTGGACGATCATGGCCGCTTAGTAGTTGAAGACGACGAGACGCTCGTCAGTCATCTCGCGAATGGCGTAACGCGGGCCTTCGCGCCCGATGCCGCTTTCCTTCACGCCGCCATAGGGCAGCTGGTCCGGCCGCCAGGTCGAAGTCCCGTTGACGATGATGCCGCCGGTACGCAGCTTGCGCACCGCGCGGATCGCAATTGGCGTCGACTGCGTGAACAACCCGCACTGCAAGCCAAAACGGCTGGCACTGATGCCGGCGAACACGGCGTCGATATCGTCATACGGCATGACGGAAACGACCGGACCAAACACCTCCTGGCATACGACCTTCATCTGCGGAGAAACGTCGGTGAGCACGGTCGGCGCGTAGAATGCGCCATCACGCCGTCCGCCGGTGAGCAGTTTTGCGCCACTTGCGACTGCTTCAGACACCCATTGCTCGACGCGCTTCGCGGCATTTTCGTCGATCAGCGGCCCGACATCGGTCTGCGGATCGAGCGGGTCGCCAATCTTCATCGCGGCAGCCTCCTTCACCAGCCGTTCGGTGAAGGCGGTGGCAATGGAGCGGTGGACGTGGACGATCTGAACCGAGACACAGCTCTGGCCGGCGAGACGGATGCCATTGCGGGCACAAATTGGCGCGGCCGCACCGATGTCGGCGTCGGCATGCACGATGGTCGGACCGATGCCGCCAAGTTCAAGCGCCACGCGCTTGAGTCCGCTCGCCGCCTTGATCTCGGCGCCGACACGCCCTGACCCCGTGAAGCTGATGAAATCGACACGTTCGTCGCGAACGAGATCCGCCCCGATCTCGCGCCCATAGATCACGTTGAGCATTCCCGCGGGCACGCCGGCGGCGATGAAGACTTCGACCAGGCGATGCACGGTCAGCGCCGCTTGCGGTGGCGGCTTCAGCACAACCGCGTTCCCTGCCGCAATCGCCGGCGCGATCTTGTGTACGGTCAAATTGATGGGAGCATTGAATGGCGTGATTGCAGCGACGATTCCCACCGGAAAGCGCAGCAACATGGCGATCTTGCCGGCACCGAGCGCGCTGCCGTCGAGCGGCACATGCTCGCCCGTAATGCGAACCGCCTCCTCCGCCGAAAAACGCATCGTCTCGATACTGCGCGCGACCTCGGCCTGCGAATCCTTCAGAGCCTTGCCGGTCTCGAGCGACAGCGTCTTCGCCAGATCGTCGGCGGCCTTAACCATCCCGTCTGCGGCGCGCCGCAGGAGCGCCGCACGTTCGTAGGGCGGCATGTCTGCGGCCGTCGCCTTCGCCCCTTCTGCGGCACGTATGGCATCATCCAGATCGGCCCGACTCGACCGCGGCACGAGGGCGACGATGCGGCCTTGATACGGCTCGCGCACTTCGTCCCATTGCGACCCCGCTCGCCACTCTGCGCCGATGCGCATCGTCACCTGAGCCGGTTGATTGGCGGCGGTTGTACTCGCGAGCGCGGGCGTCATGGCCGTCGGCCTCCTTACAAAAGGCCTGCGAAGGCCGCGCAGGCGAGAATGGCAATCAGTGCTGCACTGTTCACGAGAATGAGCACGAGTACGCGCGGGCCAACTTTGCGCAGCGCCTGAAGCGAAGTCTTGAGACCAATGGCGGCAATGGAGACCAGAAGAAGCCATGAGGAGGCGGCGTTAAGGGCGTGCTTGACCGCCGGAGGAATCGCGATCACCGAGCCGAGAATGATAAGAGCCGCAAAAACCAGAATGAACCAGGGCACGCCGACCTTCGACGCAACGCCCTCGCTGCGTGCGCCGAAAGCGAGCGCAATACCCACCACGATCGGGCCGAGCAGCGCTACGCGGAAAAGCTTGGTCAACGTCGCGGCGTTACCCGCCGTATCCGATATGCTGTATCCGGCAGCCACGGCTTGCGGAACGTTGTGGATCGAGCCACCCAGGATCACACCTGACTCGACGGGCGGGAGCCTCAACGCCGTAACAATGCCCGGATATACAATCATCGCGACGGCGCTGACCACGGTCAGTGCGATAATAACGAGTGCCGTGTCGTCCTCCGAGCCGGGCTCCTTCGGCAGGACAGAACTTGCAGCGATTGCAGCGGACGAGCCGCACACAGCCGTTCCGCATCCGGCGATCAATGCCACGCGATCGGTAAGCCCGAGCGCACGCGCGCAGAACCAGCTCGTCACGAGCGTTGCGGCCATCGCAACGACCATTACCAATGCCGGCAGCAAACCGAGCGCCGCCACATCGCCAAGTGTCAGGCGGGCGCCGAGCAAGGCAACACCGACGGCGAGCAATTGCTTGGCTGAGAACTCGACGCCAGGGCTCGCGGCGCCTGTACCAAGAACGCTGCTGAGGCATAGTCCAAGAATGAGGGCGATGATGAGCGCTGGTCCAGCGCCCGCATTCTCGAGAAACTTGGCTGCGCACGCGACGGTAACGACTGCAGCAATGCCGGGACCGTAGCGACCGATCTGAGCGGCTAATCCGAATCCGGCACTCGTCCCAGCGCTGGTTGCCGATGCGTTACCTTTGATCATGTCCGCTCCGACTTGGTTCGACGACGTCGCACAAGGTGCGTACGCGATCGCTTAGCATGCCTTCGATCGCCTGCATGAAGGCCTTGCAATAGGGCTGCTGAAAATGCAGGTCCCATGCGGCCTCATCGACATATTTTTCAATCAGGATGCCTGTGTCCGGCTCATCACGCGCCAGAACAACATCAAATTGCAGACAGCCTTCTTCGTTGCGCGCTTCCAGCGCGTTGCGCAGCGCAAACTCCGCCCATCTCCGGCGCTGTCCCGGCTTCAGCCGATGCGTCGCGACGATCGCAAATTCGGGCACCCTTTGCAGCCTCCCGGCGGAGCAAATCTGAAAGTCGGAGCAAGGTCAAAAAGTAGCTGCTATAGCTACCACTCTTTCTTGAACACTGTCCAGACCGGGACTAGGCTTGGCTGCGCGCCAGAAGAGGACCGCCAAGATGCAGGCACTTTTGCTTACCGCTCCATACGAATTTTCGGTGGTCGAACGGCCCGATCCGGCCCCGGACGCGAGCGACGCGCTGCTGCGCATTCATCGCGCCGGAATTTGCGCGACGGATATCACCACCATCAAGGGCGAGAGTCCGGTCGCCGTCTTCCCGATGACACCGGGGCACGAATTGATCGCCACGGTTGAGAAAGCGCCGGCAGGATCGCGCTTTTCGCCCGGCGACTGGGTCACCATCTATCCCACCCAAGGATGCGGCCATTGTGACGCGTGCAAGAACAATTTGCCAAACCATTGCGGGACATTCCGCGTATGGGGTGTCCATCGCGATGGCGGCTGTTTCGCGCAATACATGGCCGTGCCGGATGCACAGCTTCTGCCGGTGCCTTCGTCGTTGCACAACGAAGCCGGCGCGCTGATCGAGCCGGCTGCCGTAGCCACGCATGCGACGCGCAGGTCAAAGCTGAAAGGCGGAGAACGGATCGCCATCATCGGCGCGGGCTCGATCGGTCTGCTTACTGCGCAGGCGGCCAAGGCCGCAGGAGCCGCACATATTGTAGTTGTCGACCGCCTGTCCGAACGCAGTGCGGTTTGCGAGGCGCTCGGGATAAACCGCTTCATTCAGGCCGGCCCGGACCTGTCGTCACAACTCGCGGCGGAAGGTCCATTCGACGTCGTCTATGACAATGTGGGAGTGCCGGCGACCCTCTCGGCGGCTGTCGATGCGCTGCAGACGCGCGGTACGCTCGTGCTGATGGCGTTCCCGCATGGAGCCGATCCGGTCACGCTTCCCTACCCCAAGGTGTATCGCAAAGAACTCGATGTCATCGTTTCCCGCAATTATGGCTGGGAGGATTTCGAAACCGCGACCGCGCTGCTCGCGGAAGGCAAGATCGATGCAGCACGCATGATCACGGGGACATTTCCCCTCGCCCGGTTTGCGGACGCCTACGAGGATCTGAAGCGTTCACCCGAACGGCACCTCAAGATCCTCATCGCGCCGAACGAGTAGTCGACGTGTCATCATTCTTTCCCGGCTTCAAATCGATCGACGTTCCTGTTCAGGGCTGCACCATCCACAGCGAGATGGGCGGCGATGGTCCTCCGCTGTTGCTGTTGCATGGTTATCCGCAGACGCATGTCTGCTGGCATAAAATTGCTCCGCGCCTCGCCTCACAATTTACCGTCATCGCGGCCGATCTGCGCGGCTACGGTGACAGCAGCAAGCCCGACGGCGGGCCCGGACACGAGAATTACAGCAAGCGGCACATGGCAGCCGACATGGCCGAGATGATGAGCACGCTCGGCTTCGCGCAGTTCTCTGCTGCAGGCCACGATCGCGGCGGCCGCGTCGTGCAGCGACTGGCACAGGATTGCCCCGCGCATGTCACAAAAATCGCCGTGCTCGACATTATCCCGATGACGCTCGAACCGGACATGTTCAAGAAAGTCGACGGCCGCTTCGGCCACGACACCTACCACTGGTTCTTCCTGTCGCAGCCTCACGACCTGCCCGAACGGCTGATCGGAAACGATCCCGGATTTTACCTGCGCTGGATGCTGGAATCCTGGGCGACGACGCCGGGATGGATGACGGAAGATGTGTTTCAGGAATATCTGCGCACGTTCAAACGCCCGGAAACGATACACGCGACCTGCGAAGATTACCGGGCGGGCGTGACCGCAGACACGCTTGGTCCAAAGCCGGAACCCATCCGCTGCCCGGTGCTCTCGCTATGGGGGAACTCGTCTAAATTCGGCCCCCGTTTCGATCCCGTCGCCTATTGGCGCACGCAGGCAGAGACGGTCGAAGGCCGCGGGGTTCCGGGCGGGCATTTCATCGCCGAAGAATCGCCGGCCGAAGTCGGCGACGCCCTGTTGGCGTGGTTCGGCCGGTAGTATTGCCAGCGAGCTAACCGCTGCGCGTGAGGAGCGCGAGCGAAAACCACGGCACGAACGTTATCACCAATAGCGCGATCAGCAGTCCGACGATCATCCACATCGATCGCCACGCGATGGTCATGACCGGCACCCGCGCAATCGAGCTTGCGACAAACAGGTTAAGACCGACTGGCGGCGTGACGAAACCGATTGCGAGTGTCACGACGAAAATAACGCCGAAGTGAATCGGATCGTAGCCGAGCGAATGCCCGACCGGCGCCAGCAAAGGTGTGAGAAGAATGACGTTCGGCGTCGTCTCCATCACCATGCCGGCGATAAGGAGGATGACGAGCACCACAAGCATGATGATCGTCGGATCGGACGAAAGGCCGAGCAGCGCTTCGACGCCGGCCTTCGGAAGCCCGAGCACCGACAGAATTTGCGACAGGGCCACCGCCAGCGCGATGATCGGCGCAACGAGGCCCGCCACGTCGGCACTTGTATTGGCGATGCGCGGTAGATCCTTCAGCTTGATTTCGCGCGTCACGAAGAGCCCGACCAGCAGGCAATAGGCGACCGCGACCGCGGCAGCTTCGGTCGGAGTGAAGATGCCGCCATAGATGCCGCCAAGGATCACGGCTGTTGCGCCAAAGGCGAGATTGGCGCGCCAGCCGGTGCGAACCACCTCGCGCATGCTGAACGGAAGCGTCGTGCCGATATTGCGCCGGCGACAGGTAATGGTCGCGACGACGGACATGGCCGCGACCATGAGGCAGCCGGGAAGAATGCCGCCGATGAAAAGATCGCCGATCGCGGTGCCCGAGGCCACGCCATAGATCACGAACACGATGCTTGGGGGGATGATGATGCCGACCGTTCCGCCGCATGCCGCGACCGCCGCGGCATAGTCGCGCGGATAGCCATCGCGCTCCATCGGCTTGAGCATCATGCGGCCCATGGCCGCAACGGTCGCTGCGTTCGAACCGCTGATGGCAGCAAAAAATCCGCAAGCAACCAGAAGGGTGAGCGCGAGCCCTCCCCGCGCCCAGCCGATCAATGCACGCGAGAATTCGATCAGGCGCGCGGCGATGCCCGAATGCGCGATTAAATCTCCCGTGAGAATGTAGAGAGGCATCGCGAGAAGCGGAAAGAGGTTGATCTCGGAAAAGGCCGCGATGCCGATATTGTCGATGGCGAAGTTCTTCTGCGTCAGCACGAAAAAAATCGCGCCGAGGCCGAGGCAGACGACGATCTCGACCCCCAGGGCAAGCAGCAGCACCGTCCCGCCGAGCGCGATCGACGCGTAAAGGTCCATGACTCAGGAGCTCCCGATAAAGCCCGAATGCAGCGCCTCGCCGCGGCGATAGGCGGCAATGGTCAAGACGCAGCGCTGCACGACGCGGAAGGCAATCACCGTCCATCCGACGGGAATTGCCGATACGGCGAGCCAGAGCGGCAAGTCGATGCCGGTGAAGGTCTGCTCGTATTCGATGGTGGTCAGAACGAAGCGGCCGCCGGTCCAGATGATGACGAGAGAAAGCACGAGAAAGCACAGGTCGCTCAGCATATAGAGCGCAAACTTACCGGTGCGGCCGAAATTCTCGCGCAGAAGGTCGATCGACAGGTGCGTCCGGTTCTTCACGCCGCGGGCGGCGGCGAAATACGCGAGCCAGATGAAGGTATAACGCGCGACTTCCTCGCCGTACGACGTGGCCGCATCGAGCACATAGCGGCGAAAAACCTCGACGACGATGACAATGGTGAGCAGCGAGTAAAGGAAGAAATTGATGTAGAATTCGAGATTATCGTCGAGCCACGCCAGCGCGCGGTGCAACGGCGATGTCGGCGCAAGGTCCTTGGCCGGCGGCTCGTCGACGAGATCATGCATGGGTATTTGCGTTTCTCGCGGTTCTCGCGACCTGCGAATACGGCCGGAACTGCTTGTCCCGGCCGTATTCGCGCTTTACTCAGGCCTTCCACCAGCGACGTGGTTCGACCTTCGATGTCTCGTTCGCGACCTTGCCGGTGGTGTCATATTCCTTCTTGCCGAACTGCTCGATGAGCGGGTCGTACACGGCCTTGTTGCGCTCGTAGCCGAGGAAGTCCTTCCACGCCGCGCGCTCTTGGTCATTAAGGAAGATGAATTTCGGCTTCAGCTTCTGCCAGATCGAATCCGCCGGCGAGTCGGGATAGATGCCCCACTGCTCGCGCAGATACGAATGATAGACCTTGTGCTGGAACACCTGCGTGTCATAGCAGGCTTCCATAATCTGCTCCTGAATGGCCGCCGGCAACGCGCGGAACCACTTGGTCGACAGATACATCGCATCGGAGTTGTACATGAACTCCGTGTTGACGAGCTGACCGATCACCTCGGAGATATTGACGTCGGCGATCGGACCGGGCCCAACGTGAAGCCCGTCCACCGCGCCTTCCTTGAGCGCGTTGTAGGTTTCGCCCCATGCGACCGGCGTCGGATTGGCGGGCAAAATCTTGAAGGCCGCCTGCTCGAGTTTCGATCCGGTCACGCGGATCTTCAGGCCCTTGATCTCCTCCGGCCGGCGCACCTCGCGATCGAGACCCTTGCGGTACTCGATCCACCGGATCTGCGGGAAGATCGCGGTCATCACGAGGCCCTGCTGCTCCGACTTCTTGCGCACGACGTCGTTGAACTCTTTCGAGAAGACGAGACGCCAGAAATTGTCGATCGGACCGACGTGATAAGGGAAGTCGATGACGTTCCAGACTGTCGCCGAGGCCGCCGCATTCTGTGTGGAGCCATGCGCGCCCTGAAGCGTGCCCTGCTGAAGCTTCTTCGGCATGTCGATCTGGCTGCCGAGTGAGCCGCCATATTGCAGATCGACGTACACCTTGCCGTTGGTGTGCTTCTCGATGTTTTCCTTCCACTCGATCACGCCCGTCAGGTTCGACTGTTCCTTCGACAGCTTGCCCTGCGGCCAGCGTTTCGGATTCTCCGTAATGCCGGTGAGAATGACGTGATCGGCCTTCTTCTTCTTTTCGTCTTCGGTCTGCGCGTAGGCCTTCGCGACTTCAAATAGCGAAACGCCGGCTGGCGCGCCGACCCAGGCAAGCGTTGCCGCCGAACCGCCGAACCGCGCCGCAAGAGACATGAATGCGCGACGCGTCTGCTGCGACGTACGGAATTTCGGTTTGTCCATGAATTCCTCCCAAGACTTGAAACCCTGCCCTCTAATGGAGCCTCGGCTATCAGCAATCTTACCCACCCGTTGCTGTTCGTCAACAAGCGTAGTTGCTATTACAACTACTCTCTCCGGCCTGACCTGCTGCGAATTGTCGCGGACGCGCCGACGTCCATACGCCGCCAGGTGCGCGCGTCGTTTTGCAATTGCCGGCGGAAAGACCGGGCCTTTTTGCTTCGCCCGATTGCCAAACGTTCAAGCCTGTGAACGCAGGCGTCAGCTCTCGCCGCAGAATGACCTTGCGCGACTCTTCTCAGCCCGCCATTCGGCGCTAGCCGATAAGACGGAGCAAAGCGAGCGACAGCCAGGGCACAAAAACGAGCACTGCTATTCCCAGAACGAGGCTGACGACAAACGGCCAATACCGGTGCGCGACCTCCGGGATCGACACCTTGCCGACACTGCACGCGGTTATGAAACCGATCCCTGCGGGTGGCAAAAAGAGCCCGACACCGACCGCCGCCAGGACAACGATGGCGAAGTGAACGAGATCCACGCCGAGCGCCACGGCCAAAGGCTGGAAGACCGGCACGAAGATGATGAGGGCCGGAAGGCCTTCGAGCACCGATCCCAATATCAAAAATATCATGACGGAGAGCAACATCAGGACCGATGGCTCCCGCGAAAAGTGTTCAAGCCAGTCCGCAAATATATATGGGACGCGTTCGACGGTGAGGATATTGGCGAAAGCCGACGCGGTCATGATCAGCAACATCAAGGCGCCGCCTACGATGCCTGCGTCGCAGGCAATTTGAATAATGTCGCGCAATGTCAGCCGGCCGTAGAAGCCGACCACCACGACAAAGGCGTAAAGAACGGAAAATGCTGCTGCTTCCGTGGGAGAAAACACGCCACCAAGGATTCCGCCGAAAATAATCGCGGGCATGCCGAGAGCGAACAGTCCGCCCTTCAGCGCATTGCGCACTGAAATCTGGCCGCCGGCATTTTCAACCGTGCGTTTCGGAGCCGTGAAGGCGACGATGATCAGCGTGCAAATCCCCAGCAACAAGGCCGGAAGCAGCCCTGCCAGAAACAGCTTCGTTATCGACAGATTCATGATCTGGCCGAGAACGATCGTGTTGATTGCGGGCGGAATCAGCTCTCCGGCGGCCGATGCAGACGCGATGATTGCTGTCGCATAGGCGGCGTTGTAGTTCCGCTTTCGGAGGGCCGGCAGCGTCGTTGAGGAAATCGCAGCGACCTCCGCAACCTTGGCGCCGGTCACTCCGGAAAAAAACATGCATGCGACGACGATCGACATGCCGAGTCCGCCGCGGATGCGGCGCAGTGGCAGTTCCGCGAGAGCAACAAGGTCCTCGGCGATGCCTCCCCTCGCCATGAGGAAGCCCGCAAAAATGAAAAGCGGAATCCCGAGAAGCACGAACGAGCTGCCCGTGCTCGACATCTGGATCAGTAGCACCTGAAGCGGTGTCACGCCGGTCAGGATGGCAATCAGAATCGCGGCAAATCCCAAGGCGATCGAAATCGGCACTTCCAAAAGAGCCAATCCGATCACCACGACCGCGAGCAGCGTCAGGGTCATGGCGCACCGCTATGGATTGAGGGTTCGTTTTGGGTCGACGGGCACCACAAGCGAAACAACCCGATCGCGCTGTAAACGATGAACAGAACTCCGGTAACCGGGAAGGCACTGGTCTGCCAGGACCGAGGGATTTCCAGTTCGTTGCTGATTTCGCTGCCGGTCATGGCCGTGTAGCTCAGGCCTTGAACGATCAGGAAAAGGCCGAAGGCCGCTGTCGTCACGTTAATGAGGATACCGACCAGTATCCTTGCCCGGGGCGACATCCTCGCATTCAGCAAGTGAAGCGCAACATTTGCGCCCGGCACCGTAATCGCCACCGCCGCGCCCAGAAGCGACAGCCATGGAAACAACGTCAGGACAATTTCAGAAACGGCATCCAGTGGCAGATTGATAAAGAAGCGGAACGCGATTTCGACGTTGACGAGCAACGTCACCACAATCATCAACGCGCCAACAAGAAAACGCGGAGCGGCCGTAACGGCCGCTCCGATTTCACGCGCACGCCAGGCCATCACCGACCCGGATTGATCTTGGCAATGGCTCCTTCCGGGAACCACGACGCGAATTGCGCATAGACCGGCTTAACTTTCTCGACCCACTGAGCCTTTTCCGCCGGCGTGGGATCATAAGCGACAAATCCCTCTTTCTTGAGCTGCTCAAGCGAAACGGAGGCGTTCTCGGCGTCGAGCCTTCGCGATTCCAGATCCGCAGCGTGCCCCGCCTTGACGACGACTTCCTGCAGGTCAGCGGGAAGCTTGTTGTAGAAGTTCTCGTTCAGGAGCATGCAAACCACGATCGGCACCACGTTGAGCGTCGTACCGTACTTGACCGCATCGTCCTGTTTGAAATTCACTACGGTCGTGTAGCCGATGAAATAGCCGTCGACCAATCCGTTCTTGAGCGCCAGGTACGTCTCGCTCCAATCCACGACCGTCGGCTTCGCCCCGAACGCCTTGGCATAGGCCGTTTCGATCGCCGAACCGGTGGCGCGGAGCTTGACGCCGTCAACCTGTTCGGGCGTGTGCACCGGGCGCTTTGTTGTAACCAGATGGCGCCAATTGTCGTACCAGGAAAACAGATATCGCAGTCCATCCTTCTTCGCGGTCGTATTCACGAGCTGCGAGAATTCCTGACCGTCGAGGTATTTGTACAGGCTGTTCGGGCCGTCAAAGAGAAACGGCAAATCGAACATCGCCCAAGAGCGATCAAGTGCGCTGAAATTCGAAGTCGAGATTGCTGCAATCTCGGCTCCGCCCGCGCGCACCGTGTCGACAGCGGATCGTTGGACGCCACCGAGCGAACCGCTCCAGAAGATCTGCACTTTCATCCGGCCGCCGGACATCTTGTCGACCGAATCCGCAAAGAATTCCTCGGCTTTCGCGCGCGGAGTTCCGGGAGGATTGTCGACTGTCAGTCGCAGGATGATGGGATTGTCTCCGGCCGACCAGCTCGGAGACGTAAACAGAATGCCGACCGCTATGACGGCTCCGGTCGCGAGCCACTTAACGCTCCTTGTCGCGTTCATGATGTCTCCTCCCTTTCATGTCGTTTATTTCTTTTTTATTTGTCTGTACGCGTATCTATTCAAACAAACGATACATCTTGGACAACCACTGTCAAGTTATCGTAGTTGTCTCAACCACTACTAAACTGGGCTATCCGGTGCAGTGATTGCATCGCGTTGTCGGCGAGTGCCGGCATCGCGCCGGATGTTTGCAATCTGCCCTGTTGCTCTCCCTCAGCGATCTCGGCTGGAGGTCGCTCTGGTGATCCCGGCCACTCGTTCGGCCAGGTCATCAAGCCCATCGACTACGGTGACGCCGCTCTCCGACAACAGCCGCCGCTTGGCCGTCGCCGTATCGGCATCGCTGGCGATCATCGCCGCGACGTGTCCGAAGCTCACGCCCTTCGGATAGGATTCCTGGAAGACGCCGGCGATGATGGCAAAGACAGGCTTGCGGATTTCGCCGGCGGCGACCGCCTTTGCCACGCCCTGCTCGTGCGTCGATCCCGGCTCGCCGAAAATCACCATCGCGTCGGTCGCGGAATCCGCTTCGAACAGGCGCAGATAGTCGACCATCATCAGGCCGGTGATCGGATCGCCGCCCATCGACACGCAGGTCGACACGCCGAGACCGGCCTTCTTCAGCGTCCATGAGATTTCCGCCGACATCCCGCCCGAGCGCGAGCAGACGCCGATGCGGCCGGGCACGTAGCTCCGCTCCGGCCGATCGCCGCCGATACCACCGAGCTTGCACTCGCCGGGCGTAATGATGCCGTTGGTATTGAAGCCGACGACACGCACGTCGCGGCGATGCGCTTCGGCGACGATGATCGACGCATCGTGGCGCGGCACGTTCTCGGTCGTCGCGACGAGGAGCTTGATGCCGGCGTCGATGGCCTCGAGCGCGGCGTCCCGCAGCGAGGCCGCCGGGACATAGAGAATGCTCGCATCGACGGGGAATTGCTTTGCCGCGGCGCGAACGGTGTTGAAGGTCGGCACGCCGTGAACGGTTTCACCGCCGCGGCCCGGCGTCACGCCACAGACGATCTTCGTGCCGTAGGCGAGACTGAATTCGGTATCCATCCGGCCCTGGAATCCGGTGATGCCTTGCACCAGAACCCTTGTGCCGGCGTTGATGAGGATGCTCATTCGGCTGCCGCCTCGCCGTGTTTGCCGCGTGTGCGCGCGACAATCCGCTCGACCGCGTCATCGAGCGAAGCGTCGTCGTCCAGATATTCGATGCCGGGAAATTCGGCGGCGAGATCGCGGGCGCGCTGCTCGGCCGGACCCACCAGCCGCACGACAATGGGGAAGCGCCGCGGATCGGTGCCGGACTGGCGCAGCGCGTCGGCCAGCGCCTCGATCTTGACGTCGCAGCGCGCCATCTGCAGCCGGTTGTAGGCAAGCAAAAGCCCGCGCGTCTTCGGATTGCTCAGCACTTCGCGCAGCATCACCTTCAGCTTTTCGGTGATCGGGCCCGGGCTGGAATCGGTGTGGTTGGCCGGCCGGCCGCCACGCGCGAGAATCATGTCATGCACGAGGAGCGAGGCGCCGCCGCCGCCGACAAGAAGGCCGATCTCGCCGT
>CAZSAW010000049.1:0-10239 GCA_964604745.1 uncultured Hyphomicrobiales bacterium
TCGAGGTCAGCGTGAGCGGGGCGGAGCGTCACGCCGGCACGACGCCGATGCCGGCGCGCAAGGATGCGCTTGTCGCCGCCGCCCGCATGATCGACCGCATCCATGCCATCGCGCTCGCCTATCCGCCGCTGGCGGTCGCGACCGTCGGACTGATCGAGGCAAAGCCGAATTCGCCGAATGTCGTGCCGGGCGAAGTGTTCTTCACCATCGATCTGCGCCATCCGGAAATGGAGACGCTGGATGCGATGGAGGCCGAACTCGAAGCCTTTCTGCGCGATGTCGGCGCGGAGACCGGCGTCGGCGTGGCCACCAAGAAAATTCTCAATCAGCCGCCGGTGCAGTTCGATCGCTCATGCATTGCCGCTGTGCGCAAGGCGGCGCAGGAGGCGGGCCTCTCCACGCGCGACATCGTGTCGGGCGCGGGCCACGACGCGGCCTATGTCGCGCGCGTGGCGCCGGCGGCGATGATCTTCGTTCCCTGCCGCGGTGGCATCAGCCACAACGAGGAGGAATTCTCCTCGAAGGAGCAATGCGCGGCCGGCGCGCAGGTGCTGTTGCAGGCCGTGCTCGATTACGACCGCCTGCTGGCGGAGCGTCACGGCGAGCGGAGCGCGTAACTTCTGTTCGGTCTAGGCGAGCCCGATCAGCCGGTCGGCGGTTTCCAGCGTCGGCAGCACCGGCACGTCCGCCGGAAAGAGATGCTCGCCTTCGACCTCGATACCGAGGAAGGGAATGCCGAGCTTGCGCGCGACCTCGCACTCGGTGAGCGAGTCGCCGATCGCCAGCGTCCGCGCCGGATCGTAGCTGTTGTCCGCCATGACGCGCGCGAAGGCTTCCGGTTTCATCACCGGCGCGCCATGCACGCTGCGGAAATAACCGGCGAGGCCGCGCCGCTCGAGGATCACGGTCAGTTCGTCGAGCGGCGTGCCGGAGACAAGATGCATGTCGATGCGGCCACGCGCCTTGTCGAGCAATTCCTTCGCCCCGGGCACGAAGCGGCACGCCATCACCGCATCGAAGACGAGTTCCGCATAGCGCCGCGCCAGCGTCTCGACGCTCCCGGCGTCCCCGGGACGGCCGAACAATGCCTTCTCGTAATGCGCGATCTTCACGCGCCGCGTCACGCCCCCGTGCGCGCGCTCGTGCTGCGCGAGGGCGGCGAGCGTTTCGGGATGCGCGCCGGGATAGAGGTCGAGATAGGCCCGGCTCTTCAGCGGCGTGGAATCGAGAATGACGCCGTCGAAGTCGAAGATGATGGCGACGGGCGGGCGCGGCAGAGGTGTCGGCATAGCGGCGTTCGTTCGATGCGGGATGGGGCGAGGCGGGCGACGCGGCGTGATGTAGCGGTCCGCGGCGCATTCGCCAACCGGCGGATTGGCCGTCCGCTCGGTTCCCGGCCGCGGCGCGACCGGCGGAATGAAAGCGGAAACATCGGGGTTGGCCCGGAGGGATGGATCGGCGCGGATTCCAGTCGATCGTCCGGGCCGACCGCGTCACTTAACCTATTGTCAAATCAGTAGAAGTGTCCATCGATCGGCAATTTTCGGCAAAGAGGGTAGCTTTTTTGGCCGATAAATGTAATCGGTTACTTCAAGAGTTGTGAACGGGCCTGCAGAGCCCGAAAACAGCGGGAGGAGATCGCCATGATGCGCAACGCAACGCCGCCGAGCGGGCTCGCGCGCGCTCGCATTCCGGAAGGCAGGCGCGCATGAGCGACAACGCCGCGCCCGCGTCTACGCAACAATCCGCCCGCCGCCGCAGGCCGCCGCAATGGTGGCAGCGGCCTTTGCGCCTGCTGCACGACTCGTTGCCGGTGCTCGTGTTCATCGCGCTGATCGGTGTGTGGTGGGCGACGGTCGAGTTCGGCAAGGTTCCGGCATTCATTCTGCCGCCGCCGCAGGACGTGCTGCCGCGCATCGCCGAGAAATGGGAGAGCCTGCTCGGTCATTCGCTGGTGACGCTGGAAGAAATCTTCATGGGCTTCGCCCTGTCGGTCGTCACCGCGATTCCGATGGGCCTGCTCATCGCGCTCTCGCCGACGGCGAAGCGCATGCTCTATCCGCTGCTCGTCTTCATCCAGCTCGTGCCGAAGATCGCGATCGCGCCGTTGTTCGTCGTCTGGATGGGCTTCGGCCTGACCTCCAAGGTGATGCTGACGCTCCTGCTCACCTTCTTTCCGCTGCTGCTCGCGAGCATCGCCGGATTCCAGATTCTCGATCAGCGCCTGCTTTACCTGACGCGCTCCATGGGCGCGACGATTTGGCAGACCTTCCGCTATCTGCGCTTTCCCGCCGCGCTGCCGGTGATCTTCGGCGGCCTGAAAACGTCGGCGACGATCGCGGCGACCGCGGCCATCGTCGCCGAGTTCGTCGGCGCCAACAAGGGCCTCGGCTACATGCTGCTGCAAGGCACCGCCAATCTCGACACGACGCTCGTCTTCGCGATCCTGTTTCTGCTCACGATCATCGGGCTCGCGCTGAACACGATCGTCGAGATCGTGGAGTACTTCATGACGCCGTGGCAACGCAGCCAGGGCCGGACCTGAAGCCAACTGAAAGTGCGTTCGTCTTCAACGAAGAACCCGGAGGAAACGATGAGTGAAACCTGCAAGACCATGAGCCGGCGGCACGCGCTGCGGACCGCGGCGTTGGCGGCTGCATTGGCAGCGGCATCGATGGCGATGGCCGCCGGTCCGGCCGCCGCGCAGCAGAAAATGACGTTCCTGCTGAACGTGCCGCCGGCCGGCTACAATTCCGGCTTCGAACTCGCCGCGGTAAAGGGCTTTTACAAGGACGCCGGCCTCGACGTGACGATCGAGCCGGGCAACGGCTCGCAGACCACGGCGCAGCTCATTTCCGTCGGCAAATACGAGATCGGCTTCGCCGACTCGGCGCCGGTGATGAAGCTCATCTCCTCCGGCGCGAAAATGAAGGTGATCGCCACGATCCTGCAGGGCAATCCCAACGCTGTCACCGCATTGAAGAAGACCGGCCTGAAGAACGTCGCCGATATCAAGGGCCGCTCGGTGGCGATGCCGAATGCCGGCTCGCAATCCTCGATGTTCCCGCTGGTGCTCGCCGCCAACGGCCTGAAGGAAAGCGACATCAAGCTCGTGAACATGCCGCCGTCCTCGATGGTCGCTTCGCTCCTGCAAGGCCAGGTCGAGGTCATTCTCGGTTCGGTCGATCAGTACGACATCGCGCTCCGCAACCAGGGGCAGGATTTCGACAGCTATCTCTTCATCGACAACGGCGCGCCGACGGTGTCGACATCGATCATCGCCTCCGACGAATTCCTGGCGAAGAATCCCGACGCCGCGAAGAAATTCGTCGCCGCGAGCCTGAAGGGCTGGTACGCCGCGCTCGACAATCCGGCGGAAGCCGTGGCAGCGATGAAGAAGATGTTCCCCGATGCCGATGAGAAGCTTGCGCCGGCGCAGATCGCCGCGACCAAGTTTCTCATGTGCGTCAACCGCGCGAAGTTCGTCGGCAAGGCGGTTCCGGATCAGTGGAGCGACACGGTGAAGATCTTTGCAAAGATCGGCGTGTTGCCCGACAATGTGCCGGCGACCGCGTATTACACGTACGACTACCTGCCGCCGGAATCGGAGCTGCGCTCCTGCCCGATGAAGTATGAAAGCAGCCGATGTATCTGGGCAAGACCAACGACTTGCATTCGCTCGGGACGCGCGGCGTCCGGCTGGAGATCGATCGCGTCAACAAGGTATTCGGTGAGGACACCGACAAGGCCTTCGAGGCCCTGCGGCCGACGTCGATCGACATTCAGCCGGGCGAGTTCGTCTCCGTGGTCGGCCCGAGCGGATGCGGCAAGAGTACGCTGATGCTGATCGTCGCCGGATTGCTGAAGGCGACAAACGGTGAAATCCGCGTCGGCGGCAAGAAACTGACCGGACCGATGACCGATGTCGGCATCGTGTTTCAGGATCACCTGCTGCTCGATTTCCGCACCGCCGTCGACAACGTGCTGCTGCAGGGCGTCATCCGCAAATTGCCGATGGGGCCCATCCGGCGGCGCACCGCGGAATTGTTCGAGCGTCTGGGATTGACCGCGGCGGCGGAGCGTTATCCGCATCAATTGTCGGGCGGCATGCGCCAGCGCGTGTCGCTGACGCGCGCGCTCGTGCTCGGGCCGTCCGTGCTGCTCATGGACGAGCCGTTCGGCGCACTCGATGCCTTGACGCGTCTGCAGGTGCGCTACGATCTCGAACAATTGTGGATGGCCGATCGTCCGACGGTTCTCTTCATCACGCACAGCGTCGAGGAGGCGGTGGGGCTGTCCGACCGCGTCATCGTCATGTCGCCGTCGCCGGGCGAGGTTATCGAGGAATTGCGCATCGACATTCCCCGGCCGCGGCCGCTCGCCATGGGCGAGGACCCGGCTTTGGCGAATTACACGCGGCGAATCTACGACCACTTCCAGCGTCTCGGCGTCATTCATCGCGACGCGCCGCAACCTGCCACGGTCACCGATCATTCCTGAAGCTGGTGGCGCAAGGAACAATCGCCGCCGGCAAGGCTCGGGCTGCGGCAAAGAAACGTTCTCAATACGAAGCAATCCCCGCATGTCGGACGTCGAAATCATCTGTATCGGGTCGGCCAAGCTCGACCTCAACGCCGCGGTCGACCGTTTCCCGCACGAAGACGAGCGCATGCTGGCGGAGACGTTGCAGACCGGCGTCGGCGGACCGTCGGTCACGGCGGCCTTCGCCATCGCACGGCTTGGCGTGCCGGTCGGATTTTGCGGTGTCGTCGGCCGCGATCCTGCCGGCGATCACATCATGGGCTTGCTGGAAGAGGAGCGGGTGTCGACGCGATGGGTCACGCGCCGCGACGATATCGAGACCTGCCGCAGCATGAATATCATGTCGGGCCAGTCGGCCACGCGCGCCATCATCACCGTGCCGGCGATCACTCCGGACATTGCGCGCGTCCCGGCGCTCAATGCGCGCTGGATCCATTTCGATGACGTCGGTTTTGCGACCTGTGCCGCGATTGGCAAGGCGAGGCCGGACCGCGCGCAATTCAGTGTCGATGGCGGCAATCCCATTGCCGGTCTCGATCTGCACGGCATCGATCTTTATGCCCCGACCATCGCCCGCCTTGCCGAGGAATCGGGTGGGGCATGTGAGCCACGCGACCTGATGCGCAACGCGATCGCGCGGGGCGCGCGCGATGTGGTCGCGACCGACGGCGCGAATGGCTCCTATGTCCTGACTGCTGATGCTTTTGCGCGCGTGCCGGCCTTTACTGTCGATATCGTCAGCACGCTGGGCGCGGGCGACGTCTTTCACGGCGCCATTCTCGCCGCACTCTGTCTCGGCAAGGATCTCGTCGAGGCCACGCGCTGGGGCAATGCCTGCGCCGCCTTGTCGTGCCGCGCGCTCGATGGCTGGTCGAAGGCGCCGCGTCGCCCCGAACTGGAGGCGTTTCTCCAAAGCCATTGAACGCTACACGCTTCTTTTTTCTCTCACGCGTCAAGGAACGATCATGTCCACCGCTGCATCGACCCGAACCAAGATTGCGCCGCTGATGAAGAATGGCGGCCTGACGATGCTCGCGCTCGATCAGCGCGGCTCGCTTCGCACCATCATCGCCAACGGCCGCGAGGAAAGCACGGTCGGCGACGATCAGCTCATTGCGTTCAAGGCGGCGGCAGCGGAAACGCTCGCACCGCTCGCCTCGGCCGTGCTGCTCGACAGCGGCCTCGGCCGCAAGGCGATGGCGCTGGTGCCGGTCGGCGTCCCGCTCATTCTGTCGGCGGACAAGTTCGATCAGAAGCCGGGCGGTCCGGTGGAACGTTCCGTTCTCGATCCGGCGGTGACGCCGCAGCTCATCGAGAACTGCAAGGCGAGCGCGATCAAGCTACTCGTGATCTGGACGCAAGGGTCGGGCGCGGATTTCCGCCGCGACCTCGTGCAGCGCTTCGTCGATCTCGCGGCAAAAACCGGACGCATCGCTCTCGTCGAAGGAATCGTGCGCACGGAAAAAGGCGAACGCTTCACCAGCACGAAGGATCACGGTGACGCGGTGATCGAGGCGGCGTTCGAGCTGTGCCTGCCCGGCATCGATCTCTACAAGGCCGAGGTGCCGGGTTATCTGCCCGGCCAGTTCGACGACATCGCTTCCTTCGCCCGGCAATTGACGGCGACGATCTCGCAGCCCTGGGTCGTTCTGTCGAACGGCGTCGCGGCGCAGGATTTTGCGCAAGGCGTCAGGATATCCTGCGAGAACGGCGCCAGCGGTTTCCTCGCCGGGCGCGCGATCTGGGCGGATGCGGCGTCGAAGCCCGACCCCCGTGAAGAGTTGCGCCGCGAATCCGTGCCGCGCCTGCGCAAGCTCGTGGATATTGTCGGCGCCGCGGTGAAGGCCTGATCGCGCCTAGTCCTGCGGCACCGGACCCGAGGATTGCCGCACGACGATTTCGGCCGCGCATTCGTAATCGCGGTCCGGCTCGCGGCCGGCGAGCTTGTCGGCGAGGAAACGCGCCGCGCGGCGGCCGACATCGTCGGACAGCACGCGCACCGTCGTGATCGGGATCGGCAATTCCTCCATGATCTCGATGTCGTCGTAGCCGACGATCGACATTTCGTCAGGAACGCCGATGCCCATGGCCTGGCTTTCCAGCATCGCGCCGACGGTGAGATAGGCGTTGCCGCAGATGATCGCGGTCGGGCGCGGACGCTGCAGGGCGATGCGGCGGAACAATTGCCGGCCTTCCTTGATGCCCCAGTAACCTTCAGCGACGTGCGAAGGCTGGATGGCGATGCCGCGTTCGGCAAGCGCGTCGCGCACGCCCTGCAGACGCGCCTGCGCGCGGTCGTTGTTGAGGGTCGATTGCGCGATCAGGCCGAAGCGCGTGTGGCCGAGATCGGCGAGATAATTGGTCAGGCGATAGAGCGCCTTGTGATTGTCCGGGCCGATGCAGGTGCCGTGCGTGCGCGGGTTATAGACGAACGAATTGACGTAGAGCACCTTGCGCGTTGCGAGAAAGTCGACGAGCTCGGGATGATGCGCTTCGCCGACGAGGATGAGCGCCTCGACGCCGCGCTCGACCAGCTTGCGCGCCTGCCGGTATTCCTGCTCGGGCTTGTATTCTGAACAGGCGAGCAGGAGCGTGTAGCCCTGCCGGGTCAGCTCGTCCTGCAATCCCTGGATCGCGCGCGCGAAGTCGCCATGCGTCAGCGTCGGAAAGACCGCGCCGATGGTGGCGGTGCGCCGTGTTGCCAGCGCGCGCGCGGCGCCATGCGGCACCCAGCCGAGATGACGCACGACCGAGTTGATGCGGGTGCGCAATTCCTCGGAGACGAGCTCGGGATTGTTCATTGCCCGCGACACGGTCGCGGTCGAGACCCCGGCGACGCGCGCGACGTCGCGCAGGCCGACATGGCCCGAGTTTGCGATCTGCCGCAATTTCTCGACCGCCACATCGGGCAACGGCCTTGGCTTGTTCCGCCTCGCTTGCGCCTTGCGCGCTGCGGCTCCGCGTCCCGGTTTCGCCTTGCTGGCGGAGGCTTTCATGCGCGGTCGCCTTGCCCAGTCCGGGGCCGGCGCGCCGGCAGGAGACGACGTGGCGGCGTCATTGTCAGGCCGCGCGTTCGGACGGCGTGTGCACGGACAGCTTCTTCGCCCAGCGCATGATGTGCTCGGCCACGGCGACGAGTTCGTCGCGCTGGTTCTTCACTTCGACCTTGGCGACGCTGCGGCCCTTGTCCTTCTCGACGGCGGTGACGGTGTAATGCACTGTGATCGTGTCGCCGAGCAGCACGGGCTTGAGAAAGCGGAGCTTGTCATAGCCGGCCGAGACGGGGAAATCGCTCAGGCCTTCCTTGTGAATGACATGCGCGATGCTGAAGGTCGAAGCCGTCGACATGAAGCCGACGAGCAGCGCGCCATGCGCGATGCGGTCATGGAGATTGGATTTTTCCTGCATGTAGTGCTTGTTCACATGCGTATCGGAAAAATCCCCGGTGATGCCGGCAAACAGATAGACGTCGGTTTCCCCGACCGTCTTGGCAAAGGTGAAATGCTGGCCGACTTCCACAAAATCGAGGCCCGAAGCCATGTCCCGTCTCCCTTGTTTTTCTTGGCCGTCCGGCGCCCCCATGCTGCCCATGCGTTGACAAGACCGCCCGACATTCTTCATATGTAACCGGTTACAGGCGCGGCTCATCCGTGTCAATCCAAAGCCGGCCGAAGGCCTGATTTGTGCAACGGATCGAAGAAAACCCATGAAAATCATCAGCGCGGCGGACGCGGCAAAGCTCGTGAAGAACGGCGACACCCTCCTGATCAGCGGATCGGGCGGCGGGCATGCCGTGCCGGAAACGCCGCTCGCCGCGATCGAGGACCGCTTTCTCGCCGAGGGCCTGCCGCGCGACCTCACCGTTTGCCATGTGGTCGGCATCGGCGACCGCAAGACCGGTAAGGGCGCCGACCATTTCGCGCATGAAGGCCTGATCAAGCGCAGCGTGACGAGCGCGCTCGTCGACTCGCCGCGGCTCGTGCCGATGGCGCGCGACAACAAGATCGAATCCTACACCCTGCCGCAGGGCGTGCTGTCGCAACTGATGCGCGACATTGCCGGCGGCCGTCCGGGCCTGATCACCAAGACCGGCTTGCACACCTTCGTCGATCCGCGCCAGCGCGGCGCGCGCCAGAGCGAGAGTGCGAAGGAGGACCTGATCGAGGTCCTCACCATCGGCGGCGAGGAATGGCTGCGCTTCAAGCCGCTGCGTTTCAACATCGCGTTCCTGCGCGGCAGCACGGCCGACGAGAACGGCAATATCAGCATGGAGCAGGAAGCGATCTTCGGCGAGCCCCTGTCGATGGCGCAGGCGACGAAACGCTCCGGCGGCGTCGTCGTCGTGCAGGTCAAGCGCATGGCGCGCGCCGGCGGCCTGCCGGCGAAGAATGTGAAAATCCCCGGCATCCTGGTCGATTACGTCGTCGTCGATCCGCAGCAGAAACAGACCTTCGCCACCGAATACGATCCGACCTATGCCGGCGAATTGCGCAGCCCGATGACGGCGGTGAAGCCCATTCCGTTCGGCGCGCGCAAGATCGTGGCGCGACGCGCGGCGATGGAGCTTTATCCCGGCGCCATTTGCAATTTGGGCGCCGGCATCTCCACCGGCATTTCGGTGATCGCTGCGGAGGAGCATATCCTCGACCGCATCAGCCTGACGAACGAGCAGGGCTTCATCGGCGGCGCGCCGCTGACGGGTCCGGATTCCGGCGCGGCGCAGAATTACGACGCGCTCGTCGACCAGCCCTATCAGTTCGATTTCTACGACGGCGGCGGGCTCGACATCGCCTTTCTCTCCTTCGGCGAGGTCGATTCCGCCGGCAACGTCAATGTCAGCCGCTTCGCCGACAAGATCATCGGCATCGGCGGATTCATCAATATCAGCCAAAACGCCAAGACCGTCATCTTCAGCGGCACCTTCACCGCCGGCGGACTGGAGATCGATTGCGTCAACGGAGCGCTGCGCATCCTCGCCGAGGGCAAGCACCAGCGCTTCGTGAAGGCGATCGAGCAGATCTGCTACAACGCGCGCGTCGCCGAAGAGGAGGGCCGCACCGCTCTCTTCGTGACCGAACGCGCGGTGATGCGTCCGGTCGACGGCGTGCTCGAGATCATCGAAATCGCGCCGGGTGTCGATCTCGAAAAGGACGTGATGGCGCATATGGGCTTCCGCCCGCGCGTGTCGCCCCAGCTCAAGCGCATGGATCGGCGCATTTTCTGTCCCGAACCGATGAACATGGCGGCCGACCTTGACGCGAAGCATCGGGGCGGCGAAACACTGCGCGCGGTCAGTTAAATCCGGGGACGGTCATGTTGCTCGGCGTCATCGCCGATGATTTCACCGGCGCGAGCGACATCGCCAACACGCTCGCCAAGGGCGGGCTTGCGACGATTCAGTTCCTCGGATTGCCGTCGCGCACAGCACCCGCCGGATGCGAGGCGGGTGTGGTCGCGCTGAAATCACGCTCAATCGCCGCGCAAGACGCGGTCGCGCAATCGCTGCAGGCGCTCGCCTGGCTGCAGGCGCAGGGCTGCCGGCAATTCGTCTTCAAGTATTGCTCGACCTTCGATTCGACGCCGCAGGGCAATATCGGGCCGGTCGGCGAGGCACTGGCGCAGGCGCTCGGCGTTTTTGGTGCGCCCGCGTGTCCGGCTTTCCCCACCACGGGGCGCACGGTCTATCAGGGCCATCTC
>CAZSAW010000050.1:0-9999 GCA_964604745.1 uncultured Hyphomicrobiales bacterium
GCGGGCGATGGCGAGACCGGCAGCGTAGTCGCCGGCCATGACGAGCTTCTTGAATTTCGCGGAGCCGGTAACGTTCGTCCGCTCGCCGACATTGACGAATGGAATATCCTGCGTGAGCGTGAATGGCTCGAGGCCCGACAACCGCAGCATCGGCGAGATCTCAGGGATCTGGCGCGGCGTCTTGCCCTCGACCGCCCTGGCGATGGCGGCGATGTGGTCCGGCGTCGTGCCGCAGCAGCCGCCGACGATATTGACGAGACCGGCCGACGCGAATTCGCCGATCAGCTCGGCCATGTATTCCGGGCTCTCGTCGTAGAGCCCGAATTCGTTCGGCAGGCCGGCATTGGGATAGGCGCAGACGAGCGTGTCGGCGACGCGTGCGATTTCGGCGATATGCGCACGCATTTCCCTGGCGCCGAGCGCGCAATTCAGCCCGACCGAAACCGGCTTCGCGTGCCGCACCGAATTCCAGAACGCTTCCGGCGTCTGGCCGGACAGCATGCGGCCCGAGCGATCGGTGATCGTGCCGGAAATCATCACCGGTACGTCGACGCCGCGCCCTTCGCAGGTTTCGGCGATGGCATAGAGCGCCGCCTTGGCATTGAGCGTGTCGAAAATCGTCTCGATCAGGAGAAGGTCGGCGCTGCCATCGAGGAGGCCGCGCACCTGCTCGCCATAGGCCTCGCGCAACTGATCGAACGTCACCGCACGAAAGCCCGGATTGTTCACGTCGGGGGAAATCGAGGCGGTGCGATTGGTGGGGCCCAGAGCGCCGGCGACAAAACGCGGGCGGCCGTCTTCGCCTTCGGCGATGTCGGCAGCGGCACGCGCAAGCCGCGCGCCCTCGCGATTGAGTTCGAAGGCAAGCTCCGCCATGCCGTAATCGGCCTGCGCGATCGTGGTCGAGGAGAAAGTGTTGGTGGAAACGATGTCAGCGCCGGCGCGGAAATAGGCGAGATGGATGTCGCGGATGGCGTCGGGCTTCGACAGATTAAGCAGATCGTTGTTGCCGCGAACCTCGCGGTTCCAGGCGTCGAAGCGCGCGCCGCGATAGCCCTGCTCGTCGAGCTTGAGCGCCTGGATCATGGTCCCCATCGCGCCGTCGAGCACGAGAATGCGTTCGGCCGCGAGGGTGCGGAGTTTTCGGGTGGCGGGGGAATGTTCTTGCTTCACAGGATTCCGTTTCCAATTTCGTCATGGCCGGGCTTGTCCCGGCCATCTCGGTCGTCAACGCACCGCGACAGCCCAAGCGGGATGCCGGGCATGACGGTGCGAGCGGCGTTCATGCTGCCGCGTCCTTCACCGCGGGCCTCAAGCCCAGCAGATGGCACACCGCATAGACGAGATCGGCGCGGTTCATGGTGTAGAAATGAAATTCCGTGACGCCGCGGTCGACGAGATCGAGCACCTGCTCGGCGGCAACGGCGGCGGCGATCAGCTTGCGCGTGGCGAGATCGGATTCGAGTCCTTCGAACCGCTCGGCGAGCCAGCCCGGAACCGACGCGCCGCAGCGCGCGGCAAAACCGGTCATCTGCCTGAAGTTCTGCACCGGCAGGATGCCGGGGACGATCGGGATATTGATCCCCCGCGCGCGGACGCGATCGAGATAGCGGAAATAAAGATCGTTCTCGAAGAAGTATTGCTTCTTCGCGCGGGCCGCGCCGGCCTCGACCTTTGCCTTCAGCATGTCGATGTCGGCTTCAATCGTTGGCGAATCCGGATGCTTTTCCGGATAGGCCGAGACCGAGACCTCGAAATCGCCGATCCGCCTGATGCCGGCGACAAGCTCGGCCGAGGTCGCATAGCCGCCCGGATGCGGCGTGTAACGCGCGCCGACCCCGCCCGGGGCGTCGCCGCGCAGCGCCACGATGTGCCGCACGCCGATCTCGTAATAGCGGCGAATGACGGCGTCGACATTCTCACGCGTCGCCGCCACGCAGGTCAGATGCGCTGCCGGTGTCAGCGTCGTCTCGTTCAGAATACGCTGCACCGTCGCGTGCGTGCGCTCGCGCGTCGAACCGCCGGCGCCGTATGTCACCGAAACAAAATTGGGATTGAGCGGCGCGAGGCGCGTGATCGCCTCCCACAAGGTGCGCTCCATCTCCTCCGTGTTCGGCGGAAAAAACTCGAACGACACCTTGATGCGGCGCTCGCCGCCCGTCTGGGCGAAGCGGCTCGGGCGCACGGCATTACGGGAGACATCCATCATGCCACCTCGCGCAAGGTCGAGGCCACCGGGCGCGGATCGCGGGCAAGCCAGAGCGAGACGGCGATCTTGCCGTCCGATCCCGGCGGAATGCTCTGGTGCGATGTCGGCTGCAGGCCCGCCGCCGTCATCCATTGCTCGACGGTTTCCGGTGCAAAGCCGAGACGATGATGCGCGTGTTCCTCGCGCAGGAATTCGAGATCGTGCGGAGCGAAATCGATCACGAGCAAACGGCCGCCGGGTGCCAACACGCGCGCCGCCTCGCGGATCGCGCGCGCGCCGTCGCTCAGGAAATGGAGCACCTGATGAACGATGACCGCATCGAAGCTGTTGTCGGGAACGGCGAGATCATAGATGTCGCCCTGCCGCACGCTGCATTGCTTCAAGCCGGCGCGGTCGAGCCGCGCGCGCGCGAGCGCCAGCATGTCGGGCGACAGATCGATGCCGAGCCCGCGCTCGATCGAAGGCCCGAACAATTCGAGCATGCGTCCGGTGCCGGTGCCGAGATCGAGCAGCGCGCGCACCGGTCGGTCGGCGAAGGCTGTGAGGATCGCGCCCTCCACCGCTTCGTCCGGCGCATGCAGTTTGCGAATGCGGTCCCATTGCGCGGCGTGCGCGCGGAAATAATCCTGCGCGGCGTCGGCGCGCGCCTGGCGCACGGCGGCGAGCCGCTCGCGGTCGCGCGTCAGTGTCCGGTCTTTCCCATCGAGCCGCGCGATAAGCTCGCGCGCAACCTCCGCGCTCGCGCCTCGATCGGCCATGCGGAAAAACGCCCAGGCGCCTTCGCGATGGCGCTCGACCAGCCCGGCCTCGGCAAGAAGTTTCAGGTGCCGCGAAATGCGCGGTTGCGACTGACGCAGAATTTCGGTGAGGTCGGATACGGTCAGTTCGGCCTCCGCCAGCAGACCGAGGATGCGCAGGCGCGTACTCTCCCCCGCCGCCTTGAGCAGCGTGTTCAGCGCCTCGAATGTGAGCGGGCCCGGCATCGGTGGGACAATCTCCCTTGGGATGTAGCCCATCATATAAAGATATCTTTATGAGCTTATCCAGTGGGAAGCAAGCCCTCGTGACAACAATGCCTAACGATCCGTATGCGCAACGGCCCGGCGAAATCGCGGCCGCCCTGCCCGATCATTTCGACGCCTCGCTCTATTTCATCGGCCGCATCCGCACGCCCTGGAGCCGACGCGAGGACTGCCCGAAGAACGGCCGCGAATCCAAGGAGATCTGCCGTGCCGAAGTCGACAACCGCTGGGCCGAGGCGCTGCGCGGCATCGAAACCTGCACGCACCTGATCCTTCTTTACTGGATGGATCGCGCCCGGCGCGATCTCGTCGTGCAGGCGCCGCGCCACTACGGCGAGCCGCGCGGCACCTTCGCCCTGCGATCACCCGTGCGGCCAAATCCGATTGCCCTGAGCGTGGTGAAACTCGTGAAAGTCGAGGGCGCGACGCTTTTCGTAACCGGACTTGATTGCCTCGACGGCACGCCGCTTCTCGACGTCAAACCGTATTTCGCATCGACCGATGCGGCCGGGGACGCCATCGTCGGCTGGCACCAGGACGGCGCGACGTGACCGGCAGGAAGGCCGGTCGCAGATAACGTTTTGCTTAACAGCTTCGTTCCGCGACGCCAGAAAACCGGGGCTTTCCCTTCGTCCGCCGTTTATCCGCCAGGGTCATGATGGCTCGGCGCCGGAACCTTTGAACCATCAGCGCGCTTACTTCGTCCAATTGACAATCATTTCATGGTTCGCGTCATGCATCCCTTCGTTTGTCGCTTGAGTATCGTTGCTGGTATCGCCGCCGTGAGCGCGTGCGCTTCGATCAATGCCGCATCAGCGCAGGCCTTTGCGCCCACAGGCAATCCCAACGCAGTCTTTCAGCAGGTGATGACCGAGGACGATGACGCGTCCGACACCGCGCTTCGTCCGGAGCTGCGCCGCCAAATCGTCGGTTATGCGACGAACGAGCCTGCCGGTACCATCGTCATCGATACCCCGCACACCTTTCTCTATTATGTGCTCGGCGGCGGCCGCGCGATCCGCTACGGCATCGGCGTCGGGCGCGACGGCTTCACCTGGTCCGGCGTGAAGACGATTGCGCGCAAGGCGGAATGGCCGGATTGGTATCCGCCTTCGGAAATGATCGAGCGCCAGCCCTATCTGCCGCGCATGATGGCCGGCGGTCCGGGCAATCCGCTCGGCGCGCGCGCGATGTATCTCGGCGGCACCGTCTATCGCATCCACGGCACCAACGCGCCGTCGACCATCGGCAAGCAGGTGTCGAGCGGTTGCATCCGCATGCTCAACGAGGACGTGATGGATCTCTACGAGCGCGCGCATGTCGGCACCAAGGTCGTCGTGCTGCCCGATTACCGCAACAACATGGTCCGCGCCGTTCCGCGCAACGAGGGCCGTCAGGCCCTGACGATCGCCCCGCGCCGCGGCGGCTCATCCTACGCGCTCTACTGACCGCCCATTCTCGGGCGTTGCAATTGAACGAGGCCCGGCCACAAGCCGGGCCTCGCCGATTCAGCGCGCCTGCTGCATCGCCTTGACGTCGGCGGCGGTGAGACCCTTTCCGCCGATGCCCCATTCGCCGCTGGCGACCTCGTGCACCCGCACCCAGGTCACGCCACGCATGGCTTCGCCCTCGATCTTGACCATCGCATCGGTGACCTTACTGATCATCTCCTGCTTCTGGGCCTTGTCGAAGACGCCTTCGATCAACTGAATATCAACGAGCGGCATAACGTATCCTTTCATGCTTTCCGCGCCCGGAATTGGGCCGCATGGGAGATGAATTTCACGCCCGGCATCGCCTGGCCAGTTCACGAACTGAATCGCACCCAGTACAGATACTGAACTGGCGGCCGCCCGGATGGCGGCATAGGGTTGGGCCGTGTGAAAGGTCCAAAGCCATGGCTGAAGGAAGCTACAATCAGTTTTGCCCGGTCGCGATGGCGGCCGAGATTTTGTGCACGCGCTGGACCATCGTTCTGCTGCGCGAGCTCGTCGCGGGCTCTACCCGATTCAATGAATTGCGGCGTGGCCTGCCGCGCATGTCGCCGGCGCTTCTATCGAAGCGCCTCAGGGACCTTGAAGCCGCAGGCATCGTGAAGCGTGCGCGCGTGCCCGGCGAACCCGGGACGTTCGAATATCATTTGACGCAATCCGGGCGTGCGCTCGCGCCGATCGTCGAAGCCGTCGGCGTCTGGGGTCACGCGTGGATCGAGACCGAATCCTCGCTAGGCAATCTCGATCCCAATCTGCTGATGTGGGACATGCGCCGGAATATCAATCCGCGGCCGATGCCGAAGAAACGCAACGTCATCCAGATCATCTTTACCGATCTTCCCGCGACACGAAGAAACTGGTGGCTCATCGCCGAGCCAGGAAAGGACACCGATCTCTGTTCGGTCGATCCCGGTTTCGACGTCGATCTCTATCTGTCGACGAGCGTGCGAACCATGACGGAAATCTGGATGGGCTATATCCCCATTGCGCACGCCAAGGAGCAGGGGCGCCTGGCGATCACCGGTAACAGGCAGCTTGAAAACCACATAAAGTCATGGCTAACGCTGAGCCCGTTTGCGAAATTCGAGAAGCGCGTGGCGTGAAGCATAGTATGATTGAGAAACGACAGAGCATGCCGTCATCGGATCGGGAAACAGCATCATGCGTATTGCAATCATGGCCGCCGGCGCCGTCGGCGGATATTTTGGCGCGCGGATGGCGGATGCCGGGCACGAGGTACACTTCGTTGCGCGCGGCGCGCATCTCGATTCAATCCGCAAGAACGGATTGAAGATCGAGAGCACGCTCGGCAATACGCTGGTCAAGAACGCCAATGTCACCGACGATCCGAAATCCGTCGGCACGGTCGATATCGTTCTCTTCGCGGTCAAGCTGTGGGACACGGAAAAGGCTGCGGAGCAGACAAAGCCGCTTGTCGGCGCCGGCACGCGCGTCATTTCATTGCAGAACGGCATCGACAGCCACGACCGTATTGCGCCCATCGTGGGCAAGGCGCAGACGGTCGGCGGTTCGGCTTATATCGCAAGCGTCATTGCCTCGCCCGGGGTCATCAGCCATACGAGCCCGTTTGCGCGCCTGCTGTGCGGCCGTTTCGACGGCAAGGATGATGCGCAGCTTGCCGCTTTTGCCGACGCGGCAAAGAAGGCGAACATCGATATTGCGGTGACGAACGACATCGAACTGGAATTGTGGAACAAGTTCATCTTCCTCTCGTCGCTCGCCGCCATCACCGCCGGCACACGGCAGACACTCGGCGTTATCATGGCCGATCCCGACATGAGCGCCACCTTTCGCCGGCTGATGGAAGAGGTGAAAGCCGTCGGCGCGGCCAAGGGCGTAAGCGTCGCGCAGAACTATGTCGATGAGCGCATGACATTCGCGCGCGATACCGCGCCGAAAGGAATGAAGGCGTCGATGGCGCACGATCTCGATCGCGGCAACCGGCTCGAGCTCGACTGGCTGACTGGCGCGGCGATCAAGCTTGGCCGCGAGCTGAACGTGCCGACGCCGACGAACGACACGGCTTATGCGCTGCTCAAGCCGTTTCGCATGGGCAAGAATTAATCGGAGAATTCCGACGCGCGGCCGCGCCCGACTGCGACCGCGGATCCGTCCTGCTGCCGCTGCAGCAGCCATTGCGCCGTTTCCTTGAGCGCCTTGTGAATGGGGCGTGGCGCATAGCCGAGCTCGGCGCGCGCCTTGCGGAATTCGATCGGCTTGCTCGCAAGCGCCAGACGCACGCCTTCGCGTGTTGCGAACGGCTTTCGCTTGGTGACGTTCGCGACCTGCTCGGCGATGGCCGCGCTCGCAACGCCGAGCCAGCCCGGCACCCTGAACTTGATACGGCTGCCGCCGGTGATCTGCGCCAGCAGGTCGATCATCTCCGAGAGCTGCATCGTTTCGCCGCCAAGAACGTAGCGCTCGCCGCGCCGTCCGCGTTCGGCGGCGAGGATCATGCCGGCGGCGACATCGCGCACATCGACGACATTGAAGCTGCACTCGACGAAGGCGTGCACCGATTCACCGAGAAAGCGCGCGAGCATCGCCGTCGGCGGGGTGAGGCTTTCATCCGGCCCGATCGGCAGCGTCGGATTGACGATCACGACGTCGAGGCCGGCTTGCGCAGCCTCGCGGGCGAGCTGTTCGGCGGCGAGCTTCGAGCGGCTGTAGGGCCCGGCCATATCGTCGAGCGTCAGGATCGCGTCTTCCGACGTCGCCCCGAGCAGCACCGTCTCGCTCGAACAATGGACGAACCGAACGCCGCTTCGCGGCCGCACCAGCTCAAGCAACAGCCTGGTGCCATCCACATTGATCGACTGGAATTGGGAGGGATCGGGCGTCCAGAGCTGGGCGATGGCGGCGAGATGATAGACGCAATCGACATCGTCGAGCGCCGCCGCCACCACGTCGCGGTCCAGCACCGAGGCGCGGACGAATTCGGTGCGGGGCGGGATGCGGCGCGGCGGTGTGCGGTCGAGCACGCGCACGTTACGCCCGCGAGCGACCAGCGCATCCGTCAGGTGCAGTCCGATGAATCCGCTTCCGCCGGTGATGAGTGAAACAGGCAATGCCGAATCCCGCACTTTATCCTTGGTTTCACGATACCCGTGACCGGTTCGTCTCCTTAACGGCCGTAGCGACATTTCGGTTGCCGGCGAGCGCGTCGATGGCGCCGACGGTCTGGGGCGTCAGCAGATGCGCTCCCCAGCCGCGCCGCGCCAGTGTATGAGCCATTTGCGGACTGGCAAACAGGGCAAGTGCTGTCATCGCGGCTGGCAGGACGCTGACCCAGTCGAGGCCCGCGGGCGTGAGTTCCTCCCGGCTGTCATGATAATCGCCCGTGCGTGACATCACGGCGAAGGCTTCCGCCGCAAGTGCGCGGCGCGTGGCGCCACGGCTCGCCGCCCCCAGCAGGGCCTGCATGAAGGCGTGGGTGCGGACCGGCCGGGATTGCGGGAGCGTGTCCCCGCTCTGCCCGCGCGACACATCGAGCAGGGCCGTCACGAGGTCGAGACCGCCGAAGAAGGCGTTGGCGGGTTCGACCAGCCGCGGATTGCAGTCGATATAATGCGCGATCCCGTCGTGCTCGATGTAATCGACCGACAGCGCGCCGTGCCAATTCAGCGCCTGCCCGAGCCGGCGCAGATCGGGCTCGATCGGCGCGGTAGCGGCGGATTCCTTCAGCGCGGCACCGCCGCCGACGCCCAGCTTCACACGGCGGAAGGCGTGCGCCGCGTGCAACTCGCCCTGCGCGAAAATTGCCTGCGCGTGCGCCACAGCGCCGTCGAGCCGGTCTTGCACCAGTACCGGCCCGTCCCATCCGCCGATGTCGTCGAGCCCCGCCAGCGCGCCGGCGATATCGTCACGCGTCTCGATCGTCCATACGCCGCGGCTCGCCGTGCCGATCGCGGATTTGACGAGGCAGGGCATGCGTATCGCCGCCTCCAGTGTGGCGCGGTCGCTCACGATCCGCGTCGGCGGTTGCGCCAGACCTTCCGCCGCCAGCAATTGCGAAAATCCGGCCTTGCTCACCGCGCGGCGATAATCGGCATAAGCCGGCAAGGCGATGGCGCAATGACGCTGAATCGCCTCGCGCACCGTGGACAGGATCAGCCCCTGTTCGTGCACGGGGATGAGCACGTCGAAACGCTCGCGCGCGACCAGATCGAGAATGAAGGCGAGAAATTCTTCCGGCGCATCGCGCAGCGGCGGGCAGCGATGCAGCCTGCGCACGAATCGCGAGAAGCGCGCGAGACAATGCCCCGAGGGATCGCAGATCTCGATCTCGTGGCCGAGGAGGCCGAGGCAGGTGACGACCTGGCGCGCGGAGGTGCTTGCTCCCTCGCACAGAAGCACGCGCAGGCGGGGAGGTGTGCTGCTCGCCATATCCGCTCCTGCCACGGCGGAACCCCGTTTCAAAGGCCAAGTTCAGCGCATTTGCCGCCGCGTTGACACCCCCCGGCGGGCGCTTACATTAGCGGTGTTCCGAGGGGTGCCCCGCTTGGGCTGAGATAAACCCTTTGAACCTGATCCGGGTCATGCCGGCGAAGGGACAGGACAATTTCCCCCAGAGCCGAATTGCATCCGGATCTCATCCGCCGTTGGCGCGCAAGGAGAGGTCCCAATGAACAAACCCGTCGCCCCTGACGCTCTCGTCACTCCGAAGGTTACGACCGGGCCGCTCCCCTCCTCCCGCAAGGTCTATTCCGCGCCGGAGACGGCGCCCGATCTGCGCGTGCCGCATCGCGCGATCATGCTCGATGTCTCCTCCGGCGAGCCGCCGCTGCCGGTCTAGGACACGACCGGTCCTTACACCGACAACAATGCCGCGATCGACGTCGAGAAGGGCCTGCCGCGCACGCGCATCGAATGGGTGAAGGAGCGCGGCGGCGTCGAACAATATGAAGGCCGTGCGATCAAGCCCGTCGACAACGGCAACGTCACCGGCAAGCATCTCGCGCGCGATTTCCCCAACACACCGAAGCCCTATCGCGCGATCTCTTCTTCACCCTCCCCCTCGTGGGGAGGGTCGACCGCCGAAGGCGGTCGGGGTGGGGCTGCCCTGAAAGCAAACGCATCGCCAACGACCCCCACCCCTATCCCCTCCCCACAAGGGGCAGGGGAACAAGCTGCGGCAAGTGGCAGGTCGATGCCGCTTACCCCGAATGGTCAGCATCCCCTCACCCAGATGGAATGGGCGAAGGCCGGCGTCATCACCAAAGAGATGATCTATATCGCCGAGCGCGAGAATCTC
>CAZSAW010000051.1:0-8013 GCA_964604745.1 uncultured Hyphomicrobiales bacterium
CCGCACACTTGCGCGGTCGTTCGACGCGCGCGGGCGTGCCTATACGCCGATCTCGACGCAAGGTTTGTTGCCACACGGTTATGTCGCCGGATCGACACACCTCTACCGCGTACACGGTCGCGATGCGGAAGAGGTTGCCGATCTCGCCGGCATCGGGTCACTGCGCGGCAGCCACAATGCGCAAAACGCGCTCGCCGCCGTCGCGGCCTGCGCGGCGCTCGGGCTCGACGACGAGTCGATCCGCGCGGGTCTGCGATCCTTTCCAGGGCTCGCCCACCGCATGGAGGAGGTCGGCCGCAAGGGGAAAGTATTGTTCGTCAACGATTCCAAGGCGACCAATGCCGAATCCGCGGCGCGCGCACTCGCCTCGTTCGACAACATCTTCTGGATCGCCGGCGGTCTGCCCAAGGCAGGCGGCATCACGACGCTTGCTGAGTTCTTCCCGCGCATCCGCAAGGCCTATCTGATCGGCGAGGGGGCGCCGGATTTCGCGCGCACGCTCGACGGCCGCGTCGCCTACGACATCGTCGGCACGCTCGACCGCGCAGTCGCCACAGCCGCGGCCGATGCCGCGCAATCCGATGGACCGGAGGCAGTCGTGCTTCTGTCGCCGGCCTGCGCCTCGTTCGACCAGTTCCCGAATTTCGAGGTGCGTGGCGATCGCTTCAAGGAACTGGTGCGCGAGTGCCTCCGCTGAGCGCAGTTTTCGGCGGTGGCGCATTCTTAATCGAACGTAAACCACAATCGGGTCAGGACTAGTCCCCGGACGTTCGGGGACTGACATGGTTTCGCGCACAGAGCGGACGCCGTTCGCGCAATGGTGGTGGACGATCGACCGCTTTGCCTTGGCCGCGCTCGGCGCGCTGATGCTGAGCGGCATCATTCTTCTGCTGGCGGCGAGCCCGCCGGTCGCTACGAGGCTCGGGCTTGACCCGTTCCACTTCGTGAACCGGCAGATTCTTTATTTCATCCCGGCGCTTGCGATCCTGTTCGCGACATCGTTTCTGAATCCGCGCCAGATCCGCCGGCTCGCCTTGGTCGTGTTCGCCGTCGGCATCGTCATGCTCGCGGCGACGCTCTTTTACGGGGCCGAAGTGAAAGGCGCGCGCCGCTGGATCGTTCTGCTCGGCACCAACATCCAGCCGTCCGAATTCGTCAAACCCGCTTTTGTCATTCTGATCGCGTGGCTCTTTTCCGAATCCGCCAGCCGTCCGGAAATGCCGGCCAATGCCGTGGCGCTGACGCTGCTGGTGACGGTGATTTCGCTGCTCGTCATGCAGCCGGATTTCGGTCAGACGATGCTCGTCGCCCTTGTCTGGAGCGCGCTCTTTTTCCTTGCCGGGATGCGGCTCATCTGGGTGATGGGGTTGGGCATCACGGCCGCGATCGGGCTCGCCTCCGCTTACCTCACCGTGCCCTACGTGCGCGGCCGCATTCACCGCTTCCTCGATCCCTCGTCAGGCGACAGTTTCCAGATCAACAATGCGGTGGAATCATTTCTGCGCGGCGGCTGGTTTGGGCGCGGGCCGGGCGAGGGGACGGTGAAGCGCATTCTCCCCGACAGTCACGCCGATTTCGTCTTTGCCGTCGGTGCTGAGGAGTTCGGCATCGTTCTGTGTCTCGCGCTCGTGGCGCTGTTCGCCTTCATCGTGATACGGGCCTTGACGCGCGCGATGCGCAACGAGGACTTGTTCATCCGCTTCTCTGCCGCCGGCCTCGCCATCCTGTTTGGCACGCAGTCGGCCATCAACATGAGCGTCAATCTGCATCTGATGCCGGCCAAGGGCATGACGCTGCCATTCATCTCCTATGGCGGCTCGTCGCTCCTCTCGCTTGCCTACGGCATGGGGATGCTGCTGGCGCTGACGCGCGAACGGCCGCGCGCCGAGCTGCTGGCGAGCCGCGCCGCGTTGTCCGCCACCGGGGCTGCTTGACTCTTGAGCCCTTTCCGGGGTCGATCTGAGTCATGATCGGCGAGGAAAAGGCTCACGCTGTGCCGTTCGTGCTCGTCGCCGCCGGCGGCACCGGCGGACATTTGTTTCCCGCCCAATCCCTGAGCGACGCGTTGAAGCGGCGCGGCATCGCCGTCGGGCTTGCGACCGACGTGCGCGCGGAAAAATTCAGCGAACATTTCTCCGACGTTCATCTCGTGCCGAGCGCGACGTTCCGCGGCCGCGATCCCGTTTCGATCGCATTCACGGCGGGCAAGCTCGCCGTGGGCGTTGCCAAGGCCTACGCACTTCTGTCGCGGCTGAAACCTGCGATCATCGTCGGATTTGGCGGCTACCCGACGGTGCCGACCTTGTTCGCTGCAAGCGCGCGAAAAATCCCGACCGTCATTCATGAGCAGAACGGTGTGATGGGACGCGCCAACCGCTTTCTGTCATCGCGCGCAACGGCGATCGCGACCGGCTTTCCCGGTATTCTCGACGGCGACCGGAATCTCGCCGGCAAGGCTACCTATGTCGGCAATCCCGTGCGTCCGGCGGTGATCGTGGCCGTGAAACCCTACGATGCGCCGACAGGCGACGGTGCGTTTCGCCTTCTCGTCTTTGGCGGCAGCCAGGGCGCGCGCATCATGGCCGACATCGTGCCCGAGGCCGTGGGGCGGCTCGAACCGCATCTGCAGATGCGGCTGAAGGTGGTCCAGCAGGCCCGCGCCGAAGACATCGAGCGCGTCAAGGCGGGTTATGCGCGCGCGCGAGTGGAGGCGGTGGTCGAGCCGTTCTTCAATGATCTCCCGCAGCGGATGGCGGCGAGCCATCTGGTGGTGTCGCGCTCCGGCGCCTCGACGGTCGCCGAACTCTCGGCTATCGGCCGTCCCGCCATTCTTGTGCCGTTGCCGCACGCGCTTGATCAGGACCAGGCCGCCAACGCCGCCTATCTTGAACGGGCCGGAGGCGCGGTCCGCATCTTTCAGGACGCGTTCACGCCGGATCGCCTGGCGGTGGAATTGGCCGCGCTGGCGGCCGATCCGGGCCGCCTTGCCGCCATGGCGCAGGCGGCGAAGGGTATCGGTGTGCTCGATGCCGCGGACCGGCTGGCCGATCTGGTGATGAAAGTCGGCGGGATTGCGCGACCTTGAGAAATTCGTCTGGGCCGCTCTTGTGTGCGGGCTTCCGCTCTTGCTTTAACCACAGGCGACAAGGGCGATGGCGGGCATCCCGCACGTCCCGTGAGGATCCTGAATGAAACTTCCGCGCGACATCGGCCCGATCCATTTCGTCGGTATCGGCGGCATCGGCATGAGCGGCATCGCCGAGGTGCTGGCCAATCTCGGTTACAGCGTGACCGGGTCGGATGTGGCCGAAAGCGCCAACGTCAAACGGCTGCGTGACAAGGGCATCAAGGTCGCCGTCGGTCACAACGCGGACAATATCGACGGCGCAGATGTCATCGTGGTTTCGTCGGCGATCAAGCGCGACAATCCGGAACTCATTGCCGCGCGCGCCAAGCGCCTGCCGGTGGTTCGCCGCGCCGAGATGCTGGCCGAATTGATGCGGCTGAAATCCTGCGTCGCCATCGCCGGCACGCACGGCAAGACAACGACGACGTCGCTCGTCGCTTCGCTCCTCGATGCGGGCGGTCTCGATCCGACCGTCATCAACGGCGGCATCATCAACGCTTACGGCACCAATGCCCGGCTGGGCGAAGGCGAGTGGATGGTCGTCGAAGCCGACGAATCCGACGGCACGTTTCTCAAGCTGCCCGCCGATGTCGCCATCGTCACCAATGTCGACCCCGAACATCTCGATCACTTCAAGACCTTCGAAGCGGTGCAGGGTGCCTTCCAGGCCTTCATCGAGAATGTGCCTTTCTACGGATTCGCTGTGATGTGCACCGATCACGCGGTGGTCCAGCGGCTCGTCGGACGCATCGAGGATCGCCGTATTATTACATACGGAGAAAATCCCCAGGCCGACGTGCGGCTTTCCGATCTGCGCCACACCGACGGCAACTCGCAATTCTCCGTCGTGTTTCGCGGGCGTGACGGAGGGAGCGAATACGTCATCCGCGACCTCGTTCTTCCCATGCCTGGCCGGCACAACGCGCTGAATGCGACGGCTGCGATTGCAGTCGCCCGCGATCTCGGTATCTCCGATGACATGATCCGCAAGGCGCTGTCCTCGTTCGGTGGCGTGAAGCGCCGCTTCACGCGCACCGGCGAATGGAGCGGCGTGACGATCATCGACGATTACGGGCACCATCCCGTCGAGATCGCTGCCGTGCTGCGCGCGGCACGTGAATCGAGCAAGGGTCAGGTGATTGCGGTGATGCAGCCGCATCGCTATTCGCGCCTGCACGATCTATTCGAGCAATTCTGCACCTGTTTCAACGATGCCGACGCCGTTATCGTCGCCGACGTTTATTCCGCCGGCGAAGCGCCGATCGAGGGCGCCGATCGCGATCATCTCGTTGCGGGGATGCGCGCGCGCGGACACCGCAATGTCACGCCGCTGCAGAAATCCGAGCAGCTGGCGTCGCTGGTGAAGGCGATGGCGCGGCCGGGCGACTACGTCGTCTGTCTCGGCGCGGGCAACATCACACAATGGGCTTATGCCTTGCCGGGCGAATTGCAGGCGCTGGGGTGAAGCATTGCCATTCCCCGACCTCGTGCCGGATCTGAAAGCGCGGATGCCGCAATTGCGCGGTCGTCTTTTGTCGAATGAATCGCTGGCGCCATTGACATGGTTTCGTGTCGGCGGTCCGGCGCAGGTGCTGTTCACGCCGGCGGACGCGGACGATCTCGCTTATTTTCTCGCACATCTGGCCGCCGATGTTCCGGTGACGATGGTCGGCGTCGGCTCGAACCTCATCGTGCGCGACGGCGGAATTTCGGGAATCGTTATTCGCCTCAGCCCGCGCGCCTTCGGCGAGGTGGCGGCGGATGGTGAAACCGTGCGCGCTGGCGCGGCGGCCCTCGACAAACGCGTTGCCGAAGTCGCGGCAGCGGCCGGCCTCGGCGGGCTCGAATTCTATTTCGGCATTCCGGGCACGATCGGCGGGGCGCTGCGGATGAATGCAGGAGCCAACGGCGACGAAACAAAAGACGTGCTGATCGAAGCCACCGGCATCGACCGCGGCGGTCGGAAACGCACCTATGGCAATGCCGACATGAAGTTCGTCTATCGCCACAGCGGCGTGGAGGAATCCGTGATCTTCACGTCGGCGCTGTTCCGCGGCCGCAGGGCCGATGCGGCGGCCATCCGCGCCCGCATGGCGGAGGTGCAGCAGCACCGCGAAACCGCGCAACCGATCCGCGAAAAGACCGGTGGATCGACCTTCAAAAATCCGCCCGGTCAGAGCGCCTGGAAGCTGATCGATGCGGCTGGATGCCGCGGGCTCAAGGTCGGCGACGCTCAGGTGTCTGAGATGCACTGCAATTTTTTGATCAATCTCGGCACGGCGACGGCGGCCGACATTGAAACCTTGGGCGAGACGGTGCGACAAAGAGTAAGGGAGCATTCCGGCGTCACGCTGGAATGGGAGATCAAGCGGATCGGCCTTGCGGTATAGGCATGCCATGACCCGGTATTGGCCGTTGCTTTTCTGCCTTGTCTGGCCGTCCCTGGCTGACGCCGCGGGCGTTCAGGTGACGGGCCGCGCCGGCTATCTCTCCGAGTGGGAATTACAGGCGAGCGCGCAGGAAACCACGCACGCTCTGACAAGGGAATTGTCCGGCCTCTTCACGCTGACGCATACGGGGCTTTGCAGCGTCAAGGGTCCGACCGTGAAGTCCGGTGAGATTCACATTCGAATGTCGCGGCTTTCGTCGTCTGTGCAGGCGTCACTGACACTCGATGGCGCGCAATGCAGCTTTGTCGGCAGCGGGTCCGATCGTCTCGAGGGCATCCTGGATTGCCCGGACGCGCACGGCGTGCCGCTCAGCCTCTCCATCAAGTAGCTTTTGCGACCTGCGTTTTGCCCGCGACATGCGCGAGCCTGACGTTGTAGAGACATGCGCATGAAACACGTCGCCGTTCTGATGGGGGGCTGGTCGGCCGAGCGCGAGGTATCCTTGAACTCCGGGAAGGCCTGCGCCGACGCCGCCGAGCGCAAGGGATACAAGGTCACCCGCATCGATGTGCAGCGCGACATCGCGACGGTGTTGCAGGAGCTGAAGCCAGACGTCGCCCTCAACATCCTGCATGGCCGACCGGGTGAGGACGGCACGCTGCAGGGCATCCTCGAAGTCATCGGCTTGCCCTATTCGCATTCCGGTGTGCTCGCCTCCGCGCTGGCGATGCAGAAAGATCTTGCAAAGGTCATGTTCCGTGCTGCCGGCATTCCGGTGCCATCCGGCATGGTGGTTTCGCGCTTCGAAGCGGCGAAAGAGCACCCGATGGAACGGCCTTATGTGCTGAAGCCGGTGGCGGAGGGTTCGAGCGTCGGCGTGTTCATCGTCACGAAGGAACACGATCGCCCGCCGCAGGAACTTTACCGCGAGGACTGGAGCTTCGGCGACCGGCTCATCTGCGAGCAGTTCATTCCAGGCAGGGAACTGACCTGCGCTGTCGTGCGCGGAAAGCCGACAGGCGTGATCGATATCATCTCCAATGCCAGCCGGTTCTACGACTATGAGGCGAAATACGCGCCGGGCGGCTCAAGCCACATTCTTCCGGCGCAAATCCCCTCCGACGTCTATGAGGAAGTCCGGCGCCTCACGCTCGCCGCGCACGAGACGTTGTCGTGCCGGGGCGTCACCCGTGCCGACTTTCGCTACGACGAGAGCCAGCCGGGAACGAAAGGACTCGTCTGTCTCGAGGTCAACACGCAGCCGGGCATGACGCAGACCTCGCTCGTGCCGGAACTCGCCGCCCATGCCGGCGTGCCGTTCGAGGATCTCGTGCAGTGGATGATCGAGGACGCCTCGCTCAATCGCTGAGCGTGGCACGCCTGCGCAGAGTTACGAATACCTCTCTCCGACTGCTCAAATTTTACCAAACCTTTACCAAGAGGGCCGAAGACTGGCTCCGTCTGCGCATCAGGCTCCGGTCGTTCGGCGCCTGATGCGCGCGGTTTCCGCTGCGGCTCTTGCCGCGCGAGGGAATGGAGGGGCCGTCTGCCTGGCGCGCATCACACGATCCGGTCTGACAGGCGCGCCGCGCATTCGCGCCCGGGCCGTGCCCGGCCGCGCGTTCGCCGGAGCGGCGCAGCCGGTGTGCCGGCCGGGGGCCTGTGGGCGAGGGCGCAAGGCTTCGCCGCAGGACGTTTCGCGCGCGGAATGCAGGCGCTGCGTCCGCTTTTCGATCTTCGCATCCGTCCCGGTCTCGGCATCGCGGCAAGCGTGGCGATCGTCTCCGGCAGCATCGCCTACGGCGCCGTGCGCGGTGAGCATCTGCGGGGAGCGATCGCGCAGTTTCATGCGGCGGGCGACGCCGTTGCCAACGCCGCCGGCTTCCGCATCGCGTCGGTCGCCATCAGCGGCGAAAAGGGAGTTAGCCGGGCCGAGATTCTCGCCGCCGCCGGCGTGACCGCACAATCTTCGTTGCTCTTCCTCGATGCCGATGCCGCGCGCGAGCAGCTGCAGGCCGATCCGCGGATTGCCGAAGCGACGGTGCTTAAACTCTATCCGGACCGCCTGCTCATCACGATCACCGAGCGCAAAGCCTTCGCTCTCTGGCAGAAGGACGGAAAGCTGTCCGTCATCGCCGCCGACGGCAGCGTCGTGCAACCGTTCGTCGACATGCGCTATGCCGGGCTGCCGCTCGTTGTCGGCCGCGGCGCGGAAGCGCACGCGCAGGAATTTCTCGCCCTGATCGATCGATACCCGGCAATCCGCGAGCAGATGCGCGCGGCCATTCTCGTTGCCGAGCGGCGATGGAACGTGCGCTTGAAGAACGGCCTCGATATTCGTCTGCCGGAGAACGGGGTCGAGCAGGCGCTTGCGACGCTCATTTCGCTCGAACGCGACAAGAAGCTGTTCTCCCGCGACATTACCGCGATCGATATGCGCCTCGCCGACCGCGTGACGGTGCAGCTCTCCGATCAGGCCGCGCAGGCGCGCGCGGA
>CAZSAW010000052.1:0-7533 GCA_964604745.1 uncultured Hyphomicrobiales bacterium
GTCCGCGCGTCGAGCGCGCACCCTTGCCGGAATTGTGCATGGCGAGGCGTCGGTCGATATCGTTGGTCCAGCCCACATAGGTCCAGTATCGGCTTTTCTCGAAACAGCCGAGCACATAGACGAAACAGCGCTTGCGTGTCGCCCCCTGCGTCATTCCTCCGGCGCCTCGTCGATCGGGTCGTAGCGCTTGGCGTCGAACCCGAGCAGGTTCCAGCTCTGCAACATATGCGGCGGCAGCGGCGCGCTGACATCGATCACCCCGCCGCGCGGATGCGGCACGACGATGCGGCGCGCCAGAAGGTGCAGCCTGTTCTGCATACCGCCCGGCAATTCCCAATTCTCGATGACGAAGTATTTCGGATCGCCGACGATCGGGTGGCCGATATGCGCAAGCTGCACGCGCAATTGATGCGTACGGCCGGTGACCGGTTTCAGCGACAGCCAGGCGAGTTTCGCGGCAGCCGTCTCGACCACCGTGTAATACGTGACGGCGTGACTTGCCCCCTCCTCGCCATGCTTGGCGATCCGCATGAAGCTGTCGTCCTCGCGCTCTTCCTTGGCGAGGTAGGTCGAGATGCGGCCCTGCTTCGGCTTCGGTACACCGGGCACCAGCGCCCAATAGATCTTGCGCGCCGAACGCGAGCGGAACGTTTTCGCCAGCGCCGCCGCCGAGAAGCGGTTCTTCGCGACGAGCAGGCAGCCCGACGTATCCTTGTCGAGCCGGTGCACGAGACGCGGGCGTTGCCCGCTCCTGTCGCGCAGCACATCGAGCATGCCGTCGATGTGACGTGTCGTGCCCGAGCCGCCCTGCACGGCGAGGCCCATCGGCTTGTTGAGGACGATCACGTCGGCGTCCTCGTGCAGCGTGATGCTTTTGAGAAACGCGCGCGTCTCTTGCTCCTTCGAGCCGCCCGGGCGCGGAGGCGGCGGCGCAAGCGAAAGCGGCGGAATGCGCACGGTCTGGCCCGCTTCGAGCCGCGCCTTCGGCTCGCTGCGCTTGCCGTTCACGCGCAATTCGCCTTTGCGGATGATGCGCTGGATGTGACTGAAGGAGAGGCCGGGAAAGCGTGCCTCGAGGAAGCGGTCGACGCGCATGCCGGCTTCGTCCGCCGTCACGGCAACCGATTGCACCTTGGTCGGCACGGCTGCTTCGGCCGCGGCGCCGGCTTCCTCGACCGGACGCGGAACGCGTGTGTCGGGAGACGGAGGCGCTCGCCTTTCGGCCGCAGGCCGCGTGCGACGCCCATCCTGATGCGGCCCGCTGTGGCGGCCGTCCCCGTCGCGGTGGCGCGGCCCGGCAATCTGCCGTCCGCCTCCCGGTTGCCTCGGTCCCCTTCCGCGCCGCATCGCCTCAATCGCCTCGCGAATCGAAAGTGCCCGGCGTCATGGCCGGGCACTTATCCTAACCCTCAGGCAAAACAACAGCGCTTAGTCCGCGCGCTTCCAGGTCTGTCCGCCGCAGAACATGCCGCCGAACGCGCAGCCTTCGACCCGCAGGGTGTTGTTGTTCCGGAGCGCAATGGTCGACGTATAGGTGCCGCCGCTGCGGATATCGTTGATCTTGCCGGCCCACTCATTGCTCTTGGTGGGACGCATGTCGACAAGCACCTGCTTGCCGTTGCGGTCCGTCTTGAGCACTTCGTAGCCGCAGAGATTCTTGCCGCATTCCTCGATGCGGACCTTGCCTTCGTTCTTCTCCGTCATCCACACGCCGACCGGGGTGGGCGCAAGGCTCGCGGCCGGAGCCGGGGCTTTCGGCGCTTCCGCCGGCGCGGCGGAGGCCGTCGCGGTCGGAGCCGGAGTCGCCGGGGCGGCAGCCACGGGTGCAGGCGCAGGAGCCGGCGTGGAGAATTGCGGAGCAGGCGTCGCCGGCAGCGGCGGCGGCTCGAGACGACTCTGCGTCGTGTCGTTACGCGGCAGAGGCGGAGGCTGCAGCGGCTGATCCGCGGGATTAGCCGAAGCTGTCGGCGCGGGAGCAGCTGCGGGCGCGGCTGGTGGCGCTGCGGCCGTTGCGGGTGCGCTCGCAGTGGCCGGCGCAGCCGGAGCCGTCGCGGTCGACGTGCTTGCCGGTGCGGTCGAAGGATTGGCCGGCGCAGCGGCCGGTTCTTCCTGCGGTTCGTCCTTGTCCTTGGACTTGACCGAAATGCAAGAAATGTCCCTGCAATTCTTGGGAATATCGATCTTGATGTTCTTGCCGTTGTAGTCGAACGAGAACCCTTGCGCGTATGCGGGGGCGGCCATCAGCACCAGCACCGCAGTCAAATAAAGGCTTCGCATCTGCCGTCTCCTTTGGGATTCGCGTGCATTATCGGGGCATTCACGCCGCGAAAATGTGACACGGATCACACTCGCCTCCTCGGCCCGTCCAGCCGTAATCATGCATTGCGGCGGCAATTCGGGCTAGCCCCGACGTTCACGCCGGAGCTTTGCCCAATAGTCGAGGCGCTTGCGGATCTCGCGTTCGAAACCGCGGTCCGGCGGATCGTAGAAGGTCTGCCGGCCAAGCGCTTCCGGGAAATAATCCTGCCCGGAAAAGGCGTCGGGCGCGTCGTGATCGTATTCGTAGCCGGCCGAATAGCCCTCCGATTTCATCAGCTTCGTCGGCGCGTTGAGGATGTGCTTGGGCGGCAAAAGCGAACCGCCCTCCTTCGCCGCGCGCGTCGCCGCGCCATAGGCGACATAGGCTGCATTCGATTTGGGCGCGGTGGCGATGTAGATCACCGCTTCGGCGATGGCGAGTTCCCCTTCCGGACTGCCGAGAAAATCGAACGCGTCCTTCGCCGCATTGGCGACGACGAGCGCCTGCGGATCGGCGAGGCCGACATCCTCAACCGCCATGCGCACAACGCGGCGCGCAAGGTAAAGCGGGTCTTCGCCGGCATCGAACATCCGGGCGAGATAATAGAGGGCGGCATCGGGGTCGGAGCCGCGCACCGACTTGTGCAGGGCGCTGATGAGATTGTAGTGGCCGTCCTGGCTCTTGTCGTAGATCGGCGCGCGCCGCTGCACGATGTCCTGCAGCGCTGCCGCATCGAACACCTCGTCCGGCCGCGCCGCGCGCCAGACTTCCTCAGCGAGCGTCAGCGCCGCGCGTCCGTCGCCGTCCGCCATGCGAATGAGGGCTGCGCGCGCTTCGTCATCCAGCGGCAGCGGCTTCTGCTCGATCGTCTCTGCGCGCGCGAGCAATTTGCCGACCGCGTCCGCATCAAGCGACTTGAACACGAGCACGCGCGCCCGCGACAGCAGCGGCGCGTTAAGTTCGAAAGAAGGATTTTCCGTCGTCGCGCCGACGAGCACGATGGTGCCGTCTTCCATCACCGGCAAAAAGGAATCCTGCTGCGCGCGATTGAAGCGGTGGATTTCGTCGACGAACAGGAGCGTCCCCTGCCCGCTCTCGCGGCGCCCGCGCGCCTGATCGAACACTTTCTTCAGATCGGCGACGCCGGTGAAGATTGCGGAAATCTGCTCGAAATGCAGGTCGGTCGCCTGCGCGAGCAGACGCGCGACGGTCGTCTTGCCCGTGCCCGGCGGACCCCAGAAGACGAGCGAACCGAGCGAGCGCGTGGCCAGCATGCGCGTGAGCGCACCATCCGGCCCGAGCAGATGGTCCTGCCCAACGACTTCGTCGAGTTTGGTCGGCCTCAGCTTGTCGGCAAGCGGGCGCGGCGCATCGTGCTCGAGCCCCGCCGCCGTGAACAGGTTCGCTCCGCCTCGCTGCGAGCGCGGGCTCATCCCGTCATCATCCCTGCAACATCACCGAGATCTGCTGTCCGCCGCGCTGGATGGTAATGCGCCAGGCGCGCGCCTGCTCGCCCGTCGCCTTTTCCAGATCGCGCGTGCGCTCGATCTTCTGGTTGTTGACCGAGACGATGATGTCGCCACGGCGGAAGCCGACGCGCTCCGCCGCGGTGCCGTTCGGCACATCGAGAATGACGACTCCTTCGGCGGCCGGATCGAGCCGCAATTCATCGGCTATGGCGGGCGAGATATTGCCGACCTTGGCGCCGGCGAACGGCGAGCGCGACTTGATCACGATCTCCTCGCGCGGCGTATCCGGCGCCGTCTGCAGCGCAACGGTTGCAGTCATCGTCTTGCCGCCGCGAACAAGGCCGATGCTCGCCGATCCGCCGAGCTGCTTCGTGCCGAAGCGGTAGTCAAAGGCGTTGGGATCATCCACGGCCTGACCGTCGATCGATACGATCAGGTCGCCGGTCTTCAACCCGCCGCGCGCGGCGGGCCCATTCGGCGTGATATTCGCAACGAGCGCACCTGCGGGCCGCTTCAGGCCGAGGCTGTCGGCGATTTCCGGGGTGACTGCCTGAAGCTTCGCGCCGAGCCACGGCCGCTTCACGGCGCTGCCGCCGCCCTTTGCCGACTGGGCGACCACGCGCACCATATTGGCGGGAATGGCAAAGCCGATGCCTTGCGAACCGCCCGAGCGCGAGAAGATCGCGGTGTTGATGCCGACGAGCCGGCCGGTCAGATCGACAAGCGCGCCGCCGGAATTGCCCGGATTGATCGCCGCATCCGTCTGGATGAAGAACTGATAATCGGTGATGCCGACCTGCGTGCGCGCCACCGCCGACACGATGCCATGGGTCACGGTCTGGCCGACGGCGAAAGGATTGCCGATCGCGAGCACGACATCGCCGACCTGCACGTCGTCGGAATTGGCGAAATCGAGCGCGGGAAAGCGCTCGTTGGCGCCCTTGGGCCGCAGCACGGCGAGATCGGTGCGCGAGTCCTTCAGCACGATCTCGGCTTCGAATTCGCGCTTGTCGGACAGCGACACCTTGACCTCGTCGGCGCCCTCGATGACGTGGTTGTTGGTGACGATGAGCCCCGACGGATCGACGATCACGCCCGATCCGAGCGAGCGCTGCATCTGTTCCCCACCTCCCGGCGCCCCGAAAAAGCGGCGGAAGATCGGATCGTCGAACAGCGGATTGCGCGCCGTCACAACCTTCGCGGCATAGACATTGACCACCGCCGGCGCCACGCGCTTGACGATCGGCGCATAGGACAGCGTGATCTGGCTCTGCGAACTCGGGACGACGCGGTTGTCGGCCTGTTGCGCGCGGCTTGTGGAGACGAAGGCAGGCGCGACGGCAAAGGCAAGAAAAATGGCGGCGAGCGAGCGCAATGGCTGGGGCATGGATCAATATCTCGTGGATTCGGCGAAGATATAGCCCCTGCGGCGAGGCAATTGAAGGGGAACCCGGCAACGCAAAAGGGCCCTGCGACGCAGGGCCCTTTCGTTCAGGCGACGGTCCAGCCGTTCGCGATCAGTAGCTGCCCAGCCGGTAGTTGAGGCCGAGCTTGACGGTCTGCAGCGTCTCCTTGTGCGAGACCGGCGGGATGAACGGCGTCACGAAGTCGTAGTCGCGCGAGCCGAGGTCGGCATAGAGGTATTCGACCTTGGTGCTCCAATTCGGCGAGAGCGCCCATTCAACACCACCGCCCGCGGTCCAGCCGAAATGCGTCTGGTGATCCTGCAGCAGCACGAACTCGAACGTGCCCGGAATGTTGAACGACGTGGTCACCTCGTTACGCGCCCAGGCGAGACCGCCCGTCGCATAGAGCAGCCACGGCCCCTGGGCGTAGCCGACGCGGCCGCGCAACGTGCCGAAGAACTCGATGTTCGACGTCGCGTCGAGCGAGAACGTGTTCGGTATCGAGAACAGCGAGACCGTGTCGCGGATCGAGCCGATCGAAAGATCGGATTCGAGACCGACAAGCCAGTTCGGGCTCATCATCCAATTGTAGCCGACCTGCATGCCGCCGAAGCCGCCCTTGGGCTCGGGCACCGGAGAAACGTCGAAGCCGGCAATCGAGGCGTCGACATGGCCCCAGCCGTAACCACCGTGGATACCGCCGTAGACGCCGCACCACGTGCAGGACGCCATCATCGGCGCCTTGGTCGGCATGATCGGTGCCGCAGCCCGTTCGCCGAACAGGTAGTTGATGCCGACCTTGACCGTCTGCAGCGTTTCCTTGTGCGAGAGGGCGGGAATGAGCGGCGTCACGAAATCGTAGTCGCGCGAACCGAGGTCGGCATAGAGATACTCGGCCTTGGCCGTCCAATGCGGCGTCATCGCCCATTCGACGCCGCCGCCGGCCGTCCAGCCGAAATGCGTCTGATGGTCGTGCATGAGCTGGAAGGAGAAGATGCCGGGGATATTGAGCGCGGTGATGACCTGATTGCGCCCCCAGGCGAGACCGCCGGTTGCATAAAGCAGCCAGGAGCCTTGCGTGTAGCCGACACGGCCGCGGAACGTTCCGAAATTCTCGAGTTCGGAGCTGGCGTCGAACGAGACCACCCCGGGGATGGAGAACAGCGAAACGGTATCGCGAATCGAGCCGACCGAAATGTCGGTCTCGAGGCCGAGGAGCCAGTTCGGGCTCATCATCCAATTGTAGCCGGCCTGCATGCCGCCGAACCAACCCTTGGGTTCGGGGACAGGCGAGATGCCGACGCCGTCGATCGAGGCATCGACATGGCCCCAGCCGTAACCGCCGTGGATACCGATATAGAATCCACACCATGTGCAGGCTGCAACGGGCGCCGGAGTGGCGACCGGCGCTTTCACGGGCATATCCGCTGCCAACGCGTTCGTGGTCAGAAGCCCCGCCGCAAACGCACCCGCCGCCCAATATCCCATACGCATGATTTCAATCCTTCAGCGCTCGAAAAAGGCCCTCTCGACACGGGCCGGTTGAGTACACCCTAGCAATAATCAAGCGGAGGATGTGTCACCCAATGGCAACAGTTAACAATCGATTAACCGCCTACCGCATTGGAACCACAACGAAAAAGGGCGGCCGAAGCCGCCCTTTTGTCCCCGGGGACACTTGCTGAAAAAAGAGGCTAAGCCGCTGCTGGCGCAGCTTCTTCGGCCTTCTTCTCAATCACCGGCCCGGAATCGAGACCCTTGGCATCGACGTCGCGGTCGACGAATTCGATCACCGCGACCGGAGCTGAATCGCCATAGCGGAAGCCGGCCTTGATCACACGGGTATACCCGCCGTTGCGGTCCTTGTAGCGAGGCCCGAGCACCTCGAAGAGCTTCTTGACCATGGGCACGTCGCGAACCTGCGCGATCGCTTGGCGGCGCGCATGCAGGTCGCCCCGCTTGCCGAGGGTCACGAGCTTCTCCACCACCGGACGCAATTCCTTGGCCTTCGGCAGGGTCGTCATGATCTGCTCGTGCTTGATCAGCGCTGCCGCCATGTTGGCGAACATCGCCTTGCGGTGCTCGGGCTTGCGGCCGAGCTTGCGGTGAGCCTTTCCGTGACGCATCGCGATACCCTCTTCCGTCTCTTTCGTGTCATCGCCGGGCTTGTGCCGGCGATCCCGCTCAGGCGGGCAATGCCATATCGCCCCTCGTCGAGATGGCCGGGACAAGCCCGGCCATGACAAGGGAGCGGATTAGTAATGATCCTCGAAGCGCTTGGCGAGGTCCTCGATATTCTCGGGCGGCCAGCCCGGCACTTCCATGCCGAGATGCAGGCCCATCTGCGCCAGCACTTCCT
>CAZSAW010000053.1:0-12962 GCA_964604745.1 uncultured Hyphomicrobiales bacterium
TCAGGGCGTGCCCGCCGTCATCATCGACGTGCAGCGTCAGCCCGGCGCGAATGTGATCGAGACCTTGAGCCGCATCCGCGCCGAGCTGCCGCGGCTCGAACGCGCGGTGCCGGCGAGCGCCAAGCTGACGGTGGTGCAGGACCGCACCGAGACGATCCGCGCTTCCGTCCGCGATGTTCAGTTCACGCTCGTCGTCAGTATCGCGCTGGTCGTGCTCGTCGTTTTCATTTTCCTGCGCACCATCCGCGCCACCATCATCGCCGGCGTGGCCCTGCCGCTGTCGCTGATCGCGACCTTTGGCGTCATGTGGTTCTGCGGTTTCAGCCTCGACAATCTCTCGCTCATGGCGCTCACCATCGGCACCGGCTTCGTGATCGACGATGCCATTGTCATGATCGAGAATATCGTGCGCCATATCGAGGAGGGCGACGACCCGCTCTCGGCCGCGTTGCGCGGCGCGCGCGAGATCGGCTTCACTGTCATATCGCTCACCGTCTCGTTGATCGCCGTGTTCATCCCGCTTCTGTTCATGACCGGTCTCGTCGGTCGCATGTTCCGCGAGTTTGCGCTGACGCTGACCATCGCGGTCGTGACCTCGGCCATCGTCTCGCTGACGTTGACGCCGATGATGTGCAGTCGCCTGTTGCGGCGCGTCGAGGGCGGCCCGCGCAGCGGCATGATGCAGACCCTCAATCGCTGGATCGACAACGCGGTCGCCTTCTATGGCCGCAGCCTGGAATGGGTGCTGGAGCGGCAACGCGCGACGCTCATCGTCACGCTGCTCACGCTCGTCGCAACGATCGTTCTTTATATTGTGGTCCCCAAGGGCTTTCTGCCGCCGCAGGATACCGGCTTGATTACGGCGGTGACGCAGGCCGGGCCGGAAGTGTCCTTCGCCGAGATGAAGCGGCTGCAAGACCAGGTCGTGCGCGCGGTGCGCAGCGACCCGGATGTCTCCGGCGCCGTCTCCGTCGTCGGCGTGAGCAACCTCAATCCGACCCCGAATTCCGGCGCGCTCTCCATTTCGCTGAAGCCGCGCGACAGCCGCAAGGCCTTTGTCACCGAGATCATCGAGCGGCTGAAGCGCGCGGTTTCGCCCATCCCCGGCATGACGGTCTATTTCCTTCCCGTGCAGGACATCCAGATCAGCACGCGCGCGAGCCGGTCCCAATACCAATACACGGTCACGGGGACGGACACCGACGAGATGATCGAATGGAGTGACCGGCTTCTGTCGCATCTGCGTGATTCGACCGTGTTGCGCGATGTCGCATCCGAAACCCAGACGGGCGGACTTCGTGTGCGCGTCAACGTCGATCGCGTTCAGGCCGGGCGACTCGGCGTGTCCATGCAGGTCGTCAACGACACGCTCAACGACGCGTTCGGCCAGCGGCAGATTTCGACGATTTTCGGCCAGGCCAACCAGTATCGAGTCGTCCTGGAAGCCATGCCGCAATTCCAGAACGATCCGGCGAGCCTCTCCAAACTCTATGTCTCATCGAGCGGCGGCACGCAGATTCCGTTGAACCGCATCGCCACGATCGAGCGTACGACCGCGCCGCTATCGATTACGCGCCAGGAGCAGTTTCCGGCGGTGACGATCAGCTTCAATCTCGCGCCGAACGCCTCGCTCGGCGATGCCGTCGGCGTCATCTCGTCAGCGGAGCAAAGTCTCGGTATGCCGTCGTCGGTCGTCGGCGTGTTCTCCGGCGATGCCGCCGAATTTTCCAAATCGTTGCGCGGCGAGCCATGGCTCCTTCTGGCCGCGGCAATCACGATCTATATCGTGCTCGGCGTTTTGTATGAAAGCTTCATCCATCCGCTGACAATCCTCTCGACGCTGCCGTCGGCCGGCGTCGGGGCGCTGCTTGCGCTTATGGCGTGCGGGCTCGATCTGTCGGTCATTGCCCTGATCGGTATCGTTCTGCTGATGGGTATCGTCAAGAAGAACGCGATCATGATGATCGATTTTGCTCTCGATGCCGAGCGCATCGAGGGGCTGTCGCCGCGCGATTCGATCGTCAAGGCTTCGCTCCTGCGTTTCCGTCCGATCATGATGACGACGCTGGCCGCCTTGTTCGGCGCCTTGCCGCTAGCGCTCGAGAGCGGAACCGGCTCCGAGCTGCGCTTTCCGCTCGGCGTGACCATCATCGGCGGGCTTCTGCTCAGCCAGCTCCTGACGCTTTACACGACGCCGGTGATCTATCTCGCCATGGAGCGCCTGCGCGCGCGCCTGACCGGCGCGCCTTCGACCGCGCTGTCCGAGCGGCCGGCGGAGTAGGGCGATGAACTTCTCCTATCCGTTCATCACGCGTCCGGTCGGCACGACGTTGCTCGCGGTGGGACTGTTCCTGATCGGCGCCGTGGCCTATTCGTTCCTGCCTGTCGCCAGCCTGCCTTCGGTCGATTTTCCGACCATCCGTGTTTCGGCGAACCGGCCGGGCGCCGATCCGACGACCATGGCGGCGACTGTCGCCGCGCCGCTTGAGCGGCGGCTGGGCGAGATTGCCGGCGTGACCGAAATCAGCTCGGTGAGTTCACTCGGCTCGACCAACATCATCGTTCAGTTCGACATCAACCGGAATATCGATGGTGCCGCGCGCGACGTGCAGGCGGCGATCAACGCGGCAGCGAGCGATCTGCCGCCTGATCTTCCCAACCTGCCGACCTTCCGCAAGGCCAACCCTGCCGCAGCGCCGATCCTTATTCTGGCGATGACTTCGAAAGTCCTTGCGCCGAGCGCGATCTATGACGCGGCGGACAGTGTTGTGGCACAGCGCATCATGCAGGTGGGCGGCGTCGCCGATGTCACCGTCAGCGGCGCAGAGCAGCCGGCGGTGCGCGTGCGCGTCAGTCCGGGCTTGCTCGCCAATGCCGGCATCGCCCTCGACGACGTGCGGGCGGCGATTGCGGGCACGAACGCTGCCGGGCCGCTCGGCGTCTTCGATGGGGGACAGATTGCCGAGACGATTTCGACCGACGATCAGCTGCGGACCGCGGCGGAATATCGCTCGCTCGTCGTCAAGACGGTGAACGGCAATGTCGTGCGGCTGTCCGACGTGGCCTCGGTGGTGCAGGGCACGCGCAACACGCAGTCGGGCGCGTGGTTCAACGCGCAGCCATCGGTTCTTCTCATCATCACCAAGCAACCCGACGCGAATGTGATCGACACGGTCGACCACATCCATGCGCTGTTGCCGGAGATCGAGCGTTGGATCCCGGCCGATATCGACATTTCAGTACTGTCCGACCGCACGCAGACCATCCGCGCCAGCGTGCATCACATGCAGGCGACGCTTGCCGGCAGCGTCGCCATGGTGATGCTCGTCGTCTTTCTCTTCCTGCGCCGCGCGGCCCCGACCATCGCTGCCGGCGTCACGGTGCCGCTCTCGCTTGCCGGCACCTGCGCGGCAATGTGGGCGGCCGGGTTCTCCATCGACAACCTGTCGCTGATGGCGCTTGCCGTCTCGGTCGGTTTCGTCGTCGACGACGCCATCGTGATGATCGAGAACGCCTTCCGCAATATCGAGCGCGGTTTGTCGCCGTTTCGGGCGGCGATCGAGGGAGCGCGGCAGATCGGATTCACCGTCGTGTCCATCAGTCTGTCGCTGATCGCCGCCTTCATCCCGCTTCTGTTCATGGGCGGTGTCGCCGGACGCATGTTCCGTGAATTCTCCGTGACGCTCGCCTTCGCCATCGTCATATCGACAGTGATTTCGCTGTCGGTCACGCCGATGATCTGTGCGCATTACGTACGCCAGGGTCCAAGCCCGGACGCCACGCGGCTTGACCGTTTCGTCGAGCGTGCGCTGCAAGGCCTTCTCGATTTCTATGAAACGACGCTCAAGGCAGTGCTGCGGCACCCGTCGATCACCCTGCTGGTGCTTCTCGCAACCATCGGGTTGACGGTCGATCTCTACATCAAGATGCCAAAGGGCTTTTTCCCGCAGGACGATACCGGCCTCATCTTCGGCGGCACCGAGGCGTCGCCCGACGTGTCCTACAAGAACATGGTCGAGCTGCAGCGGCAGGTGACGGACATCGTGACGGCCGATCCGGCCGTGTTCGGCGTCGGCTCCTCGGTTGGCGGCACCGGCTGGAGCGGCTCGGTCAATCGCGGCCGGCTCTTCATCAGCCTCAAACCGCTCGACCAGCGCGGCGGCGTGAGCACGGCGCGCGTCGTCGAGCGGCTGCGCAACAAGCTGTCACAGGTGCCCGGCATCCGCCTGTTCATGGTGCCGGCGCAGGATCTGCGCATCGGCGGGCGCCAGAGCAATTCGCAATATCAGTATACGCTCTGGACGCCCAATCTCGACGAATTGACGACATGGGTGCCGCGCGTCGTCGCGCGCATGCGGCAGCTCGAAGGTCTCGTCGACGTCACGACCGATCGCGAGCAGGGCGGACTGCAGCTTAACGTGGTCATCGACCGGCCGGCGGCGTCACGCCTCGGCATCAAGATTCAGGATATCGACAACGCGCTGAACAATGCCTTCGCGCAGCGGCAGGTCTCGACTATCTACACCCAGCGCAACCAGTATCGCGTGATCCTTGAAGTCGATCCGCTGTTGCAGCGCGATCCGAACGATCTCGCCCGCATCTATGTGCCCGGCGCGAACAACGTGCAGGTGCCGCTGTCGGCGGTGGCGAAGTTCGAGCGTTCGATCTCACCGCTCGTGGTCAATCACCAGGGGCAATATCCCTCGGCCACCATCAGCTTCAATCTGCGGCCGGACGTGCCGCTCGAGACGGCTGCGCGCAACGTCGAGCAGGCGGTCGCCGAGCTTCACTTGCCCGGATCGATCCGTACCGATTTCGGCGGCGATGTGCGGGCGCTCGCGCAGAGCGCGGGCGCGCAGCCCTTGCTCATTCTCGCCGCGCTGATTGCGATCTATATCGTGCTCGGCGTGCTCTACGAGAGTCTTGCTCACCCGCTGACGATCATTTCGACATTGCCGTCGGCGGGGCTCGGCGCGCTGCTTGCCCTGAGCCTGTTCAATTCCGAGCTGTCGCTCATTGCCTTCATTGGCATCATCCTCTTGATCGGCATCGTCAAGAAGAACGGTATCATGCTGGTCGATTTTGCGCTCGAGAGCGAGCGCAAGGACGGCGTGGGCGCGGAGGAGGCGATCTACCGCGCCTGTCTTGCGCGCTTCCGTCCGATCATGATGACGACGCTGGCGGCGCTGCTCGGCGCCGTGCCGCTCGTCATCGCCACCGGTCCCGGTTCGGAATTGCGCCGCCCGCTCGGCATTACCATCATCGGCGGGCTGATCGTGTCGCAGATCCTGACGCTCTACACGACGCCGGTGATCTATCTGCTGCTCGACAAACTGCACAAGCGATTGTGGGGACGCCGTTCCGGCCGCGCGCTCGCTGCGCGCGGAACAGCACCGCTCTAGCCCTTGTAGCCGAACAGGCGCGGCACCAGCAGAACGGTGTCGGGGATGCAGATCATCACCAGCAGCGCCGCGACCAGAATCCAGATGAACAGCCAGATTTCGCGGATGATGTCGCGCAGCGGAATGCCGGTGAGTCCGTTCATGACGAAGAGCAGAACGCCATAGGGCGGCGTGATCAGGCCGATCATGATGTTGACGACGATGACCACGCCGAAATGCACGAGGTCGATGCCGAGCGCGCGGCAGGCCGGCAGGAAGAGCGGGACAAGCACAAGGAGGAGCGTTGTCGCATCGAACAGGCAGCCGAGCGCGAGAAACAGAAGATTGACCAGCAGCAGAAAAACCAGCGGCCGGACGTTCACGCCCTGCAGCGCGCTCGCGATCAACTGCGGGATGTTTTCGCTGGCAACGACGTAGTTGAGGACGAACGCCCCGGCAATCAGCAGCGCGACCACCGCGGTGGCACGTGCCGATTCGTAGAAAAGACCGATCGTGTCGCGCAGCGTGAGCGCGCGGTAAAGAATGGCGGCGAGTCCCAAGGCATAGAGCGCTGCGAGGGAGGCCGCCTCGGTCGGCGTCGCTGCGCCGCCATAGATGCCGAACAGGAGGATGACCGGAAGCAGAAGCGGCGGCAGCGCGCGAAACGTTGCGCGCGGCCATTCGCGCAACGGCAGGCTCTCGCCGCGCGGGAAATCCCGTCGCCGCGCCGCCCAGGCGATGGCGGCCATGAGCGACAGCCCCATCACCAGGCCCGGCACGATGCCGCCGAGAAAGAGGTAGCCGATCGAGGTATCCGACACGAGCGCGTACAGCACCATCGGGATCGACGGCGGAATGATCGGGCCGATGGTCGCAGCGGCTGCGGAGACCGCGGCGGCAAAGCCCGGCGGATAGCGCCGCGTCTTCACCATCATGTCGGTGAGGAGCTTGCCGACCGCCGCCGCGTCAGCGATCGCCGAACCTGACATCCCGGCGAATATGATGTTGGCGATGACGTTGACGTGCGCGAGCCCGCCGCGGAATCGCCCGACGATGGCGTGGCAGAACTGCAGCAGCCGTTCGCTGACGCCGCCTGCATTCATCAGGTTGGCGGCGAGGATGAAGAGCGGCACGGCCAGCAGCACGAACGAGTCGACGAAATTATTCAGTATCTGCTCGGCGAACAGGCCCATGTCCTTGCCGGTCAGCAGAAGATAGGCGATCGCCGACACGAACATCGCATAGGCGATCGGCATGCCTGCGGCCGCGAACGCGAAGAACGCCGCGATCATGAGAATGAAGGCGGTACTCATTCAGGCGGGGCGATTTGGGGCTGATCGATGACCGTTTCCCATCGCGGCGACAGGAGTTTCCATACACGCAAGGCCGAGCGCACGATCACTGCGATGCAGAAGATCAGAAAGATCGAATAGAGATAGTCGTAGCGCAAGCCGATGACCGGCGTGCGCTCGATCTTCATGAAGCTGATCCAGTCTGCGACCTTCGGCAGCGAAACGGCGAAGGCGAGTGCGATCAGGGTTGCGGATACAAGCGCCATCACCCGCCGCGCCGGCTTGGGTGCCAGATGCGCCAGCATGTCAAAGGTGATGTGGTCTTCTTCCTTGAGCAGAAACGCCGCGCACCAGAAGATCACCCAGATATAGCAGATAAGCGTCGCTTCCTGCGTCCAGGCGGTCGGATTGTTCAGGACGTAGCGCGTGAAGATTTGCAGAATGAACGCGCCGAACATGGCGGCGAACAATATCGCCGCCACGATCTGCGCTGCCCGGCGAAGGCGACCGATCAGCAAGACGCGCTCACTTGATCGCGTTGATACGATCCACCATGCCTTTCGGCCACGTCTTCGACCATTCCGAATCGAGATAGGCTTTCTGCACCGTGCTGCGGAAGGCGTCGAGATCCGGTTTGTAGACCTTCAGCCCCTGCGCCTTGAAGAAGTCCACCAGTTCCGCCTCATCCTTGATGCGGTTCTCGTTGTTGTAGGCGATCGCCGCTTTCGCCGCCGCCATCACCGCATCCTTCTGCTTGGCATCGAGCTTGTTCCAGGTCGAGCCGGCAATCGACAGGAAAATGGCGTCGACAAGGTGATCGGTAAGCACGATCTGCTTCGTCACCTCGTAGAACTTCGCCGCCTTGTCGGTCGGCAGCGGATTGTCCTGCCCGTCGATCGCGCCGGATTGCAGCGCGGTGTAGATTTCGGTGAAGGCGATCGGCAGCGGATTGGCGCCGAGCGCCTTGCCGAGGAACAGCCACGTATCGGAACCCGGCATGCGCAACTTCACGCCGGCAAGGTCGGCCGGCGTCTTGATTTCCTTCTCGATGCGCAGATTGAGCTGCCGTGTGCCGAGATAGCCGACGGACAGGATCTTGATGCCCATCTTGTCCTCGACCAGCTTGTACATCTCCTTGCCGATGTCGCTGTCGAAAACCTTGGTCTGGTGCGCGGGATCACGCAGCAGATAGCCGGCTGTAAAGATCGACCATTCGGGAATCTGCTTGGCGATGTCGAAGGCAGAAATCATTGCCATTTCGAGATTGCCGCGCTGCATCGCGGCCGGTTCCGTGCCCTGCTTGAACAAGGTGCCGTTGAGATGGATTTCGACGTCGAATTGTCCGGGCGCGCTCTTGTCGAGGCTGTCCTTGAACACCGTCAGCATCTTGGCATGCCAGTCGCTCGGCACGGCCGGTGTGGAAATGCGTAACTTCACCGGTTCGGCGGTGGCCGTCCCAAGACCAAGCACGATGGCTGCGGACGCAGCGATCAGCAAACGAGGCAATACGGCTTTCATCACTTCCTCCCTCGATTTTCCAGCATCCGGCCGAGAGATTGACCCCGGCCGGTCTGTGTTTTGTCCATTGTGTTGGATTAGGAGCCGTGTTGCAAATCGGGGGTTCGCATTGCCCCCATAAGGCGCTCGCCTCTATGATCGGTCCAAGGGCGGCGTCATCCGGGCAATCTCTCGATCCGACCGCCGAACAAGGACGAGCCGCGACGTAAACGCGGTGTAAAGGGAGGATACGATGAGACGTTTTGTAATCGCGCTCGCCGCGGCGGGCGCGCTGACTGCGACATCCGCCAAAGCGGCGGACGTCGTGATCCGCTGGGGCGACGTTGTCGCCGGCAGCCATCCGTCCGTGATGATGATCGACCGCATTGCCGCCGACGTGAAGGCGAAGACGAACGGCCGTGTCGAGATTCAGAGCTTTCCCGGCGGTCAGCTCGGGGGCTCGCGCGACATGATCGAGGCCGTGGCAAACGGCGCGCAACAGGTCGTTACCGAAGGTGCCGCCAATTTCGGCGCCTGGCTGCCGTCGATTTCGGTGGTCGAAGCGCCCTATATCTGGCGAGACGCCGCGCACATGATGAAGGCGATGAATGGCCCGATCGGCGAGGAATACAGCCAGCAGCTGATCAAGGCGCGCGGCATGCGCATTCTCGGCACGACCTATTACGGTACGCGCCACCTCACCACCACGTCAAAGGAGGTGAAGTCCGTCGCCGACATGAAGGGTTTCAAGATCCGCGTGCCTGAGAACGATGTTTTCAAGGCGATGGCCGAAGCCTGGGGCGCGGTGCCGACGCCGATGAACTTCAACGAGCTTTATCTCGCGCTCAAGCAGAACGTCGTCGACGGGCAGGAAAATCCGTTGCCGACCATCAAGGCCGGCAAGTTCCAGGAAGTGCAGAAATACGTCGTGCTCACCGGCCACATTCTGACGCCGCGCATCGTCGTCGTGAACGAGGCGTTCTGGCAGAAGATGAGCGAAGGCGACCGCAAGATCGTCTCCGACGCGATCGCGGCCGGGATCGAGTGGCAGAATGCAGAACTCATCAAGCAGGAGACGAGCCTGCTCGACGAATTCAAGGCCGCCGGCGTCACGATCATCACGCCTGACGCGGAAAGCTTCCGCAAGCCTGTGCTGGCGAGCGTTCCCGCCAAGTTCGAGGCGAAATGGGGCAAGGGGACGTTCGAGAAAATCCAGGCGATCAAGTAAGCGCCAGCCGATGACCGGCAACACGGATTGGCGCGGCCGAAATCGGACGTTTCCGGTTTCGGCCGGCGTGGTCCGGAACGTCACAGGATAGCGACGGAGCCGTCGCCACCATTCATGCGCCTCTTGCGTCAACTCGAGACGGTCGTCGACTGGGTGGCGATCGCACTCTTCAGCATCATGTTTGTTCTGATCGTGGTGCAGATCGTGCTGCGGTCGATCTTCAACGCGCCGCTGATCTGGAGCGAGGAACTCGCGCGCTACATCTTTGTCTGGGTGTCGTTCCTCGGCTGGATCATCGCCTCGCGCCGCCGATCGCATCTCGGCGTCGACATCATCCTGAACGCGCTGCCGCGGGCGGCGCAGCGCGCTCTCAATATTCTCATCGCTGCGGCAACGCTCGTCTTCGCCGGTGTGATGTTCTGGACCGGCCTCGCCATCGTCGAGCGCAACAGCGACGTCGAAACCGTCACGCTCTTTTTCAGTTTCGGCGTCGTCTATGTCATCGTGCCGGTCGCCGCCTTGCTGATCGCGGTCTATGCCATTCGCGATGCGGTGGACGCGTGGCGCAGCGGCCGGATTTCGCATCACGAGGTGCGGCTGTGACCTCGTCGATGCTGATCATCCTGTCGATCTGGTTCGTCGCCCTGTTTCTGGGGCCGGCGCTCTGGCTTGCCATGTCGCTCGCCGGCATCGCCTTCATTCTGCTGAACGGAATCTCCGCCGTCGTCATTCCGCAAAAGATCGCGATGGCCGCGAATTCCTTTCCACTTCTCGCCGCGCCCGTCTTCATCCTGATGGGTAATGTGATGAACAGGGGCGGGGTGACGCAGCGCATTTTCGATTTCACGACCGCGTTGGTCGGCTGGCTGCGCGGCGGGCTTGCCTATGCCAACATTCTGGCCTCGATGATCTTTGCCGGCATGTGCGGCTCGGCGGTCGCGGAGGCCGGCGGTCTCGGCACCATCGAGATCAAGGCGATGCGCGACGGTGGATACGATCCGGGCTTTGCCGCCGGATTGACGGGCGCCGCTGCAACGATCGGGCCGATCATTCCGCCAAGTCTGCCGATGATCATTTACGGCGTCTCCGCCGAGACCTCGATCGGGGCGCTCTTTCTCGGCGGTGTCGTTCCGGGAATGCTGATGGCGGCGGCGCTCGCCGCCATGACCTACCGGATGGCGCGCCGGGCCGATCTTCCGCGGTTGCCGTTTCCGCGATTCGTCGACGTATGGATAGCCTTCCGCCGCGCGTTCTTTGCTCTGTTGACGCCGGTCATTCTCTTCGGCGGCATGATGACGGGCTATTTCACCGCCACGGAAGCCGCGTCCATCGCGGCGGTCTACGCACTCATTCTCGGTCTTGTCATCTATCGCGATTTCGACCTGCGCGAATTGCCGAAGCTCATTCTCGAAACCGTCGAGACGTCGGGCGTCGTCATGGCGCTGGTCATGGCGGCGCAGCTTCTTGGCTATTGCCTGTCGATCTCGCGCATGCCGCAAGCCTTTGGCGCGGCTCTCTCCGAAATCACCACCAATCCGCTCATCTATCTGATGATCGTGAACGTGCTTCTGCTCATCGTGGGCTGCTTCATGGAAGCGATCGCGGCGATGCTTATTCTCGTGCCGATCCTCGTGCCGACAGCAATGAAGCTCGGCATCGATCCGGTGCAGTTCGGCCTCGTGTTCGTGCTCAATCTGATGATCGGCACACTGACGCCGCCGGTAGGCGTCGTCCTGTTCGTGATGGCGCGCATCGCCCAGCTTCCTTTTGCCGTCGTGGCACGAGCCACGGCGCCTTTCCTCGTCCCCCTGATTGTCGTGCTGATGGCCATCACATACTGGCCGCCGCTGACGACCTGGCTGCCGACCCTGCTGATCGGACGCTGACAGCCTGCGGCCGGCGGGGTCGCTTTCGGTCAAGGTGAAACAAACATTTCTCTATAGCTTTTTTGAAACAAATGATGCATGGTCGCATGACTTGAGACCGCCAAGCCTCATGGAAAAAGCGTCGCTCCTTCGCAGCCTGAAATCCGAATTCGAGCACCTGTCGCCGCAATTGCGCGAGGCGGCGCGCTGGGTCATCGACAACCCCGACGACGTCGCCCTGTTGACCGCGCGCGAGCAGGCGCGCCGTGCCGGCGTCAACGTGGCGACGCTGACGAGGCTGGCGCAGCATTTCGGCCTTTCCGGCTATGACGATGTCCGCCATCTGCACGCGGACGCCGTGCGCCTTCGCCCCGAAACCTTTCATGGACGGGCAGAAGAGCTGCTGGAGCGGCGCGATGCCGAGGGCGACGGCGCGCTGGTCCAGGATATTTTCGCGGCGCTCGCCAAGCACCTGCAGGCCTTGTCGGCGCCGGGTTCGGTTGCGCAATTCCAGGCGGCGGCCGACCGGCTTGCAAACGCCAAACGCGTCTATTGTCTCGGACTGCGCTCGAGCTTCTCGGTCGCCTTCATCTTTCACTATGTGCAGTCGTTGTTCGGATCGGATTCCGTGCTGGTCGACAGTGCCGGCGGCTTCGGCATGGACGCGCTCCGTCATATCGGCAAGGACGATGCGCTGCTCGCCATCACCGTGAAGCCCTATACGCGCGCGACCGTCGAAGCCGCGCGTTACGCCCTGGAGCGGGGCGCAGCCGTGATCGCGGTGACGGACAGCGAATTGTCACCGCTCGCCGACAGCGCCGGCGACGTGCTGATCGTGCGCACAGAGTCGCCGTCTTTCTTCCATACGATGGCGCCGGCGTTTGCAGCGGTGGAATGCCTGGCGGCGCTCGTTGCCGCGCGGCGCGGTCCGCAGACCATCGCCGCGCTCGCTTCGAGCGAAGAACAGCTTGCGGCGTTCGATACCTATGTTCTGCCGCGCCAGAAAGAACGGAAGCGACGATGACCCATATCCTTCACCGGCAGCTTCATCACGACTATCCCGTTGCCGAGACCGGGCAGGGGATTTTCATCCGCGACGAGAACGGCAAGGACTATATCGATGCGTCAGGCGGCGCGGCCGTGTCGTGCCTCGGCCACTCGCATCCGGATGTGCTGAAGGCGATGCATGCGCAGCTCGACAGGCTCGCCTACGCGCACACGAGCTTCTTCACCACGCGCGTCGCCGAAGAACTGGCCGACGATCTCATCACCCATGCTCCCAAAGGTATGGAGCACGTCTATTTCGTCAGCGGCGGATCGGAAGCGATCGAGGCCGCGCTCAAGCTCGCGCGGCAATATTTCGTCGAGCGCGGCGAACCGGAACGAAAGCATTTCATCGCGCGGCGCCAGAGCTATCATGGCAACACGCTCGGCGCCCTCGCGGTCGGGGGCAACGAATGGCGGCGCAAGCAATTTGCGCCGCTCCTGATCGAGACCTTTCACGTTTCGCCCTGCTACGAATATCGCGGCCGGCACAACGACGAGACGCCGCAGGCCTATGGCGAGCGGCTCGCGCAGGAACTCGAAGCGCAGATCGAAAAGCTCGGGCCGCGCAGCGTCATCGCATTCGTGGCCGAGACGGTGGTCGGCGCGACGCTTGGAGCCGCCACCGCGGTACCCGGCTATTTCAAGCGCGTGC
>CAZSAW010000054.1:0-3984 GCA_964604745.1 uncultured Hyphomicrobiales bacterium
TCACGCTGCCTTTGCCGGCCAGTTGTGCCGCTCATCGGCGGCGAATCGCAGCCAGGCGAACAAGGCATCGTAGACGAGGAAGGCCCGGCGCAGCAGTCCGTGATCGTCGTCACCGGCCAGCGAGGACAATCCGAGCGAGACGGCGTGCAGGCCCGCTGCTTCGGGAGCGATGTCATGGCGTGCCGTATCGGCGCCGCGCACAATGACGGCAAGCCGTGCCAGCGACGGCTCTTCGTCCAGTCCGAAGATTTGCAGCATCGTGTCGAACGAGCAGCGGTCGCCGTCGTGCGACAACTCCACATTGTCGATATCGAACGGCACGGCGCCGGTTTCGCGTGCGACGGCCGCGACTTCGGGCGGGTCGACGAAAAGGATGCGCGCCTGCGGATCGATGAAGCGACGGATAAGCCACGGGCACGCAATGCGGTCGATTTTCGGACGCCGCCGTGTCACCCACAGGCTCGGCCGGTTTGAGACAAAGCGATCAAGTGCCGTCCGCGACACGACCGGCAATCCTGCCTCGGTCCACGCGGCATAGCCGCCTGTCAGCACGCAAGCATCCAGTCCGCGCTCGCGCAATTGAGAGGCGACCGTCTGGCTCAGTTCATGACCGGCCTTGCAGGCAACGACGATCGGCCGGGCGGTATCGAGTAACGGCAGCCACTCCGTCATCAGATTGGGATCGCGCCAAAGCGATCCGGGCAATATGCCAAGCGTCGAGTCGTAGATGTCACGGCGCCGCACGTCGAGAACGTGTGGCGCGTGTTCGGTGCCGATGAGGCGCCAGAGATCGGACGACGAGATGGAATAGCTCGCAGGAAACATAAGCCCCCTCCATAACCGAAGGAGGCGGTGCTTGGGCTGCGAAGCCTTGGAAAGCGGGGCGACCGCCGCGGGCCCCACGGGTCGGACATTACCATCGCGCGGCAAGGCCGATCAATGGCGGTGAAAGCATCCCTCCTGCGAAGGGGCGCCCCTCCCCAGGCATCGGAACCTTCGCTAGTTTGCTGATCTCCAGGGAGGATAATGGCAATGGCCAACAAGATTGATCTGAACGGCCGCTTCGCGGTGGTGACCGGTGGCGCGCAAGGCTTTGGACGCGCGATCACCGAGCGTTTTCTCGATTCCGGCGCCGCCGGTGTCGCGATCTGGGACCGCGACACGACGCTCGCCGAAAAGACCGCCGCCGAATTGAAAAGCCGGGGGCGCGTTCTTCCCGTTGCCGTCGATGTTTCCGACCTGAAGAGCGTGGAGCGCGGGCGCGACGAAACCACCAAGGCGTTCGGCCGCGTCGATATTCTCGTCAACAATGCCGGTCTCGGCGGCGCGACGTTCAAGGTTCAGGATTATCCGCTCGACAACTGGAGGCAGGTGATGGCCGTCAATGTCGACGGCGTGTTCCATTGCTGCCGCGCGCTGGTGCCGCAGATGATTGCGCAGAATTACGGGCGCATCGTCAACATCGCCTCGATCGCCGGCAAGGAAGGCAACCCGAACGCGTCGGCCTATTCGGCCTCGAAGGCGGCGGTGATCGGCTTCACCAAGTCGCTCGGCAAGGAACTCGCCACGAACGACATCTCCGTCAACTGTATCACGCCGGCGGCGGCGCGGACCGCGATCCTCAATCAGGTGAGCAAGGAATTCATCGAATACATGCTGTCGAAAATTCCGCGCGGCCGTCTGGTGCTGGTGGAAGAGGTCGCGGCACTCGTCGCCTTTTGTGCCTCGCAGGATTGCTCATTCACCACGGGCGCGGTGTTCGATATTTCCGGCGGGCGGGCGACCTATTGAGATCACCGGATTCATCTTCCGGCAAGACGGCGAAACGGTCGCTGCTCAGCCAGCGGGTGCAGGGCATCGTGCTGATGTGCCTTGTCGGCGTCTGCTTCAGCAGCATCGATGCGGCGGGCAAGTTTCTCAATCACCTGATGCCGACGATGGAAGTGGTGTGGGCCCGCTTTCTCGGCGCGTTCATTTTTTCGCTCGGCATCAGCCAGGTGGTGGTGCGGCCACAAGTAGTAAGAACGCGGCGGCCGGTCTTGCAGATCGTGCGCGCGACGCTGTTGCTCGCGGCCAATATCTTCAATCTGATTTCGCTGCGCTATCTGCAGCTCGATCAGATGTTGTCGATCATGTTCACCGTGCCGTTCATCGTCGCCATTGCCGCCGTTCCGCTGTTGGGGGAAAGGATCGGGCCGCGCCGCTGGGCGGCAATCGGCGTGGGGTTTGCCGGCGTTCTCGTCGTGACAAGGCCCGGCGCTGGCGGCATTCATCCGGCGGCTCTTCTGACGCTGATGGCCGCGATCACCTATTCGCTTTATTCGATCGTGACGCGGCTCCTTGCGCCGATCGATTCGAGCGCGACCACGCTGTTCTACACTAACTTTGTCGGCGCGGTGGCGATGAGCCTCGTCGTTCCGTTCCTGTGGGTGACCCCTGAACCGATGGTCTGCGTCATCATGGTGGTGATGGCGGGTCTCGCGGTGCTCGGGCATTTCCTGCTCATTCTTGCGCACCGGCTGACGCCCGCCTCGATTCTGGCGCCCTTCATGTACACGCAGCTCGTGTGGATGGTCATCTACGGCTACGCGATCTTCGGCGATCTGCCCAATCAATGGACTTTGACCGGCGCCGCAATCGTGATTGCGTCCGGCCTCTATCTGTTCAACCGCGAGCGCAAGGTGAAAGGACCCGAGGCACCCGTGTCAGGCGATACCGTGGCCTGAACATCGTTCATCAGTCGCGGTGCCGGTCGCAAGCGAAGGCGAGTGGGGCGAGACATTCCGTGCGTGTAAACGCGGACCAGAAGAAGGCAGTGGGCCAAACCACGCATCGCGACAACCGGCTTCGCGGCATCGGGCTGATGTGTCTTGCGATCGTTTTCTTCACGTCGATCGATACGATTGGAAAATATCTCATTCACCACTTGCCCACACTCGAAGTGTTGTGGGGCCGGTTCGCCTTCGCGTTTTTGTCCGCCTATTTTCTCTATAGCCCGATGCCGCCGGCCCTGCCGGGCGCGGACGTGTTGCGCTCGCGCCGACCTCTGCTGCAGCTCGTCCGCTCGTTTCTCCTTCTCGCCTGCACCATCCTCAACATCATCGCCCTGCGCTACATCCAGCTCGATCAGGCGCTCTCGATCATGTTTTCGACGCCGTTTTTCGTTGCCGCCTTGTCGGTTCCGATTCTCGGCGAGCGGGTGGGTCCGCGGCGATGGGCCGCGATCTGCGTCGGCCTCATCGGCGTGCTTGTCGTCATCAGGCCCGGCGTCGGCGGCATCCACCCCGCCGCATTTTTGACGCTCGCATGCGCCGTTTCATACGCCTTCTACAGCATCGTCACGCGCTTGCTGTCGCGTCACGACACCAGCGAGACGACCTTGTTCTATTCGAACATCGTCGGCGCAGTGGCGATGACGATCGTCCTGCCTTTCGTCTGGGTGTGGCCGGAAAATCCCTGGCATTTCGCGCTGCTGTTTCTCATGGGGGCGGTCGGGATGTTCGTCCATTATCTTCTCATTCTCGCGCACCGTATCGCGCCGGCATCGGTGCTCTCCCCGTTTATCTACACGCAGCTTGTCTGGGTGATCATGGCCGGATTTTTCGTCTTCGGCGATTTGCCAAATCGCTGGACAATGGCCGGTGCCGCGATCGTGATTGCGTCGGGTCTCTATCTTCTTTATCGCGAACGCAAGGTGCGGGGTGAAACGACGCCACCCTCCGCGGATCCGGTTGCCTAGAGCATTGCCGCTCCTGTAATTTCCGCGCGGCTTTTGGCGGAACGCTGCCGCAATGGCCGTTGTTGTCGAACGTCATTCCTTTTAACGCGGTTGTGAGAATTCCCCCATGTACGACAATCTTCTGGCTGCTGTTCCGACGGATTTGTATGTGGGCGGCCAGTGGCGCAAGGCCTCGGACGGTCAGCGCTTTGACGTGATCGATCCGGCGACGGAGCGCACGATCGCCTCGGTGGCGAGCGCGAGCG
>CAZSAW010000055.1:0-24490 GCA_964604745.1 uncultured Hyphomicrobiales bacterium
GAGCCGAGATATTTCTGTACGAGATCGGGATGCTCGCGGATCGCCTCCGAGATCGGCATGAAGATCACGCCGGCTTTCTTCAGCTCTTCCTTGAAGGTGGTCGCGACCGAAACAGAATCGAATACGGCATCCACGGCGACGCGGCCATAACCGTTGCCGCCGCCGATCGCATCGTCGTCGAGCTGGGACGGCTCGTCCTGCTTGCGCACGCCCGCAAGGATTTCCTGTTCCTTCAGCGGAATGCCGAGCTTCTCGTAGGTCCTGAGGATTTCCGGATCGACGTCGGCGAGCGACTTCGGCGCCTTGAACGCCTTCGGAGCCGCATAATAGTAGATGCCCTGGTAATCGATTTGCGGATATTCCACGCGCGCCCAGGTGGGCTCGCGCATCGTCAGCCAGCGGCGATAGGCGTCAAGCCGCCATGCGAGCATCCATTCCGGCTCGTTCTTCTTCGCCGAGATAAAGCGGACGACATCTTCGGAATGCCCCTTCGGGGCCTTTTCGGATTCGATGACCGTTTCGAACCCATACTTGTACTGGTCGACGTCGATCTTCCGGACCTGATCGACGGTCTCTTGTACGGCCGGCATTTGTCCCTCCGCTCACGGTTTCAAGGACCGCGGGTTGGATGTTGTCGGTTATGGTCGTTTTCGCTTGCGCGCTTGAAATTGACCTTGTGTGACGGCGGCTTAGGCCGCCATTCCTTGCCCCTTACCTAATGATTTTGAGAGCTTAATCCAAGCGCTCTGGAAGCATTCCAGCTCGGTTTCGCCGCTCGTGCAGCCGAGGCTCAGGCGCACGGCGCCACGGCCGAGCCCCTCCTCGACGTTCATCGCCGCAAGCACATGAGAAGGCTCGACTTTTCCCGACGAACAGGCCGAGCCGGAGGAGACGGCGACGCCTTCGAGATCGAAGGCGATCACGGCCGTTTCGGCCTTCAGGCCCGGCACGGCAAAAAGGGTTGTATTCGGCAGCCGTGATGCGCTCTCGCCAAAGACCACAACGCCTGGCGTCGCCGCGCGGAGCCATGCCTCCAGGCGGTCTCGCAATGCCACTATCCGCACTGAATCGGCCTGCCAGCTCTGTCCGGCCTCGGCCGCGGCCGCACCGAAACCGGCGATCGCCGCCACATTCTCGGTCCCGGCGCGGCTGCCGCGCTCCTGGCCACCGCCCCTGATGAGCGGATCGGGAAAATGAATCCCGCCACGGCGAACGAGCGCACCAACCCCTTTCGGGCCACCGAGCTTGTGCGCCGAGAGCGTCATAAGATCCGCGCCGAGTGCGTTGAAATCGACGGCAATTCGGCCGGGTCCCTGCACGGCGTCGACGTGCAGCAATCCGCCCGCTTCATGCACGATCTGAGCGGCCTGAAAGATTGGTTGAACGACACCGGTCTCGTTGTTGGCGAGCATAATAGAGACCAGCGCGCGTCCGCCGCGCGCCAGCGCCTCCTTCAGCGCCTCCAGCGACACCACGCCGGGCGGCTCGACCGGCACCCGTTCGGCCTGCGCAAAACGTCCGCCGCTCAGCACCGAGGGATGTTCGATCGCGGACACGAGCAGCCGATCCCGGGGAGTCTTGTCGCGGCCAAATTCAATTGTCGGCGTCAATGCCAGCGCATTGGCCTCGGTCCCCCCCGAGGTGAACGTGACCTGCGCTGATTCGACACCGACGAGCGCCGCCACCTGCGCTCGCGCGTGCTCGATCACGCGCCGTGCAGCACGGCCCTCGGCGTGGACCGAGGAGGGATTGCCGGCGAGATCGAGCGCCGCGTCCATCGCGGCGCGGGCCTGCGGCCGCAGCGGTGCGGTAGCGTTCCAGTCGAGATAGGCGCGATCCATCGGTCCTCTTGGCGGCGTACGATCAGCAGCCGCACCACGTTACCAGCTTCGCAATATCCTTGCTTTTCGACCCCGCGGGCATGGTAAAAATGCGCCGCCGCGTGCCGTGGGCCCTGCCCTGGTCGTTGCAGCCGACGGAGCGGCTCATTATCTCGGGATCGTTCCAGCTAGTTATGGCCGCCAGCACACCCGGTCAAGCGCGCGACAGGGCGCGGGTCGGGCCATTCGCACAGTCGATCGAGGATTGAAGAGGCAATGCCTGAAGTGATTTTCGCCGGCGCCGCCGGCCGGATTGAAGGCCGCTACCATCCGGCCCCGCAGAAGAACGCGCCGCTCGCGATCATCCTGCATCCGCACCCGCAATTCGGCGGGACGATGAACCACCAGATCGTCTATCAGCTCTACTACGCCTTCGTGCATCGCGGCTTTTCCGTGATCCGCTTCAACTTCCGCGGCGTCGGCCGCAGCCAGGGATCGTTCGACCACGGCCAGGGCGAATTGTCGGATGCCGCTTCCGCGCTCGACTGGGCGCAGTCGATCAACCCCGAAGCGCGCTCCTGCTGGATCGCGGGCTTTTCCTTCGGCGCCTGGATCGGCATGCAATTGCTGATGCGCCGGCCCGAGATCGAAGGCTTTATCTCCGTCGCGCCGCCGGCAAATCTCTACGATTTCTCCTTCCTCGCGCCTTGCCCGTCGTCTGGCCTGATCATTCACGGCGACAAGGACGCGGTCGTTCCGCACAAGGACGTCACCGGTCTCGTCGAGAAGCTGAAGACGCAGAAAGGCATTGTGATCGAGCAGAAGATCGTGCCGGGCGCGAACCACTTCTTCGACGGCAAGATCGAGACGCTGATGACCTCCATCAGCGCCTATCTCGACAAGCGCCTCAAGACCGACCGCAAGATCAGCGCGGCCTAGGCCGCGCTTCAACGCGCCGACGATCCGGCGCGGGATGCGACCGCTTTCGGCTCGGCCAGAATGCCGCCGCGCATGGGCTTTGCGCCGCCGGTCGTCGTCGGGAAGGTGATCGGCAGTCCGCGCAGATGGCGCGCGGCAAGATAGGCGAAGGCCTGCGCCTCCATCGCGTCCGAATTCCAGCCGACGTCCCCCGCCGTAACGACGCGCGCCGGCGCAAGCCGCGCGGCGAGAAACCGCATCATCGTCACGTTGTGCGCGCCGCCGCCGCATACGATCCAGGTGCGTGGCGCCTGCGGCAGGTGCGCCAGGATCGCCGCAACGGACTCCACGGTGAGTGCGGTCAGCGTCGCCGCCCCGTCCGGCACTTCCTTGTCGGCAAGACGCACGTGCGCGGCAGCGAATTCGCGGAAGTCGTTGCGATCGAGCGACTTCGGCGGCTTGGCCGCAAAGAACGGATGCGTCAGGACGCACGCCACGGCCTCTTCGTCGATATGCCCTTGCGCGGCATTGACGCCGGCCGGATCGCGCGCATGGCCGGTGCGCTCACGCATGAAGTCGTCGATCAGCGCATTGCCGGGGCCCGTGTCGCAGGCGAAGGGATCGGGCACGCCATCGCTGATCGTGACATTGGCGACGCCGCCGATGTTCAGCACCGCGACGGGATGCTGAACATCAAGCGGCGCCACGAGCGCGCGATGATAGATCGGAACAAGCGGCGCGCCCTGCCCGCCCGCGGCGACATCGGCGGCGCGAAAATCGTACGCGACGCGAAGCCCAAGCCGCGCCGCCAGCGCTTCGCCATCGCCGATCTGCACCGTGAGCCGGCGCTCCGGACGATGCAGCACCGTCTGCCCGTGGAAGCCGACGACATCGATCGTGGCCGGATCGATCGCCTGATCCTTGAGGAAGACTTCGACCGCCGTGGCGTGCCGGTCGGTAATGAGATTTTCCGCGGCCATGAGGCAGCCCGGGCGCGCTGTACGATCCGTGAGCGCTACGGCATCGATCAACGCCTGCCGCAGCAGCGCGCGCTCCTCGTCGTCATAGGGCAGATACCCGGCCGGGCCGAATGTTGAAATCGTTTCGCCGTCGGTTTCCAGGAGCGCGACATCGACGCCGTCGAGCGAGGTGCCGCTCATCAGCCCGATCGCACGGAAAGGCCACACATTCGCCCCCAAGGTTTCAATCCCGTCCCGGACCTGTTACACCACCGGCGCATCATTGTCTTGCCGGGCCGCGCCAGCGCGGAGCATCCAGTAACCACTATCGTTCCGTGATTGCTGGACGCCCGTTCGCCGCAGGCGCCGTTTCGGCGTGTCGAGAATTGGGATGAGCGCTTACAAGTCCGATTTCCTGCGCGTGCTTTCGGAGCGCGGCTTTGTCCATCAGGTATCCGAGCCTGATGTTCTCGATTCGCTTGCCGCCTCCTCGCGCATCACCGCCTATATCGGCTTCGACTGCACGGCGCCCTCGCTGCATGTCGGCTCGCTCCTGCCGATCATGATGCTGCACTGGCTGCAGCAGACCGGCCACCGTCCGATCGCGCTCATGGGCGGCGGCACGACGCGCGTCGGCGATCCGTCCGGCAAGGACGAAAGCCGCAAAATCCTGACTGACGCGATGATCGCCGACAATCTCAAGGGCATCCGCTCGGTCTTCTCGAAATTTCTCACCTTCGGCGACGGGCCGGGCGACGCGCTCATGGCTAACAATGCCGAATGGCTGAACGCGCTCAACTACATCGATTTCCTGCGTGACGTCGGCCGGCACTTCTCGGTCAACCGCATGCTCGCCTTCGATTCGGTGAAGCTTCGGCTGGAACGGCAGCACGAATTGTCGTTCCTCGAATTCAACTACATGATCCTGCAGGCCTACGACTTCGTCGAACTGCACAAGCGTCATGGCTGCGTGCTGCAGATGGGCGGCTCGGATCAATGGGGCAACATCGTCAACGGCATCGAGCTTGGCCGCCGCATGATGAATGCGCAGCTCTTCGCCCTCACCTCGCCGCTGCTGACGACCTCGTCGGGCGCAAAGATGGGCAAGACTGCCGCCGGCGCCGTCTGGCTCAATCCCGACATGCTGAGCCCGTACGATTACTGGCAATACTGGCGCAATACCGAGGATGGGGACGTCGAGCGTTTCCTCAAGCTCTTCACCGTTTTGCCGCTCGACGAGATCAAACGGCTCGCCGCCCTGAGCGGCTCCGAACTGAACGAGGCGAAGAAGGTTCTCGCAACGGAGGCGACCGCGCTGATCCATGGCCGCGCCGCGGCCGACCAGGCGGCGGAAACCGCACGCCGCACATTCGAGGAAGGCGCGCTCGCCGAGACATTGCCGACGATTGAAGTGTCGCGTGCCGATCTCGAGAAAGGCATCGGCATTCTCACCGCCAATGTGCAGGCAGGGTTCGTCACGTCGACCAGCGAAGCGCGCCGGCAGATCAAGGGCGGCGGCTTGAAGGTCAACGACGTGACCGTCACCGACGAGAAGATGATACTGACATTACGCGATTTGACGCCTGAGGGCGTCATCAAGCTCTCGCTCGGCCGCAAACGGCACGCTCTGCTCAAGCCAATCTGATTGAAGCTGCGCGCTACTGGATGCGGTCAGAGCTGCCGCTCTGATAGCCCTGCGCCGGGCTCATGCGCTCGCCGGGAAACTCGAAGAATTTGCGCAACAGGCCAGGCGCCACCGCCGAAATCGGATTGACGCGCAGGATCGGCGCGCCGGGCGGGCCCACCACTTCGTAAGTCACGCCGAGCAAACCCTCGTTGCTGCCGCCGAGAAACAGGCCGACGATCGGGATCTGCCCGAAGGCATTGTTGAGCCCATAGAGCGGGACGAAGGTGCCGCGCATGTGCACGTCGTTCTTGGCGTAGTCGATGATGCCATCCATCGTCGCGCCGATCGTGGCGCCTCGCACCACACCGTCGCGGAAGGTGACCTTGCCCGGCGCGCGCGTGAATTCGATGCGCAGCCGCGAGAAATCGACACCGCCGCCGCTCTGCGGAGCGTTCTGGCCCTGCGACGCGATGCGATCGAGCGCCGCCTCGCCGCGCACGGCAAAATCCTTGATGTTGACGACGCCTTCCTGCGGCGCCTGATCCTTGGTCGGCGGATCGAGCGCGATCCACATCTGGCCGCCCACCATCTTCGGGTACATGTCGGTGAAACGGAACAGTGCGCCGGCGTCGCCGGTCTCCATATAGATTACCTGCCGGCCGCCGCGCTGGTCGCTGCGCGTGCGCATGTCGGCGGTGAGCGGGGTGTCGCGCCCAATCTTGGCGTTGACGTTCAACGATTTCACGTTGCCGCCGCGCTTCGACATTTTCAGTTCGAGCCCGCGCAAGGCCTCGCCGTTGAAGCCGGCGACCGCGCCGATCTTCGCATCGACGTCGAGGTCGTCGAGCTGGATTTTCGATTTGTGATCGCCTGTGCTCGTCGCCAGCATCGATTTGACGAAACTGCGGCCGTCATAGACGTCGCCGCGCATGATCACGCGCAGCGTGCCGTCAGGGCTCCTGTCGGCGCGCAGGCTGGTGCGGTCGCCGTCAGAGAGCGTGAAGACCGGGAAATTTGCCGCGACGAGATCGCCGTTGTCGCCGAACTGGATGTTGCCCTTGACCTGAACGCCCTGGCTGTCGATGACGATGTCTTCCAGGCGTTTCGCTTGCCCCTTGTCGACGAGCGTGAAGGTCGCGCGCGCCGCCTTGCCTGGCGCCTTCACCCATCCGGGAAGGAGATTGTTGATCCGCGCCTGCGTGAGATCGGCCTCGATCGTGAGCCGCGAATCCTGATCCCCTGCGAGCTTGCCGCTCAGCTTGGCAGGGATCGCGCCGGTGATCGCGCCACCGATATCCATGCCGAAACGCGCACGGGCGGCATCGTCGAGCGTCATCTGCACGCGAAATTCGGCTTCATTGTCGGCGCGCGAGCGCTTGTATTCAAGCGCGCCGGGCGTGCCGTTGATCTTCACGTCGCCCTTGACCTGATAGCCCTGCTGCGTCGCGGCCACGCGCAAATTCTGCGACTCGAGTTTCTGCCCGAGCACCATGCCGTCGGCGCCGAAATTGCTCAGATCAACATTGACCGCATAGGTCGTCGACCCGGGCGGAGGGTTCTTGGCAAGACGCAATCCGACATTGACCTGTCCGCTCACCGTACCCCGGCTCGCTGCCGGATCGATCGGCATCGCCGCCGCATCACGCAGCATGTCGAAGGAAAGCAACTCCGCCGCCGCCTGCACCGGACCATCGACGCGGAAACGCGCCCGCGCCTGCGGTCCTTTCGGGAAGGTGTCGGGCACCTCAAACACGCCATTCGTCAGAGTGAGCTTGCGGCCCGACGGCAATTCGAGCGTGCCGCGGCCGATCGTGATCGTCGCCGAACGGCCGGTGATGCGGGTCGTGATGTCGGCTTCGCGGATCGCCGGCAATTCGCTGAGCGGCTGGATGACGCCGTTGGTGACGACGACATCGACCGAGAGCCCGTCATCGGGAATGGGCGGCCCGCTCTCCTTCAGATTCTCGGCTGGCGAGTTCACGGCAATGACGAGCCGCTCCACCGCGCCCCCTTCGAAATGGTCGAGCACCCAGTTGCGGACCTTCGGCGCAACAAAGGCGGGCCAGATGCGCTTCGCCGAGAGGCCGGTCATCTGCGTTCCGGCAAGACCGCCGGTGAGACGCGCCTCGCCGCTCGAATAATCGAGGTTGCCAGACAGCGCGAGGCTCAATTCCTTGCCGCCGATTTCACCCTGATCGACGACGAGCCGCTTGGTCGCGAGATCGAGATGCGCGCGCATCAGAATACGGTTGAGCACAAGCGGATCGGTCTCGTTCTGATTTCCGGCGAGCACGAGCGAGCCGCCGGTGACTGTCAGCCGCCACGGCGCGCCGTCCTCGCGCGGCGCCTCGAAGCGGCTGAGCAACGTGATGCGATTGCCGCCCGCGACGATCTGGAACGGCATCACCAGTGTCTTGCGCGTCGCATCCCAATCGACGGTGAACTCCGCCTTGTCGATGCCGAACGATCCGTCCGGATCGTCGAGATCGCCGAACGTCCCCTGCTCGGCGATGATGCGGCCTTCGATCATCTGTGGCAGCGAGTCAGGGCCAATCTCTGCGCGCAGCACCGCCGACAGCGGAATGTCCGCCTGGAACTGCCCCTGATCGAGACGCATTGCGAGCAGAAGATCCTTGGCGAGCACGCGCCGCGCCTCGATCTGCACCGCGCGGCGCTGATAGCCGCTCGGCGTCACCGCCGCCATGAGGAGCCACGGCCGCTCGGTCGCGTCCGATCCGAGCGTGATGACGACGCCGCCGCGCCGCGGCCGGTTCACGCTGAAATTGATCTGCTGGAAGGTCCAGTGCTTGCCGTTGCGCATGTCGTCAACGATCAGGCTGCCGTTCTTCAGACCGATCTCGCCGAGACCGCGTCCGTCGAGGCCGGAAGCGCCGATGCTGTCGATCCAGGACAGAAGGCTTGCGAATTTTTCCGCGCTGTTGAGCATGGCCGCGGTGGCTGCCGCCGGCGCCTGCATCGCTTGCGGCTGTGACGACTGCGACGCCGGTGCCTGCACGTCCGGGCTTGTCCCGGGCCGCACGATCGACGGCGAGACCGCGAGCGGCCGCCGCTCCGCGCCGGTCGACACGGTCAGCTGTCCGTCCTGCTCGATGCGCACAGCCAATTCGGCGCCGACGAGACTTACGCGCGTCGCGCGCAAGCTTCCCATCAGCAAGCTCGTTCCGGAAACCGAGACTTCCGCTTTCGGTGCATTGGCGACGATGGCGCGATCGCGATCGCGCACGACGATGTCGCGGATGCGCAGCGACGTGTGACCGGCTTCATCGCGTTCGATCTGCGTGCCGCCGACATCGACCTTGTAGCCCGAGCCGAGATTCTGCTCGATCGCGGCCGCGAGCCAGGGTGTCGCCAGATCGATCTCGATCGGTCCGCTCGACAGACGCCACCAGAAGCCGAGGCAGCCGAGCACCATCACCGCGACAGCGGAGCCGACCCAGACGATTACCTTGCGCAGAAGCGGGCGGCGCAATCCGCCGCGGATTTTCCACCAGGCGGCGGCGGAAATATCGCGCGCACGGCGGGTGACGCGGCGCGCGCGTTCGCGCCCTTTGAGCTTCACGCCCGCCAGCCTGGTGCCCGCTGCGTGCTGACCCTGATGGTGCTTGTGCGGATCGGTCTGCGCACGTGCAACCGCCTCCGGCTTCGCGCGCTGATCGGGAGCATCACGACCGGCAATCCGGGCGCGGCATTGCTGATCGAAGCTCTCCTGCAAGGCGCGGAGCGCAGCGATGCGCGGAGCGTTGCTCTTGTCCGTCATGCCCGCTCGGACGTCCCCTTGTCCGTCACGCTCGACGCTGCAAGATCGCCGGTGAGGCTGTCGGACCGATGAGTTTCTATGGCCGCTCGGAGGCCGCAGGCCCCCTCGGTTCCCGTCGCCTCGACCATTCCGGCGAGGATGACCCGGGGAAAACGACGAAAGGAAGGCACATGGCGCGCGAATTGGCCGAGGGCGACAAGGCGCCAGCTTTTACCCTCCCGCAGGCCGGCGGCGGCTCCGTGGCCTTGCGCGATTTCGCCGGCCGCAAGCTCGTTCTGTATTTTTATCCCAAGGCCGATACCGAGGGTTGTACCCGGGAGGCCATGGACTTTTCCCGCTTGGCCAAGGCCTTCGCCAAGGCGGATACGGCCATCCTCGGCGTGTCGGGCGACCCGGTGAAGCGACTCGATACCTTCACCGCCAAGCATGGTCTGACTGTCCCCCTCGCCTCCGACGAGGCGCATCGCATGCTCGAGGCCTACCGGGTCTGGGCGGAGAAATCGATGTATGGCCGCCGCTTCATGGGGATCGTGCGCTCGACCTTTCTGATCGGGCGGGACGGGCGCATCGCCCGCATCTGGCCAAAGGTCAGGGTCGAAGGTCATGCGCAGGACGTGCTCAACGCCGCCCAGACGCTGTGACGGCCCTCATCGGCTTACGCTTGAAGCATTTCCAAAAAATTAACCATACCACGCTCATATCGACAGCGTTTACAGCGTCGGCCCGCCGAAGGGACGGCGGGGAGCGTCGATGTCCTACCGGTCCAGTCATTTCGAGCATCGTCGCGATTCAGGCCGATTCGTCGAGGCAGCCGAGACGCGGCGCCCGCCCCAGCCCTACGCCGCACCGCCAGTCCATCCTCATCCCGTCGCGCCAAAGCACGTGCCTGCGCGCCATGCGGCCCCGCCCCGGACGAAATCCGCTGCCTATACGCTCGTCCATGCCGGCCGGCAGGTTCGTCTCGGACCCGTCGCTTTCTGGGTCGTCGTCGGTTCGCTGGTCGTCATGGCCGGCTGGTCGGTCGCGACCGGCACTTATTTCGCTTTCCATGACGATGTCCTCAAACGCCTGATCGGACGTCAGGCGGAAATGCAATTCGCCTACGAAGATCGCATCGCCGAATTGCGCGCGCAGATCGATCGCATCACCAGCCGTCAGCTGCTCGACCAGGAGCAGTTCGAAACGAAGCTCAATCAGTTGCTGAGCCGGCAGTCCGCGCTCGAACAGCGCGCGAGCGCGCTGAACGGCATCGTCGACCCGGTCACCACCGGCTCGATCCGTCAGCCCGGCCGCGCCGGCGATCCCGCGCGCGCCATGCCGCTCAAGCCCTCCCCGATCAACGACACGGTGATCTTCACGGCGCCGCCGGATCGCGAAGCGCGGCTTGAATCGCGTCCGCTGCCGCTCGAAAATCGCGATGCGAACAAGCGCACCCGCGGCGGCATCGAAGGCGCGCTGGCGCGATTATCGGATTCGCTCGACCGCATTTCGGCGAAACAGACGTCCACTCTCAATGCCGTGGAAGAGACATACGATTCAAAGATCAAGCGCATTCGCGGCGTGCTCACCGATCTCGGTATCGATGCCGGCAAAGGGCAATCGAATGCCAATCTCACCACCGGCGCGATCGGCGGCCCCTATGTGCCGGTCAAGCCCGATGCCAGCTCGTTCGATCGCCAAGTCTATCGCATCAACCTCGCGCGCTCGCAGGCGGATCGCCTGACGCGCACGCTCACGTCCGTTCCGGTGCGCAAGCCCGTTTTCGGCGAGATCGACATGAGCTCGCCCTTCGGCATGCGCATGGATCCGTTCATGAAAGGCCCGGCCATTCACACCGGCGTCGACATGCGCGGCGATGCCGGCGATCCGGTGCGCGCCACGGCCAACGGGACGGTGACGATCGCGAGCTGGAGCGGTGGCTATGGCAAGATGGTCGAGATCGACCACGGCAACGGCCTTGCCACGCGCTACGGCCACCTCTCCTCGATCGACGTGACGGTCGGACAAACCATCCGCATCGGACAGGTGATCGGCAAGATCGGCTCGACCGGACGCTCGACCGGGCCGCACCTGCATTACGAGACGCGGGTCGATGGCGAGGCGGTCGATCCGCAGAAATTCCTGCGCGCCGGAATAAGGCTCGGCAGCCTCATCAATTGACGAAGATCAGCCCGGGCCATGCCTTGTTCCGGCCCGGTTGGCTCTCTAGCTTTGCCGCATGGTCGCGCGCTTCCGGCACTGTCTGACGATCGTCCTTGCGGTTTGCATGGCGGCAAGCCTGCTGCACGGGCCATCGATGGCACTCGCCGGCGCTTTGGCCGCATCGCATCTGTCTCCCCACGTCGCGAATGCGCACCATTCTTCGGCGGCGGACGAGAATCACGCCTCCCATCACGCGACAGCCCCGGAACAACCGTGCTCCCCGAGTCATGACGGGCACGGCGCGAACGCCCTTCCTCAATGCCCGCTCGCCAATGTGGCGGCGATCACGCCGGTCGCCCCGCTCTCTACGGTCGAACGCGCGAGCGTGATGCTTGACGCCGCGTTGCAGTCCGCGCCTCTGTCCGCTGACATCGACGCGCTCGATCCGCCGCCCCGCCTGCTCTCCTGAAGTACATCGTCACTGCAACACTTACACGCGGGCAAATCGCGCCCCTGCGCGCACCCGCACGATTCAGGAGTTAGCCAAATGAAGATCACATGGATTGTCGCTGCCGCCGCGGGAGCGCTGGCGCTCGCCGGTGGCATTGCCTTCGCACAAATGGGTCCGGGCATGCAGCCGGACGGATCGCATCACGAGATGATGCGCATGCACATGGCTCAAGGCATGATGCACGGCCAGGGACAAGGCGGCATGGGAAACATGCATGGCGGTATGCAAGGCACGGGGTCCAAGGGCGATCAGGGACCCTCGAGCCTCGCCTTCCAGGGCGTCAATGCCAAGATGCATGCGAACATGGACATCGCCTTCACAGGCAATGCCGATGTCGATTTCGTCAAAGGCATGATCCCGCATCATCAGGGCGCGATCGACATGGCGAAAGTCGTGCTCGCCTTCGGCAAGGATCCCGAAGTGAAGAAGCTCGCCGAAGGCATCATCAAGGCGCAGGAAGAAGAGATCGCCTGGATGAACACCTGGCTGCAGAAGAACGGGAAATGATGTGAGACGAAAGCGGAGCGGCTCCGCGCCGCTCCGCTAGTCCACGTCCTCGACCGTCTCCGGGCCACCGCCGAATGCGCGCTGCGCCAGCACCGCACCCATGAACTGATCGAGATCGCCGTCGAGCACCGCGCCGGTATTCGAGGTCGAGACGCCGGTGCGCAGATCCTTCACCATCTGATAGGGCTGCAGCACATACGAGCGGATCTGGTGACCCCAGCCGATGTCGGTCTTCGCCGCCTGCTCGGCGGCGGCCGCCTCTTCGCGCTTCTTCAATTCGCGCTCATAAAGACGAGCGCGCAACATGTCCCACGCCTGCGCGCGATTGCGATGCTGCGAACGGTCGTTCTGACAGAACACGACGACGTTGGTCGGAATATGCGTCAGCCGCACTGCCGATTCCGTGCGGTTCACGTGCTGACCGCCGGCCCCGCTCGCGCGTAGCGTGTCGACACGGACGTCGGATTCCTTGATGTCGATCTTGATGCTGTCGTCGATCACCGGGTAGACGTCGACGCTGGCGAACGAGGTATGCCGGCGCGCATTGGAATCGAACGGCGAGATGCGCACGAGACGGTGCACGCCGTGCTCGCTCTTCAGCCAGCCGTAGGCGTTGTGACCCTTCACGAGGATCGTGGCCGACTTGATACCGGCGCCGTCGCCCTCGGTCTCTTCAATATACTCGACCTTGTAGCCATGCGCCTCGGCCCAGCGCACATACATGCGCATGAGCATGCTGGCCCAGTCCTGGCTTTCCGTGCCGCCGGCGCCCGCATGCACTTCAAGATAGCTGTCGTTGGCATCGGCCTCGCCGGACAGGAGCGCCTCCAGTTCACGGCGGCTCGCCTCCGCCTTCAGCTTCTTCAGCGTCTCTTCGGCGTCGGCGATGACTTTCTGATCCTTCTCGGCTTCGCCAAGCTCGATCATCGTGACCTGATCGTCGAGCTCCTGCTCGATACGGCCGATCGAGGACAGCTGATCCTCGAGCGCGGTGCGCTCCTGCATTACCTTCTGCGCGCGCGCGGGATCGTCCCAGAGCTTGGGATCTTCAGCCTTGTTGTTCAGTTCGGCGAGGCGGACTTTGGCGGCATCGAAGTCAAAGATGCCTCCTCAGCAGTCCCACGGACCGCTTGATGTCATCGACGATGGATTGGGTCTCAGCCCGCATTGCCGCCTCTTCATGCAAACGCCGTGCGCGGCGCTCGCAACATTGCTATTGAATTGCGCGGGATTTAGCGAGATCACGTCACGAACGCAACTGCTTGGCCCCGACCGGGCAGGCGAAAATCAGGGGGAAATGATGGCCGCCAGGCTTACCGACGCCGCACGCGAAAAACTCCGGCACGTTTCGACCGCGACGCTGACGACGCAAATGCTCAAGCGCGGCTTCCGCAATGTCTTCATCCAGGGCGTCTATCCGCTCAATCCGAATGCCGGCAACATGGTCGGCGAGGCCTATACCCTGCGCTACATCCCTGCGCGCGAGGACCTCGACGTGCTGGAAGTCTTCAAGGATCGTTCCCACCCGCAACGCAAGGCGGTCGAGGACATCCCGCCCGGCCATGTGCTTGTTATGGATTGCCGCGGCGACGCAAGCGTGGCGTCGGCCGGCGGCATCCTTGTCACCCGCATGATGAAGCGCGGCGCGGCCGGACTCGTCAGCGACGGCGGCCTGCGCGACTCGCCGGAGATTGCGCAGCTGCCCTTCCCGGCCTATTGCGCCGGCCCCTCGGCGCCGACCAACCTGATCAAGCATCATGCCGCCGACATCAATCTGCCGATCGGCTGCGGCGGCGTGCCGGTCTATCCCGGCGACATCATCGTCGGCGATGGCGAGGGCGTGGTCGTCATCCCGGCGGAGCTTGCCGAACAGGTCGCGCATGACGCGGCCGAGCAATCGATCTTCGAGGATTTCGTCACCGAGAAGGTGCGCAACGGCGCCGGCATCTTCGGCCTTTATCCTCCGGATGAGGCCACACAGGCCGAATTCGCCAAGTGGAAGGCCAAGCGCTGAGCCGCAGAGGTCCGCGCGCTATTCGTCATCTTCGCTGCGGCCGTTGCGGGCGGGACAAAGCTCCCGCTTGCCCTTGTTGCGGATGAAGCTGACGATCTTCATCACCGCGCTGTCGCCGCCATACTCCGCTTCAACGTCGGCAAGGCGCTGCGCCATCTCGCCGCCGCCGAGAAAAATACGCCGATAGGCGGCGCGCACGGCACGGATCGATTGCGCCGGGAAATTGCGCCGCTTCAATCCGACGGCGTTGATGCCGCGCAAGCGGCCATAAGGCCCGGCGACGAGCGCGAACGGAATGACATCGAGATTGAGCCCCGCGGTGCCGGCGATCATCGCGCTCTCGCCGATACGCGTGTACTGGTGCACGGCCGCGAGCCCGCCGATGAACACGTGGTCGCCGATGACGCAATGCCCACCCAGCGTCGCGCCGTTGGCGAACGTCACGTTGCTTCCCACCGAGCAATCGTGTGCGACATGGCTGTTGACCATGAAGAAGCCGTGGTCACCCACCTCCGTCACGCCGCGGCCGTCCTCAGTGCCGGTGTTCATCGTGACGCCTTCGCGGATGTCGCAATCGGTCCCGATAACGAGGCGCGTCGGCCCGCCGCGATAATGCACCGATTGCGGCGGCACGCCGAGCGAGGCGAAAGGATAGACGATGGTGCGCGCGCCGACCGTCGTGTGACCCTGGACGTGGACGTGCGCGACCAGGCGGCAGTCGTCGCCGATCACCGCGTTGGGGCCGATCGTGCAATAGGGGCCGATCGTCACCCCTGCCCCGATCGTCGCGCCGGGTTCGATGATGGCGGTGGGATGAATCGAGGCTGCAGCCGCGGGACGCCCCGCAGAGCGCATTGGGGGATTTCCATTCACGCCGGCACGTTACGCAAGTGGGCGCATCCCTGCAAAGCGCAATTGCGCCCGCAGGACTGACATGCAGCGCGAGCTGAATGATTCTGCAACAAATCGAGACCCGCGGACCGGCTCTTAATAGAGCCCGCCGGTCCCCTGCCGGATGGCGCGGTCGGAATCCATCGGCACGCTGCGAGCGTTCGGATCGCCGCCGATCGGATTGCCGTCGACATCGGTGAAACCGACCACGGAATAGGAATCGGGCGGCGCGGTGCCCGGCTTGAAGGCTTCGAGGATGACGCGGTCGGTACCCGGTCCGGCGCGCAGACCCGTCTTCGGATCGACGCGGATGAGCTTGATCCCGGGCGGAACACGGAACGGCAAAGCCGGCTTGTCGGCGAGCGCGACCTTGAAGAAGTCCTTCACGATCGGCGCCGCCAGATGGCCGCCGGTCGCGCCGCGGCCAAGATGGCGCGGCTTGTCGTAACCGATATAGCAGCCGACCGCGAGATCGGGCGAATAGCCGACGAACCACGCGTCCTTCTCGTCATTGGTGGTTCCGGTCTTGCCGGCAATCGGCTTGCCGACCTCGCGCACCACCGTCGCGGTGCCGCGCTGGACCACGCCTTCCATGATCGACGTGATCTGATAGGCGGTCATCGGATCGATCACCTGCTCGCGCCGGTCGATCAGTGTCGGCTCCGGCTGACTCGCCCATTTGTCGGCGTCGCAGCCGCGACATTCGCGCTGGTCGTGCTTGTAGATGGTGTGGCCGTAACGGTCCTGAATGCGATCGATCAGTGTCGGCTTGATGCGGCGACCGCCATTGTCGAACATCGAATAGGCCGTGACCATGCGCAGCACGGTCGTCTCGCCGGCGCCGAGCGCGAACGAGAGATAGGGCGGCAGATCGTCATAGACGCCGAACCGCTTGGCGTAATCGGCGATCAGCGGCATGCCGATGTCCTGCGCCAGACGCACGGTCATCGTATTGCGCGACTGTTCGATGCCGAAGCGCAGCGTCGCCGGACCGGCATATTTCCCGACCGAATAGTTTTCCGGACGCCATACGCCGAGACCCGGACCCTGGTCGATTTCGACCGGTGCATCGAGCACAAGCGACGACGGCGTATAGCCGTTGTCGAGCGCCGTCGCGTAGACGAACGGCTTGAACGACGAGCCCGGCTGCCGCAGCGCCTGCGTCGCGCGATTGAACTGGCTCTGATCGTACGAGAACCCGCCGACGAGCGAGAGCACGCGGCCGGTCTGCGGATCCATCGCGACGATGGCGCCGGAGACTTCCGGCACCTGGCGCAGCCGGTACTGCCCGTTGATCGGGCCATCCTTGTTGGTGAGCGGGTCGACATAAATGACGTCGCCCGGTTCGAGCACCTGCGAGACTTTCGCCGGTGTCTTGCCCTTGGTCGGACCGCTCGCAGCCTTCGCCCATTTGACGCCATCGAGCGGAATGATGCCGACCTGCCGCTCCTTCAGGATGGCACCGCCGGGATCGCGCCCGGGCTGGAAGCCGATGCGCGCGGACTGATCGGAGATTTCAAGCACCACGGCGAGACGCCACGGCGCAATGTCGTTCAGCGCCTTCTGCTCGGCGAGTTTCACGCCCCAATCGCCGGCGATGTCGATCTTGGCAATCGCGCCGCGATAGCCTTCGGCCTCGTCGAAACGCACGAGACCGTCGACCAGCGCCTTGCGCGCGGCCACTTGCAATTTCGGATCGAGCGTCGTGCGGACGGAGAGGCCGCCCTCGTAGAGCTTCTTCTCTCCGTATTTCTCGTAAATCTCGCGCCGCACTTCCTCGGCGAAATATTCGGCCGCGAACACATGCGCGCCGGTCGGCCGCTGCACAACGTTGAGCGGCTCCTTCTTCGCCTTCTCGGCGTCGGCGGCCTTGATGTAGCCGTCGTCCTTCATGCGGTCGATGACGTAGTTACGCCGCTCGATCGCGCGCTCGCGCTGGCGGAACGGATGCAGGCTCGACGGCGCCTTCGGCAAGGCGGCAAGATAAGCCGCTTCCGCGATCGTCAGTTCGTGCACGGACTTGTCGAAATACAGAAGCGACGCGGCGGCGACGCCATACGCGCCAAAGCCGAGATAGATTTCGTTGAGATAGAGTTCGAGGATCTTCTCTTTCGAATAGGTGCGTTCGATCTTCAGCGCGAGCAAGGCTTCCTTGATCTTGCGCGTGAACGACACTTCGTTGGTCAACAGGAAGTTCTTCGCCACCTGCTGCGTGATGGTCGAGGCACCCTGCGGGCGGCGATTGGTGCCGAAATTCTGCAGATAGAGGATGCCCGCGCGCGCGATGCCGGAGAAATCGAGACCGCCATGCTCGTAGAAGTTCTTGTCCTCGGCGGAGACGAAGGCATTGGTCACGAGCTTTGGTACCGCCTGGATCGGCAGGTAGAGCCGGCGCTCCTTGGCGTATTCGGCGAGCAGCGAGCCGTCCGACGCGTGCACGCGCGTCATCACCGGCGGCTCATAATCCTGCAGCTGCGAATAGTCCGGCAGGTCCTTGGAATAATGCCACATCAGCCCGGCGACGCCGGCGACGCCGACGAGGAACAGGATCGTTCCCGCCGCGAACAGAAAGCCGAAAAAGCGAAGAAGCAGCCGCATGTGTCAGGATCATCCTGCGGCAGCGAGAACACCCGCCGCGCCGCCCGAAATAGTCATTTCCGTAGGCCGCCCGGCCCGCCGCTGCGCGCAAGCCGCAATCGCCGCGCAGCCTTCGTCGCCGGTTTTTATGGTCAAACTGAGGCCCCTGCCCGCCGCTCTCATGGCTGTTCCACCGCCGTCACCGTGCCGGCCAGACGCCGGTTATTGAAGAAACCGTCAATGGATTTGACCACCGAATCCACCGTCTTGGCCCGCCATGCTTCCGACTTGAGCAGCTTGAGATCGTCCTTGTTCGAGATATAGCCGAGTTCGAGCAAAACCGAGGGCACGTCCGGCGATTTCAGCACCTTGAAACCGGCCGATTTCACCGGCTCGCGATGCAGCCGGATGGCACTTTTCAGCTCCCCGACCAGGTTGCGGGCAAAGCGCGTGGAAAGCGACTTGGTCTCGCGCTGGGCGAGATCGATCAGGATATTGGCGACGTCGTTCGGCTCGGCCCGAAGGTCGAGACCCGCGATCACGTCAGCCTTGTTCTCGGCATCGGCAAGCCTCGCGGCTTCGGAGTCCGAGGCGCGCTCGGACAGCGTGTAGACCGTCGCGCCCTGTGCATCGCCTTCTGCCCGGCGGATGGAGTCGCAATGGATCGAAACGAACAGCGCCCCGCCCCGTTCGCGCGCGATGCGCACGCGGTCGTCGAGAGGAATGAAGGTGTCATCCGTTCGCGTCATGACGACGCGGTATTTGCCGGTCTTTTCGAGCTGGTCGCGCAGCAACAGCCCGAAATCGAGCACGATCGATTTCTCGGTGTCGCCGGCGGCTGTTTCCGCGCCGCTGTCGATGCCCCCATGACCGGGATCGACGACGACGATCGGCCGCGGATCAGCGGAGGCCTGTGGCGAGGGCGAGATCGTGCCCGCCGCGGGCGACGCAGGCCGCGCCGCCCGGTTCTCTTTCTTGAGATCGCGCATAAAGCTCTCGCGATCGGTCGCGACAAGATCGAGCACAAGCCGCCCTGGCTGGCCCTGCCCCGGTTCGAGCACGAACGCCTTGTCAAGCCGCGCCGGCTTCGCGAGATCGATGACGATGCGCGAACCGCCGGCCATGACGAGTCCAAACCGGAACGCCTTGACCAGTCCCCGGCCCTTCTCGCCGACCTTGGGCGGGAGCTGGAACGTGACCTGGGGCAGATCGACAACCACGCGATAGGGATCGGCCAGCGTAAAGGCGTGCAATTCAATCTTCTGGTTGAGATCGATAATAAAGCGCGTCTGGTTCTCATCGCCCCCGATCCGCGCATCGGTGGCGACGGGAAAGTCCTGAGCGGCTGCCACGCGCGCATGACCGCCGGCCGCGTCGATGGCGGCCGCGGCAACAACCACGCAGCAAATGGCCAGGATTCCCCAGCGGCCGGTCACGATTCGACCCTCCCGCCTGTTGAATAACCCATACGATCACGCTGGTTAACCGCTTCTTGACGGATAACGCACCGGCCGGCCCGGCGGGTTGCCGATGGGACACACCGGCAGGGCTTTTTGCCCGCGCCGGTTACCTTTGGGCCGTCAGGGCCACAGCGCGCCGAATTTTGCATCCCATTCCGGCGGGTCGAACTTCTCGTGCCCGCCCCCCGGCGACCAAGTGACTTCGCTGAAAATCGGCGGGTCGCCCTCATAGAGATCGATGCGGACAAAACGCTCGCCCGCGGCGATCGCCTCTGCGAGTTCGATCATCTGCGAAAGATTGCGCGGCGGCGGACCGCGATAAGGATCGGCGACCGGAACAACGCCGACCGGAAGCGGCTCGAAATCGCGCGTGAAAAAGGACCGTTTGACCTGAGTGCGCACGTCGGCACGCACCCCGACGAACTCCACACGGCCGGCAAAGCAGGAGAAGCGATAGTCGAAAGCGACATCGCCACTCGGTCCTTCGAGAAATTCCTCGATGAAAAGCCTTGGCTGGATCCAACGGTACTGCCATTCGGCAAACAGATCGCAGAAATCCTGCCGCAACCATTCGCTGGTCCGCTGGGCTGCGACGATCCAATCGAGTTCGGCGCTGTCGCCAACAACGATGTTGTAGCCCGAGCCATGATTGGCCTTGATGACAAAGCGCGGCGGCAACGCGACCTCACGCGCGGCAATGAGATCCGATCCGATCCAATGGATCTTGGGTAAGGCGACACGGTCGCCCAACCTGTCCTTCACGAATTCCCGAGCCAGAAGCTTGTCGGCGAGCATGGTCCGTTTCGAAGAGCGCGCAAACAATTTCGCCGCCTGAATCTTTTCGTTGAACGTCCGGGGACGGAACAGCCTCGGTTTCGTGCCAAAGACATGCACGTAGCTCCGGTTGATGGTCCGAAAATCGTCGGGATACAGGCAAAGGTCGATGAGCATGCGCCCCACGCGCGACCGGCCGAGACCACGCCGCTTCCAGGAGCGCGCACGCGATGTGAGAGCGTCAGTGATTAAGTGAGCAAGAGGTTTGAGGCCAATCGCATAGGCGATATCGTTCTGCTTGCTGTTTCGATACCAATCGGACACGCGCGCGGACATTTGTCTCGTCGCCCGCAATGGCGCGGTGATGCGCCAGCTGGTCGACGCCATCACGCCGTCGATGGTTTCCTTTTGCCGGGTAATTCTTGTGCGGAGTTCGTCGATCGTTTCGCGTTCCGCTGCGAGGGATTGTTCGAGCCGCGTGATCTGCTGCTGCAACGACCGCAGAGGATCGTCGCGCTTCACCCGCATCTTGTGGTTTCGCTGCGCCAGGCGCGGCCAGACGTGAAACCAGGACTCGTAGTTGTCGATTTCCATGCGGTTCGGCGAAAGGGCGGCCCGGGCAAAAGCCTTGTTTGCGGAAAGCTGATCGCGGCGGGCATAGCGAAGGACATCGCTTGCCCAGTAATTCATTGCCGTCCGCACGACCGCGTCACGGTGATCGCGTAACAGGATGCCGGTCCAGAAAGGCCGCTCGTTCAGCAATTCTGCATGCGTGGCCGACAGATGCGCGAGTTGTTCGGCGATACGCGTTGAATCGTCGAGCTGATGCTCCTCGACTTTCTCGAACTCGGCGGCGAGCGTCTTGCGGAAGCTGTGCGTCGGCAGGGCGAGAGGACTGTCCGCAAGGTAACGGTCGAAAACCGCTTCCGGTGCGCTTGTCAGCACGACGGAATTGTCAATGTAAAGCGACTGGTCAAAGTCCGACAGCGACGGGTGGCCGAGAATCTTGACCATTCGCGCGCTGCGAACCGGATCCCCGGGCAAAGCGGGTTCGATCGGCACGACCGTCCAGGTATCGCTTGTCAGCTCGGGATCGTCGGTGAGGCAAAAGAACGGAAGCGTCGATTGCCGGGCGACCGGCTGCTCGTTGAGCCGCTCATACCGGCCCATCAGGCAGGTGTAGACGCATCGTTTCGCTCCCGCTCCCCTCACGCTCGCCCAGCCCTTCCTCCTACAACCGGCAGGCGTGGCCAGCGGTCAGCCGCGTGCGAATCGGCGCACGCGCACCGCCTGTCGTCAGACGCCCCCTCAGGAAGCCTATTCGCGCCCGGGCTCTGCGCAAAGCCGGTAAAAGCCGTAGCATTTCCCCGCTTCCGCCCCGTCCGGAGGCTCGCAGACGGGAAGCCTCCCTTGCCAGAGCGGTCGCGCAAGCATAATAAAGTATTCGCTGACGGTTTTTCGTGTTCCGGTTGTGCCGCGTTAAGGCATCCGGCACGCCTGTCGAAATGATCGCTCCAAAGAGAGGCACATTGGAAGGAGCGGAACCGACGGGTGCAAGCGGTCGTCGCCGACCCCCTGCCACGACGCAGGCGGCGGCAAGCGACCGGCTCGGCAAGGCCTTGATCCAAGCAATTGGGTCGGTAGGACATCCGGATTGAACGCCGCGCCGGCTGGTGCAGTGTTCGGTTTTCGTGGCGCCCGTCAGTTTGGCGGCGCCACGCGCGGAATACCGTAAGCGAAGACAGACTGCGCGGTCGCGCTTTTGAGCGAAGGCCGCCTCGCCACGGGTTCGCATATGGCTCAAGCACGGGCTCAGCTTCGACGTCGCGCTTGCGGGTTTCCGCAAGGATCGCGTGCGGCGCCGCACGAGCCGGCGCTTGGCTGCGCATCCATCCCATCCCCCATCAGTTCAGGGCGGCCGCTTGCGCTTTCGCGCTCGCCGTCGGCGTCGCGCTACGACGCGGCGACAATCCGCCCGCATGAGATCAAACAATGCCCAACAAGATGCTCGTCGACGCGACGCATCCGGAGGAAACCCGGGTCGTCGTCATGCACGGCAATCGAGTCGAGGAATTCGATTTCGAATCCGCTTCGCGCAAGCAATTGCGCGGCAATATTTATCTCGCCAAGGTAACGCGCGTCGAACCGTCGCTGCAGGCCGCCTTCGTCGATTACGGCGGCAACCGGCACGGTTTCCTCGCCTTCTCGGAAATTCATCCCGACTATTATCAAATTCCGGTTGCCGATCGGCAGGCGCTGATCGAGGAAGAAAGCCGCGCGCATCGCGACGAGGATGACGACGAAGACCATCGCGGCCGGCGCCGGCATCGCCAGCGGCGCGAGGCGCGTCATCGCCACGACGATGTCGTGCGCGGCGCCGATCTCGCGGCCGAGGAAGCCGTTCGCGAAAGCGCGGATGCTGCCGAGAATGGCGAGTTCCCGGAAGACATGAACGTGGAGAGCGCGGAACATGCCGCGCAATCCGAGCCCGCGGCGGAAGCTCCAACCGAAGCGCAACCCGCCGCCTTCGCCGACGTCACACCTGCCCCCGATATGGAGCATGCGCCGAGCGAGCAACCCGTTAGCGGCGAGGCGCCGCAGGAAGGCGTCGAGGCGTCGACGGATCGCGAAGAGCACACCGAAGTGGCGGAAGCCGACGGCGAGAACGGCGACCATGAGCCGAATGGCGACGAGCCGCACGGCGAAGAAGACATCGTCGAGTCCGTCGGCGGCGAAGACGTCATGGAGGAAGTGCAGGAGCGCGCGCCACGGCATCGCCGCCGCCCCTACAAGATCCAGGAAGTCATCAAGCGCCGGCAGGTGATGCTGGTACAGGTGGTCAAGGAAGAGCGCGGCACCAAGGGTGCGGCGCTCACGACCTACCTGTCGCTCGCCGGCCGCTATTCCGTGCTGATGCCGAACACGGCACGCGGCGGCGGAATCAGCCGCAAGATCACCGGCGCGGAGGATCGCCAGCGCCTGAAGGAAGTCGCCGAGGAATTGGAAGTTCCGGAGGGCATGGGCGTCATCCTGCGCACCGCCGGCGCGAGCCGCACCAAGATCGAGATCAAGCGCGACTTCGAATACCTCCTGCGCCTCTGGGAAACGGTGCGCGATTTCACCTTGAAGGCGACGGCGCCCACCCTCGTCTATGAAGAAGGCTCGCTGGTGAAGCGCTCGATCCGCGACCTCTTCCACAAGGACATCGAAGAGATCGTCGTCGAAGGCGAAGGCGCCTATCAGGAAGCCAAAGACTTCATGCGCATGCTCATGCCGAGCCATGTGAAATGCGTGAAGCTCTATCAGGACCCGCAGCCGATCTTCGCGCGCTACGGCATCGAGTCGCAGCTCGACGCGATGTTCCAGCCGACCGTGCAGCTCAAGTCCGGCGGCTACATCGTCATCAACCAGGCCGAGGCGCTGGTCGCCATCGATGTCAATTCCGGCCGCTCCACGCGCGAGCACAACATCGAGGACACCGCGCTCAAGACCAATTCCGAGGCGGCGGCGGAAATCGCCCGCCAGCTTCGCCTGCGCGACCTTGCCGGTCTCATCGTCATCGACTTCATCGACATGGACGAGAACCGCAACAACCGTTCGGTCGAGCGCAAGCTCAAGGAATCGCTCAAGAGCGATCGCGCGCGCATCCAGGTCGGCCGCATCTCCCATTTCGGCCTCCTGGAAATGTCGCGCCAGCGCATCCGCACGTCGGTGCTGGAGAGCTCGACCGAGGTCTGCCCGCATTGCGGTGGCACCGGGCATGTGCGCTCGGTCTCGTCGGTCGCGCTGCAATTGCTGCGTTCGATCGAGGAGTTGCTGCTGAAGGGCGCGACCCACAATCTCATCGTGCGCACGCGCTCCGACATCGCGCTCTATGTGCTCAACCACAAGCGCGCGCATTTGCGTGGCCTCGAGGAACGTTTCCGCATCCAGATCGCGGTCAATGCCGACGCGAGCATCACCGGACAGCCGCCCTTCACCATCGATCGCGGCGAGCAGGTCATGTCGCTCGAACAGGCGAAGGCCCTCGCGGTGCAGCCGACGAGCGTGCTGCCGCGCTACGAAGAAGACGAGGACACGGAGGAAGGAACCGACAACACGGATGCGGAGGATCTCGAAGAGGCATCCTCCGAGCATTCGCACGAACCGCAGCCGCAGGAGCGCGGCGAAGGACGCAGGCGACGACGCGGTCGGCGCGGCCGGGGGCGTGGCCGCGGGCGCGGCGGCGAAGGGCAGCAGCCACAATCCTTCACGCACGACACCGTTCCCGAGCATCGCGTCGAGCATGACGAGGATTTCGAGGAGACGAGCGAAGCGGGCGAAGGCGAACCGTTCGACGATAGTGGCGAGCACGCGGGCGCGCCGCGCGAGAACGGCGACGGTGACAGCGAACGGCGGCGGCGACGCCGCGGCCGCCGCGGTGGCCGGCGCAACCGGCGCGGCCGCGAAGGCAACGGCGAAAGCCACGCGCCGCGCGACCACGACACGAACGGCGAGCCGCAGGCTTACGAG
>CAZSAW010000056.1:0-20198 GCA_964604745.1 uncultured Hyphomicrobiales bacterium
GGGCTAAACAATGGCATCGCGCCCGTGTTGCGCGCGAACAGGAGCCGCGTCGGCGTGATGTCGTCGTCGAGCAGATGCGCCGGCGTCTCGGCGTTCAGCTCCGGGGTGTCATGGATGACGAGCTCGGGCTTTTCCCTCGCCACTAGCGAGCGTTCGTCGGTCCGTTGCATAGTGAACTCTAGCATGGCCGATGTGCTCAAAGCCCGGGACGGAAAGGACGTCGAGGACGCCGTGCGCTGGGCCTTGGCGGAGGGCAAGACGCTCGAACTCGCCGGCCGCGGTTCCAAGCGCGGCCTCGGACGGCCGAGCCAGTCCGACGTGACGCTCGAGCTTGCCGGCTTGTCCGGCGTTACGCTTTACGAACCCGAGGAGCTGGTGCTGTCGGCCAAGGCGGGAACGCCCATCGCCGAGATTGAGGCCTTGGTCGAGCAGCGCGGCCAGCAGCTTGCGTTTGAGCCGATGGACTATGGCCCGATCTTCGGCGGGACCGCCGCGGCGGGCTCGCTTGGCGGTGTGCTGGCGGCGAACCTTTCAGGTCCGCGCCGCATCAAAGCGGGCGCGGCGCGCGACCACTTTCTCGGTGTCAGCGCCGTCTCGGGACGCGCCGAGACCTTCAAGTCCGGCGGCCGCGTGGTCAAGAACGTCACCGGCTACGACCTCTGCAAGCTGCTCGCCGGCTCCTCCGGCATGCTCGCGGTCATGACCGACGTCACGATCAAGACGCTGCCACGGGCCGAGACCGAGGAAACGCTGCTGGCGCTCGGGCTCGAAGACGCGGCCGCGATCCGCGCCATGAGCGAGGCGATGCAATCGTCCTGCGATGTTTCCGGTGCCGCGCATCTGCCGTCGCATGTCGTCGGCCGTTTCGGCATTGCAGAACCGCGCGCGGCGACGGCGTTCCGGCTCGAGGGCGTTGCACCCTCGGTCGCGCATCGCAAGGACATGCTGGCCGCGATCCTCAAATCTTTCGGGCCGCTGGCCACGCTCGACGCCCCGGCATCGCGTTCGTTGTGGCGGGGGGTGCGCGATGTCGCCCCCTTTGCGGCCGGCGGAGAAGCGGGCGACCGCAGCGTGTGGCGTATTTCGACGGTGCCAAGCCGGGCGTTCGAGATCGTCGAGATGATCTCGCCGGCGGCGCAGATGTTCTACGACTGGGGTGGCGGCCTGATCTGGGTCGCGCTGCCGCATTCGGAGGATGCCGGCGCCGCGGCGATCCGCCGCGCCGTCACGACCATGGGCGGCCATGCAAGCCTGATCCGCGGCCCCGCCGGGGTGCGGGCTGCGATCGACGTCTTCCAGCCACAGGACGATGGCGTTGCCGCGCTGACGAAGCGCGTCAAGGAGAGCTTCGATCCGAAGGGAATCCTCAATCCCGGGCGCATGTGGGCGGGCGTATGATGGTATTCCTGAGTTGCCGCGCCCGCGCTTGTCGCGGCTGCTCATCTCTTCCACACTCGCAACGAGGCAGGCCGCGCCGTCTCTCGCCGGTGCGGCCGTCAGCGGCGGTTTGATGCAGACATCCTTCACCCTCGCGCAGCTCGCCGATCCGGCGATCGCGGAATCCGACAAGATTCTGCGCGCCTGCGTGCATTGCGGATTCTGCACCGCGACCTGTCCGACTTACGTGCTGCTCGGCGATGAACTCGATTCGCCCCGCGGCCGCATCTACCTCATCAAGGACATGCTCGAACACGGCCGTCCCGCGAGCGCGGAGGTGGTCAAGCACGTCGACCGTTGCCTCTCCTGTCTCGCTTGTATGACCACATGCCCCTCGGGCGTGCATTACATGCACCTCGTCGATCACGCCCGCGCGCACATCGAGGCCACCTATCGCCGTTCGCCGCTCGATCGGCTGTTGCGAGGCTTTCTTGCGGCGGTGCTGCCGCGGCCGTGGCTTCTACGCCCGTTCAATCTCCTCGGCGTCATGGCCAAGCCGCTGGCGCCGGTCTTCGATCTCCTCCGGCTGAAGCCCCTTGCCGCCATGCTGCGGCTGGCGCGCTGGTCGGGCCGCGCCGACAACAGGCACGGCTCCTTTGCCCCCGACGGGCAACGCAAGGCACGCGTCGCGCTTTTGGCTGGCTGCGCCAACGACGCGCTCCGCCCGGCCATCAATGACGCGACCATCCGGCTGCTGACGCGGCTCGGCATCGAGGTGGTCGTGGCCGAGGGGGCGGGATGCTGCGGCTCTCTCGTGCACCACATGGGGCGCGAACATCAGGCGCTCGCCCAGGCCAAGGCCAATATCGATGCCTGGATCCACGAGATGGACAAGGGGCTCGATGCCATCATCATCAACGCCTCGGGCTGCGGGACGACGGTGAAGGACTACGGCTTCATGCTGCGCAACGATCCCGCTTATGCGGCCAAGGCCACGCGCGTTTCCGCTCTGACGCGGGACATTTGTGAATATCTCGCGACCCGCGAACTGCCTGCGACATCTGCGCCACCGGGCCTGACTGTCGCCTATCACGCCGCCTGTTCGTTGCAGCACGGTCAGCGAATTACGCGGCAGCCGAAGGACTTGCTGTCGAAATCGGGCTTTGCCGTCAGGGATGTGCCCGAAGCACACTTGTGCTGCGGCTCGGCAGGCACTTACAACATTGTGCATGCCGACATTGCGCGGCAATTGCGAGATCGTAAGATCGACAATATCGAGCGCGTGCAGCCAGACGTGATCGTCGCGGGTAATATCGGCTGCATCGCCCAGATCGCCGCAGGCACGGAGATTCCGGTCGTCCATACGGTCGAGTTGATCGACTGGGCATCCGGCGGACCACCGCCTGCGGAAGTGAAGGAGCGTGTTTCGTTGGCGTCGGCCAAGATGGGGCAGGTGAAAGCCACGGCGGTCGCCGCTATGGTATCGAGGGTTTAGCCGACAACGATCCGGAGGATCATCATGGCGAAGAAGTCGAAGAAGAAATCGAAAAAGGCAAAAGGCAAGAAGGCGAAAAAATCCGTCCTTGCCCGTAAGAAAAAATCGGCGCGCAAGTCGAAGAAGACCGCCGCGCGCAAGACGGCGAAAAAGGCGAAAGCGAAAAAGGCCAAGAAGGCGGCACGCAAGCCTGCCGCGAAGGCTGCAGCGCCGAAGCCGATGGCGGCTCCAGCGCCGAAGCCGAGCATGCCAATGGGAGGCATGGATTCGTCGCCGAGCACGGGAACAGCGCCCGGTTCTACGGGTTCGCTCTTTGGCGGCGGCGGTTTCCGCCCGTTCGGTTCGGGCGGTGACGATAACGACAACCGGTAAGGCAGCGAGTGGCGAAGCGGCAAACGTCTCGATCGAAAAAGGCGCGCCGGGCCCTGCGTGCCGCGACCAAGAAGTCCGCCTCGGCAACAAAAGCGCGCGGAGGCAGCCAGCCCGCCAAATCGACCAAGACCAGCGGCAGGGCCGCGCCGCGATCCGGCGCGGCCCGCAAAACGGCGGGTCGTCCGGGGGCGGTCGGCCAAAGCTTCGTGCGCTCGGGCCTAGGCCCGGGCTTCATGTTCACGCTCAAGCGTGTCGCGCAGCAGATTGTCGGCGGCCCGCATGCGGCCGACCAGCCGGAGACCTCCGCCCTTGCCGTCGCCGGCGTGACGCTGAAAGGCCGCAAGCAGCCGCGTCAGGATGACGTTCTGACCGAGGCGGCATTACATTTCCTCGCCGACCTGCACCGGAAATTCGACGCCGACCGGAAAGCGCTCCTCGCCGCGCGCGGCGAGCGCCAGCGGCGCTTCGACGCCGGCGAATTGCCCGACTTCCTGCCCGAGACGCGCATCGTGCGCGAAGGCGATTGGACGGTCGCCCCGATCCCTCAGGATTTGCTCGACCGGCGCGTCGAAATCACCGGACCGGTCGACCGCAAGATGATCGTCAATGCGCTCAATTCTGGCGCCAACGTCTTCATGGCCGATTTCGAGGACGCCAATGCGCCGACCTGGGCGAACAACATCGAAGGCCAGATCAACCTGAAGGATTATTGGCATGGCGCGCTCGACTTCACCGACGAAGCAAGCGGCAAACGTTACGCGGTGTCATCGAAGCCAGCCGTTCTGATCGTGCGCCCGCGCGGCTGGCATCTGCTCGAAGAACACATGATGGTCGACGGCGATCCGATCGCGGGGGCGTTGTTCGACTTCGGGCTTTATGCCTTTCACAACAGCCGCGCCATGCGGGAGAAGGGGACCGCGCCGTATTTCTATCTGCCGAAGCTCGAAAGCCATCAGGAAGCAAGGCTGTGGAACAGCGTCTTCGTCTTCGCGCAGCAGATGCTCGGGCTTCCGCAAGGCACGATGAAAGCGACCGTGCTGATCGAAACTCTGCCCGCGGCCTTCGAGATGGACGAGATTCTCTGGGAACTACGCGACCACATCACGGGACTGAACGCCGGGCGCTGGGATTACATCTTTTCCTTCATCAAGAAGTTCGCGAAGAATCCGAATTACGTTTTGCCCGATCGCAATCAGGTCGTGATGGGCAAGGCCTTTCTCGGTGCTTACGCAGCGCTCTTGGTCAAAACCTGCCACCGCCGCCGCGCCTTTGCCATGGGCGGCATGGCGGCGCAGATTCCCGTGAAGAACAACAAGGCAGCCAACGACAAGGCATTCGCGAAAGTCCGCGCCGACAAGGAGCGTGAGGTTCGCGAGGGGCATGATGGGACGTGGGTCGCCCATCCCGCGCTCGTGCCGGTCGCCAAGGGCGTCTTCGATCGCCTGATGAAAGGCAAGAACCAGCTCGACAAGAAGGGCGCGGACATTCACGTCACGCGCGATGCGCTGCTTGAAATTCACGAAGGCACGAAGACCGAGGACGGCTTCCGGCTCAACATCCGCGTCGGCGTGCAATATATCGAGGCGTGGCTGGGCGGGCGCGGCGCCGTGCCGATCTACAATCTGATGGAAGATGCCGCCACCGCCGAAATCTCGCGCGCGCAAATCTGGCAATGGTTGCGCTACGGCGTAACGCTCGATACCGGGGTCAAGGCGACGCCGGCGTTCTTCGATCGTGCGCTCAAACAGGAAATGGCGCGAGTCAAGCGCGAGGTCGGCGCCGCGGCCTATCGCAAGGGACGCTTCCCCGATGCGATCAAGCTGTTCCGCAAGCTCTCGCTGTCCAAGGATTTCGTCGAGTTCCTGACGATCCCGGCTTATCGGCTGATCAACTGATCGAGCCGTCCGGCCTGCCGCGGCTCACCGACCACACTTGATAGGCGGCCAACGCCACGATCACGCCGCCGACGAATTTGAAATTCAGGCGCGTGACGGGTTCGGTAATGCCGAGCACCCAGGGCGAAATGGCGAGCCACACACCGAGCACGACATTGATCCATTCCTCCCAGAGGCGGAAGGCGGTCAGTGTGATTGCTTCGGCGAGGAGAATGAGCGCCCCAACAATTACCGCATTGCGCAGAGCGACGTCATCCTTCCAGAAGACGAGGATCCACGGCGACAGCACGAGCCAGATCCCGAGCGCCCAGTCGCACCAGTCCTCCCATTGCCGCGGTGGTGTGAAGGTCGCTGCCATGGTTTCAAATCCTCTGCTGGGCCTATAGCGGGAATGCCCCGCCTGCCGCGCTGCAGTCAATCGCCGTCATGGGCAAATTGCTCCATGTGGGCCTCGCCCCAACAGCATTCTCGCAACTGCGAAGAGGATAGCTGCCATTTGCGTCGCGCAGATTGCACGGGGCCAGTCGGCGGAATAGGATTTCAGCACATGGAGGAGGGCATCGACCGTTCCTCCACCATCATCCTTCCTTTTATGACATGGAGCGGTTCGCGATGCCGGCGACTTATAAAATTCTTCTCATGGGGGCATCTTACGGGTCGCTCCTTGCATCCAAGCTCCTGTTCGGCGGTCACTCGATCCATCTTGTCTGCCTGCCGGCGGAAGCCGACCTCATCAATGCCGAGGGATTCAAGGTGAAGCTGCCGGTGCGCGGCCGCGCCGAACCCGTTCTGCTCGAGTCGCGCAAACTTCCCGGCAAGGTGACCGCAGGACCGGCGACCGGCGTCAATCCCAAGGACTACGATCTCGTGGGCCTGTGCATGCAGGAGCCGCAATACCGCTCCGACGGCGTGCGGCAACTGCTCGACGCGGTCGGCAAGTCGCGTGTGCCGTGCATGTCGATCATGAACATGCCGCCGCTGCCTTACATCAAACGTATCCCCGGTCTCGACTATGCGGCGCTGGAAGCCGCCTACACCGATCCGCGCGTCTGGGACTCGGTCGATCCGAAGAAAATCACACTGAACAGCCCGGACCCGCAGGCGATCCGTCCGCCGGACGGCAAAGCGAACGAATTGCTCGTCACTCTGCCGACCAATTTCAAATGTGCCCGGTTCGAGGACGACAAGGATACGGCGATCGCGCGCCAGCTCGAGAAGGATGTGGAGGCTGCGCGGTTCGACGCGCCGGAAGGCAAGATCGAGCTGCCAGTGAAGCTGAAGGTGTACGATTCCATATTCGTCCCGCTCGCCAAATGGGCGATGCTGCTGGCGGGCAACTATCGCTGCATCACCAAGGACGGCATGCGCACGGCGCAAGAGGCGGTGCATAGCGACATCGAGACGTCGCGCTCGGTCTATAATTTCGTCAACGACCTCTGCGTGAAGCTCGGCGCCAATCCGAACGATCTTGTTCCGTTTGAGAAATACGCAGCGGCGGCCCAGAGCCTTTCGCGCCCGGCCTCCGCGGCGCGTGCTCTCAACAACGGAGTGCCCAACATCGAGCGGGCGGACAAACTCGTGCAGTTGATCGCCAAGCAGAAGGGACTGAGCCACCCGGTCATCGATGCGACGGTGGCGCTGGTCGATTCGCGGCTCGAGGCCAATCGCAAAAAGGCCGCCTAGGCGTCCCCACGTCTCTCATCGGCAACCAACCGACGGCGGAATCCGGTCCCGGGTTTCGCCGTCTGGCTTTGGCCGGCCGCTTGATGCGGCTCAAAAGTGTTACCCAAAAAACACAGGCCTCCGCATTGTGACAAGGACATGTGAATCCGGGTCTGAATCCGGCGAAATCGCCCAAAAAGTCAGCAATTGCCGCTGCTTTCGCCTTGCCGATTCAGCCGGTTCCGTGGGTTAAATTTCGTTAAGTTCGGTTGGACAGGGGGTTGGCGTTGGGTTCGCGGGCGCAGAAGCGCCAAGCTCTCAAGGCTCACCGAAGAGCAAAAAGAAGGGGCAATTCCATGAAGAAGGTCATTCTCCCGGCGATGGCGGCACTCGCCATTTCCGCATCCGCTGCGATCGCGGCTGATATGCCGGTCAAGGCGCCGGCTGCGGTGGTTGCGGCGCCCTCGCCGTGGGATATCGCCTGGGGTGGTGGTATCGTCAGCGATTACATGTGGCGCGGCATCACGCAGTCGAACCATCAGCCGTCGGTGACGGCCTATTTCGAGCCGCGCTACAACGTTTCGAAGAACCTGCAGCTCTATGTCGGCCTGTCCGGCGAGAGCATCGCGTTCCCGAACCGCGCTGCGGCTGAAATCGACGTCTACGGCGGTATCCGCCCGACCTTCGGTCCGCTCGCTCTCGACTTCGGCGTGTGGGGTTATCTCTATCCGGGCGGCAAGCTGTATGATGGACTTAACCTCGGCCGCTGCACGAACGGCCAGGTGATTCCGTTCCTCGCCTGCAACCTTTCCAAGTCTGACGTGAGCTTCTACGAAGTTTACGCCAAGGGCGTTTGGACGGTGAACGACAACTTCGCCTTCGGCGGCAACTTCTACTACACGCCCGATTATCTGCAGACCGGCACCGACGGCGAATACGCCTCGGTCACCGCGAAGTTCACTGGCAACGCGCTGCCGAATGGCGTGAACTGGTACATCTCTGCTGAGTTTGGCCGGCAGTGGCTCGGAACGACGGATGCCTTCTACGGCAATATCCTCCTCCCGGACTACAACACCTGGAACGCGGGCATCGGCATGACCTACAAGGTCTTTACGGTTGACCTGCGCTACTCCGACACCGACCTGACGACCGCCGAGTGCAACGCGATCACCAGCGACTTTACGTCCTCCGGTCTTACCTCGAAGTGGTGCGGCTCCACGTTCATCGCCACGGTCCGCGCCGACATGACCTTGGACAGCCTGAAGTAATCGACGGCTGATCTGGCTACGCGCGGGCGGCGGCCGAAAGGTTGCCGCCCGTTTGCATTTGACGCCCCAGGCGCATTGCTTTTCGGAGCGCTCTTGGCGAAGTTCCGCCGGAGATGATGAAAGACCGCCCTTGGGTGGTGATCCTCGCCGGTTCGGCCGGCGGCGCCTTCGCCATCGCTTTCATGGAATTGATCTCGGTGCGCACGGCCTTTCCTTTGGCGTCGCTGCCGTTTGCAACGTCCATCGTCCTTGTGATGGGGGCGCCGGGAGCGCCGCCGGCGCAGCCGCGGGCGCTCGTCGGCGGACACCTCATCTCCGCTCTGGTCGGGCTTCTGATCGTGAAGGTCGCAGGGCCCGAACCGTGGGCTGCGGCGATCGCGGTCGGGCTGGCAATGGCCGCGATGCACGCGACCAGCACGTTTCATCCGCCGGCGGGGATCAATCCGCTGCTGATCGTCGTCAACAACCTGTCGTGGCAATTCCTGCTCGTGCCGGTGGCCGCCGGAGCGCTCTTGCTCTTTGCCTTCGCTTATCTCTGGCACAACTTCATGCGCCGGGGCTCGTGGCCCGACCAGTGGTGGTGAACCCTATTCGGCGGCTGGCTGAAGCGTTGCATCCTTCAGCCGGTGCATGTCGCCATCCCGGACCAGCGTGATCTTGCGGTGGTGGAAGGCGCTCAGCGTCGAACGGTGCCCGATGGACACGATGCTAGTGCCCTTCAGCCGCTCTTGCAGCAGCCGATAAATGTCGGCTTCTGCCGGCTCGTCGAGCGATGCCGTCGCCTCATCGAGGAAAAGGAAGTCTGGCGCCTGCAGGATCGCTCGGGCAACCGCCAGGCGCTGCTGTTCGCCGATCGAAAGCATGCGATTCCAGTGATCCTCTTCGTCGAGGCGCGCGACGAGTTTTGGCAATCCGACAGCCTTCAGCACGTCGATTAGCTGCTCGCGCGAGAACGTGCCGGGCTCTGCCGGATAGGTGATGGCGGCGGCGAGCGTTGCGATCGGGAAATATGGGCGTTGCGGCAGGATCATCAACTTTGCGTTCGCAGGCACCGTGACGCGGCCGCGACCGAACGGCCACACGCCGGCGACCGCACGAAACAGCGTCGATTTTCCCGAACCCGAGGGGCCGGTCACGAGGACATTGTCACGCGCGGAAAACGCGATGTCCGTGCTTGTCACCAGCGGCGCGCCCTGTGGCAGCCGGATCAGCAGATCCTGAATCTCGACACGCGCCCTGTCCTTGTCGAGCACGATGTCGATGACGGGCGGTGTTTCCGCAGCCGCGCGCGCCGCAGCAACCGAGGCGTCGAACCCGACCAGCCGCTGTACGACGGCACGCCACTCGGCCAGATCGCGGTAGACCAGGATGAAGAACGACAACGCCTGCTGCACGCTGTTGAACGCTGACGCCGTCTGCATCAAGCCGCCGAGCTGGACGGAGCCTGCGAAATAGGCCGGGCTGACAACGATGAAAGGAAACACGACCGATAGCTGGCGATAGCCTGCGGTAAAGAAAGTCAGCCGCTTCTGCCGCGTCATGATCGCGTGCCAATTGGCGACCACGTTGCCGAAACGGTGCAGCAGGCGTGAGTCTTCTGCCGGCTCGCCGCGCAGGAGCGCGATCTGTTCGGAATTTTCGCGCACGCGCACCAGATTGAAGCGGAAATCGGCCTCGTAGCGCTGCTGCTGGAAATTCAGCCCCACAAGGGGCCAGCCGATGAAATGTGTCAGCGCCGTACCGACGAAGGCGTAGAGCAGGGCAGCCCAGACGAGATAGCCAGGAATGTCGAATTGCAGACCGAAAACATGGAGCGGCGCTGCCTGCGACAGACCCCAAAGGATGAAAACGAAGGACGCGATGGTCACCACCGAATTGAGGAGCCCGAGTCCGATCGACAGGCTACGGTCGATAAACAGGCGGATGTCGTCGGAGATGCGCTGGTCCGGATTGTCCGCCGCGTCGCCCTGCAATTGCATCCGGTAGTGATTGGCGCCGACCAGCCAATGGTCGAGATAGGCCTTCGTCATCCATCGCCGCCAGCGGATCTGAAGCCACTGATTGAGATAGAGCTGATAGACGGCAAGGATGATGTAAGTAGCCGCCAAGGCGCAGAAGAAGAGGAGTTCGTAGACGAAGCTGTTCCAGTTTCGGTCCTGCAGCGCGTTGTAGAACCGGTTGTTCCACTGATTGATCAGGACGTCGACGCCGACCAGCGCAAGCTCGATAGAAACGACCGCGGCGAGCAATATCCGCCCTGCGAACCGGTCTTCGGAGCGAAAATAGGGGCTCGCCAGACGCCAGATCGTCACGAGCGCGCGAAGCAAACCGGTCACGGTGAGCGAACTCCTGTGGAGAGAGGCGGCCGCAGTCAAATGCCGGGGCGCTTTTGCCGCAGCCGCGAATGTCGCGGGCTATCAGTGGAATAACAAGGCGATACTTCGGACGGCGCAAGCCTTGCCCACTTTTCGCCCACGGCCTTTTGGGGGTCTGCCGCCATTCCTGACTTGTCGAACTGGAGGAACCTGTCCAAACTATGATAGAACCGTTGGAATACCAGCGTAGGCCGGCGGTTTATGCTGAAAAACAGGCACGCCAAGTGCCGTTCAAAAAAGCGCTAGGGAGAATGCTCATGACAACCGAAAAGCCCGAAAGGGCCAAGACGACGCGTCGTAAATTCCTCGCGACGGCGGGGGCGGCCGGTGCCGCAACAATCGCTATGCCGCAGGTCTCGCGGGCCCAGACAGTGACCCTGAAGATGCAGGGTGCCTGGGGCGCGCAGGACATTCTGAACGATTACGCCAAAGTCTATGTGAAGATGGTCAACGACATGGGCGGTGGCCGCCTGAAGATTGACTATCTCAATGCCGGCGCGGTGGTGAAGCCGTTCTCGGTTCAGGACGGGGTGCATTCGGGCGTGCTCGATGCCGCGCACGGCGTGCCGGCCTATTGGTACGGCAAGCATCGTGCGGCATCTCTGTTCGGTACCGGCCCCGCTTACGGTCTGAATGCCAGCCAGATTCTCGGCTGGATTTATTATGGCGGCGGCCAGGATCTCTACAACGAGCTGGTTCAGAAGGTCCTGAACATGAACGTCGTCGGCTTCTTCGGCTTTGCCATGCCGACGCAGCCGCTCGGCTGGTTCAAGAAGGAGATCAGCGGCCCGGATGACATGAAGGGCATGAAGTACCGCACCGTCGGTCTTGCCACCAACATGTTCCAGGCTATGGGTCTCAGCGTCGCCCAGCTTCCCGGACCGGAAATTCTTCCGGCGATGGAGCGTGGCGTCATCGAGGCGTTCGAGTTCAACAATCCGACCTCGGACATGCGCTTCGGCGCGCAGGATGTCGCCAAGCACTATTACATGGGCTCTTACCATCAGGCGGCAGAATCGTTTGAGATCAGCTTCAACAAGGCGAAGTACGAGAGCCTTGCGAAGGAGCAGCAGGACATTCTGCGTTACGCGGTGCAGGCTGCCGCCGCAGACAACGAATGGTTCTCGTGGAATCAGTATTCCACCGACCTGCAGACGCTGATGGAGAAGAACGGCGTGAAGGTGCATCGCACGCCGAAATCGATCTTCGAAGCGCAGCTCAAGGCGTGGGACCAGGTCGAGAAGGAACTCACCGCCGACTCCCAGCAGGGCGCGTTCATCAAGAAAGTGCTCGATAGCCAGAAGGCATTCGCGAAACGCGTCGGATTCTATTTCTTCAACAACGACGCCGACTATCGCACTGCCTACGAGCACCATTTCGGCGCGCTCAAGACTTAGGCGTCCGTTTACTGAAATGCCGGGGCGGCTCGTGCTGCCCCGGCATTTTTAGGAGCCGGCGCACGGGCAGGGGGACATCTTGGAAAGCTTTCTCTTCTTTATCGACAGGCTGAGTGCGGCCATCGGCAAGGCATTTGGCTGGTGCATCGTCGTGATGACGATCGGCACGAGCTATGAAGTCTTCATGCGCTACGTATTGCGCGCGCCAACCGACTGGGCTTTCGATATCGCCTATTGCATGTACGGCGCGCTTTTCATGATGGCCGGCGCCTACACCTTGTCGCGGAACGGGCATGTGCGCGGCGACGTCATCTTCCGCCTTTTGCCGCCGCGGCTTCAGGCCGCCATCGAATGCACGCTTTACCTGATCTTCTTCTTTCCCTCGTTCGGCGCGCTTTTCTATTACGGCTTCTTCTACGCCCGCACGTCGTTTCTCATTCGCGAAGTCACGATTTACAGCCCCGCCGGCCTGCCCATCTGGCCACTGAAAATGCTCATCCCGCTCGGCGCCTTGTTCATGCTCATTCAAGGCCTTGCCGAGCTGATCCGCTGCGCGATCTGTCTGCGTGACGGGAGCTGGCCACAGCGCCTGCACGATGTCGAAGAGATGGAATCGGCCATTCTCGCGGAGGCCGCCGATCGCCAACGCATCGAAGCTGAATTGCACGTGCCGGGGGGCGCGCGATGATGTTTACCAATCCCGAAATCGGGATGATCCAGCTCGGCGGGTTCATCCTCGTCATCCTGCTTGGATTCCCGATTGCCTTCACGCTCATGGCGATGGGCATCTTCTTCGGCTATTACGCGATGGGCTCGCGCATTTTCGATCTGCTCGTCACGAATACGTCGGACGTGATGCAGAACGACGTTCTGACCGCCGTGCCGCTGTTTCTGTTCATGGGCTACGTCGTCGAGCGTTCCAACATCCTCGACCGCCTGTTCTATTCACTGCAAATGTCGATGCGCCGTGTTCCCGGCGCGCTTGCCGTGGCGACACTCGTGACTTGCGCATTGTTCGCGACCGCGACCGGCATCGTCGGCGCCGTGGTCACGCTCATGGGTCTGCTCGCGTTCCCGGCGATGCTGCGCGCCGGTTACGACACCAAGCTCGCCGCCGGCGTCGTCTGCGCGGGCGGCTGTCTTGGCATCATGATCCCGCCAAGCGTGCTGTTGATTCTCTACGGGGCGACGACGGCAACATCGGTTGTGAAACTCTATGCCGCAGCATTCCTCCCGGGCTTTCTGCTGGCGGGGCTGTACGTCGCCTACGTGATCCTGCGCGTCGTCATCGATCCGAAGCTCGCGCCCAGGCCCAAGGAGCTCGATCGGCCGATCCCGTTGGGCGAAGTGATGTTGGCCCTGCTCACCTCGTTTTTCCCGCTCGCAATTCTGATCCTGGCGGTTCTGGGCGCGATTCTTTTCGGTCTTGCGACTCCGTCCGAAGCGGCTGCCGTCGGAGCCCTTGGTTCGGTTCTGCTCGCTGCCGTCTATCGGTCGCTCACGTTCGAACGGCTGAAGGAGGCGGTGTACCTCACCGCGCGCGCCTCGGCCATGGTGTGTTTTCTCTTCATCGGATCGTGGACCTTCTCGTCGGTCTTTTCCTATCTCGGTGGACACGAGGTGATCGAGCATTGGGTGCTGGCTGCCAAACTCAATGCCACGACCTTCCTCATCATCGCGCAGATCATCATCTTCCTGCTCGGCTGGCCGCTGGAATGGACGGAGATCATCATCATCTTCGTGCCGATCTTCCTGCCGCTGCTGAAGACGTTCAACATCGATCCGATTCTCTTCGGCATCCTTGTTTCGTTGAACATTCAGACGTCGTTCAACACACCGCCGATGGCGATGGCCGCCTATTACCTGAAGGGTGTGGCGCCGCCGCAAGTGCAGCTGACGCAAATTTTCGGCGGCGCCCTGCCGTTCGTCTTCATGGTCTTCCTGTCCATGGTTCTGGTCTATATCTTCCCGCAGATCGCGCTCTGGCTGCCGGGCATTTTGTACCGATAGGAAATTGCGACCGTGGCGGATGGTGGGCCTGAAACACTCACGGCAACGCAGGCTGCCGCGGAAATCGCAAGCGGTTCGCTCTCGGCAGAGGAGATGACGCAGGCCTGTCTCGATCGCATCGCGGCGGTCGAGAAGGACGTGCGGGCGTTCGTCCACATCGATCCAGAGCACGCGCTGGCGCAGGCGCGCGCGCTTGATGAGCGACGGCGCGACGGCGCGGCGCTCGGGCCGTTGCATGGCGTTCCCGTTGGGATCAAGGACATTATCGACACGGCGGATTATCCGACCGAATGCGGCTCGCCGCTTTTCGCCGGGCGCAGGCCGCAACAGGACGCGACGCTCGTCGCGAAGCTTCGCAGTGCCGGCGCCGTCATCATCGGCAAAACCGTATCGACCGAGTGCGCCTATTTTCACCCCGGTGTAACGCGCAATCCGCGCGATCTGACGCGCACGCCCGGCGGATCTTCGTCTGGCTCGGCGGCGGCTGTGGCGGCGGGCATGGTGCCGCTCGCGATCGGCTCGCAGACCAATGGTTCGATCATCCGGCCCGCGTCGTTCTGTGGCGTCTACGGCATGAAGCCGACGCATGGTCTGATCTCGCGCGCCGGCGTGCTTCCGCTTTCGCGCGCGCTCGATCATATGGGTCCATTCGCACGCACGATCGACGATATCGCGCTCGTGTTGGAAACGCTTGTCGGCTACGACCCGAAGGATCCCGACACGCGCACCGTCGCTGTTCCAGCCTACCGCGCAGTCGCTAACCAGAAGCCGCCCTTGCCGCCGAAATTCGCTTTCGTCCGGACGCCGGTCTGGAACGATAAAATCGAACCGGATGCCAAGGCGGCATTCGAGAATCTCGCCGCCGAATTGAAGCTCGATGAGATAACGCTGCCCGATCGCTTCGCCGAAGGCTGGGGCGCGCAGCGCAGGGTCATGGCCGCCGAGATGGCGCATAACCTCAATCCCTTTGTTGCGCGCGGCGGCGATGCGTCGAGCCAGACGCTACGCGACCTGATGGCTGAAGGGTTGAAGGTAACTGCGACCGACTATCTTGCTGCGCAGGCGGAAGCGCGAGTGCTCAATCACATCCTTGCGCAGTATTTCGATATTTACGATGCGATCGTCACGCCGGCGACGCGCGGCGTCGCTCCGGTGGGGCTGCAGGCGACCGGCGACCCGGCTTTCTGCTCGCTATGGTCATTGTTGGGGGTGCCAGCGCTGGCGATGCCGATCCTGCAGGACGAGAACGCATTGCCGATCGGTGTGCAACTCATCGGCCCTGCGGGCGACGACGCGCGATTGCTGCGGAGCGCGCGACATCTTCTCGGCTTGCTTGCCGAATAGCTTTACGGGTCGGCCAAAAAAACGCCCGCTGCAAAGCGGGCGTCGCAACATATTTCGATGCCGGACCGGCTAGCGTGACTGGCCTTCGCCCCGGACGAGCGGACCCAGGGCGTCAGTCCACAGGGCCCACAACATGAGGGCGATGCCCGCCAGACACACGAGCCACAACGCAACCTCGCCGAGCTTCAATGCGATCGCGGAAAGAAAGGCGATCATGAGCACGGCGCCCAGCAAACCCGTCAATGTGTCCGACATCCGGCCCTCCAAGTTGAATAAATGGTAGCGCGGCTACGGTCGCCGCGCCACCCTGCATTTGTGGTTAGGCGCGCGACGGGGCGCCGAGGTTGTCCTTGAGGCAGGCGATGCTGCGGCCCCAGGCGAGGTCGGCGGCTTCCTTGTTGTAGCGCGGCCCGGCCGTGTCGTTATTGAAGGCGTGATTGACGTTCTCGTACATGTAGATCGTGTACTTCTTGCCGTTCGCCTTCAGCGCCGCCTCGAAATCGGGAATTTTCGGATTCACGAAATTGTCGAGCCCGGCATAGTGCAGCAACAGAGGTGCGTGGATTTTCGCGACGCCGTCGAGCGGCGGGATCGGTCCGTAATAGGCAACGCCCGCCTTGAGGTCGGGCGAGAGAATGGCGACGCGGTCCACGATGCCGCCGCCCCAGCAGAAACCGATCGCCCCGACATTGCCGGTCGATTCCGCATGCTTCTCCAGGAACGGCACCGCTGCCGCGGCTCGCGTTGCAGCCTCGTCGACCTTGACGTTGGCGGCGAACGCGTCGCGTGCCTTGTCTTCATCTTTCGGCGTGCCGCCGTAAGGCGAAAGCAGGTCGACGGCGAAGGTGAGAAAACCCTCCAGCGCGAGGCGGCGGGCGACGTCCTGAATGTGGGGTGCGAGCCCACGATTTTCGTGGATCAAGAGCACAGCAGGGCGTTTGCCCTTCGCCTTGGGCCGCACGAGGTCGCCGGAAATCTTTGTCCCGCCTGCATCGTACGAAGCCGTGTCCGTGACGAGGCGCGGATCGTCGGGAGCGACGGTCGCGGCCTTGGCATAGTCGCTCTGCAGCAAAGGTAACAACGCCGCTGCCGCTGCCGCCGAACCGGCTACCTCGGCGAGGCGGTCGAGAAAATCGCGGCGGTTCATCCGCCCATGCGTGAAACCGTCGTAAAGATCGATAATGCGCTGATCCATCGGAAATCTCCGGACACGTGACCCCCCTCAACTAACACAATGGGTGTCCAGCTATTCCTTGCGCAAGGGGGGCCGGCACGGGACACTGGCCCGGCCATGATTCGGGAGCTGGCCATGTGGAGCGACCGCCTCGGCGAATTTGTCACACTGTTTCTCGTGATCAATCCGTTTGGCGTCATTCCGGCCTATCTCGCGCTGGTCGGAGGGTTGCGGGCAAAGGCGCAGCGGCGCATCGCCATCAATTCCGTTCTCGTGGCGTTCGTCGTGCTGGTTTTCTTTCTGTTCGCGGGCGGCTTCCTGCTGGAACAGCTCCACGTGCCTTTGCGCGGCTTCCAGATTGCCGGCGGCATCGTTCTCTTCATCGTCGCGCTGGAGATGCTGCACGGAGAGGATCACGTTTCGACGAGCAAGGCGGACGGTCATCTTGCGCTCGCCGTCTTTCCGTTGGCGATTCCGAAAATTGCCGGCCCGGCGGCGATGCTCACGATCATCCTCATCACCGACGATGACCGCTACAACATCGTGGGGAAGCTCGGAACGGTCGCGATGCTGTCGCTTGTGTTGATCATCCAGCTCGCCGTTCTCCTCGCCGCGGTGCCAATCGCGCGTTTGCTGCGACAGACTGGCGCGGGCGTGATCAGCCGCGTGATGGGGCTGCTTCTCGCGGCACTCGCCGTGTCAACGACGCTCGGCGCAATCGCCGATTGGCTGAACCTTCCGAAATTATAGCTTCGTTGCAATTGCAACCAAGCCGCCGCGTGCTGATCGTCACGCGTGCACATGCCGCCCAATCTTTGGTCAGCGGTCATGGCATCGAGGGATCGGCGCCGATCCTGGTGCAAAGAATACCAGTTGGCCCGGGCCTTGCTTGACCCATCCGGTTCAACGCGTGAGCGGGAGAGTGTCATGCGACGTCGCGATTTCACGAAACTGGCCATTGCAGGAACTACCGCAACAATCGCCGCGCCGGCCGTGGTGCGGGCCCAAACCACCTTCAGCTGGAAAATGACGAGTTTCTACGGACCGAATGCCGCGTTCTATTCGACCGGTCCGGGAAGCGCCAAGGATCTGATCAAGCGCATCGACGACATGTCCGGCGGCCGTCTCAAAATCCAGTTTTATGGTGCGGGCGAATTGATTCCGGCGGCAGCAGGTTTTGACGCGGTCTCATCCGGCACCGTCGAGATGAATTATGCGAACTCCTATTTCTGGACCGGCAAGACATTCGCCGGCCAATATTTCTGCGCCGTTCCGTTCGGCATGAATTTCGTCGGACTGAATGGCTGGATGTACGACGGCGGCGGCCTCGAATTGTGGCGCGAGGTCTATGACAAGTTCAATCTCGTGCCGTTCCTGTGCGGCAACACCGGCGTGCAGATGACCGGCTGGTTCCGCAAGCCGATTGAAAAGCCGGACGATCTCAAGGGTCTGAAGATGCGCATCCCCGGCCTTGCCGGCCGCGTCTATCGCGAACTCGGCGTGGACGCGATGTTGCTTGCGCCCGGCGACATCTTTCCTGCGCTCGAGCGCGGCGTGATCGATGCCGCGGAATTTGTCGGTCCGTATCTCGATCGCCAGCTCGGGCTGCATAAAGTCGCCAAGTACTATTATACAACCGGCTGGCATGAGACGGCGACTGCAAGCGAGCTCACGATCAACAAGGCGGCGTGGGAAAAGCTCCCACCCGATCTCAAGGCGATCGTTGAGAATGCCTGCATGGCCTGCAACGATCGCGGCGAGGCCTGGTGTCAGAAGGTCAACGCCGAAGCAATGGATGACCTGATCAAGAATCAGGGCGTCAACGCGCAGCCGCTTCCGGATTCGGTTGTCGATGCTCTTCGCTCTGTCAACGCCAGGCTGCTTGACGAAGCGATTGCCAAGGATCCGATCACCAAGAAGGTGCACGAGTCCTACATGAATTACATGACGACCTACCGGCAATGGGCGAAATACAGCGAAGCGCCGTATTACGAAAAGATTCTCGGCAAGGCCTGACGTGACGTCGATTGTCAGACTCGCCGACGGGATCGAGTCGTTCATCGATCTCGTCGGCCGCGCCATTTCGTGGCTCGCGCTCGCCGTCGCTCTCGTCATGGGCGCCAATGTGCTCCTGCGTTACGGATTTTCGCTGGGCTGGATCTGGGCGCAGGAACTGGAATGGCATCTGCTTGTGCCGTTGACGCTCGTCGGGATGTCCTACGCCCTGCGGCACGGCGAGCACGTTCGGGTTGACGTTCTCTTCGCGTCGTTTTCCGACCGCACCAAGCATGCGATTGACGCGTTGTCGGCGGCGATCGCCGTGATCTTCTCTCTGCTCGTGATCTGGCTGTCGCTGCCGTTCGTGCAGCAATCCTGGTCGATGGGCGAAGGATCGCCCAATCCCGGCGGGATTGGCGCGCTCTACATCATGAAGGCGATGATTCCTGTCGGCTTTGCGCTCCTGTTCCTGCAGTCGCTGGCGCAAACCATTCGCTCCACGCTCGCCTGGAAAAGCACGCATGCTGAGCTTTGAGGTGCTGGCCAGCCTGATGCTGGTGGCATTCTTCGTGCTGCTCATGGCCGGCATCCCCGTCGGCCTGACGCTCGCGACCACCGGCTTCGTCTTCGGCTATCTCGGATTCGGGATGCCGCTGTTCAATCTTCTGCCGCATCGCATCTTCGGCGTAGTGACGAATTACACTCTGCTGGCCATCCCGCTCTTCGTTTTCATGGGCGTGATGCTGGAGAAGTCGAAGCTCGCCGAAGAATTGATGGATGTCATCGGGCTCGCGGCCGGCTCGCTGCGCGGCGGTCTGGGCATCGGCATCATTCTCGTCGGCGTGCTCATGGGTGCGACGACGGGTATTGTCGGCGCGACCGTCGTCACGCTCGGCCTGCTGACCCTGCCGGGCATGTTGCGCCGCGGGTATGATCGCGGCCTAGCCTGCGGCGTAATCTGCGCATCGGGCACACTCGGTCAAATCATTCCGCCGAGCCTCATCCTCATTCTGCTCGCCGATATCACCAATCAATCCGTTGGCACGTTGTTTGCCGCGGCAATGATCCCCGGTCTTCTTCTGTCCGCTATTTACGTCATCTACATCATCGTGATCGGCATCGTCCGGCCGGATATGGTCCCGGCGGTGCCACCGCACGAGCGCGCCGCGATTTCGAGCGCGCAACTTGCCGGAAAAATTCTGCGCGTGGTCGCGCCGCCCATCGGCCTTGTTGTGGCTGTCCTCGGATCGATCATCGCCGGCATAGCGGCGCCCTCGGAAGCGGCAGCCATGGGCGCGCTCGGCTCGATTCTCGTGGCCGCGATCGGCCGGCGGCTGACCTGGCAAGTCATGCGCGAAACGGTGCAGGCCACGACGCGCATCACAGCCATGGTGCTATTTATTTTGATCTGTGCCCAGGTGTTCTCGCTCGCCTTCCGCGGATTGCAGGGCGAGAAGCTCGTTCAGGACGCTTTCACGCTGATCCCCGGCGGCATCAATGCCAGCATCTGGTTCCTGATGCTTCTGATTTTCCTGCTCGGGTTCTTCATCGAATGGATCGAGATTTCCTATATCGCGGTGCCGCTTTTTCTGCCGATCTTCGTCAATGCCGGCACCGATCTCGTCTGGCTGTCGACGCTGATCTGCGTCAATCTGCAGACCTCGTTCCTCACGCCGCCATTCGGCTGGTCGCTGTTTTTCCTGCGCGGCGTGGCTCCGCCCGACGTCACAACGGGGGACATTTATCGCGGCATCGTTCCCTTCGTCGTGCTGCAACTGATGGCGCTTGTCTTGGTCTTCATCTTTCCCGACATCGCCACGTGGCTGCCGCG
>CAZSAW010000057.1:0-12685 GCA_964604745.1 uncultured Hyphomicrobiales bacterium
CTTCGCGATAAAGCCACGCGCGCAGGCCGCTTCGGCTTTGCACGCGAAAATAATCGCGCGTCAGCATCGCGCCGGAGGCGTCGCGCCACCATTGCATGGCGATGCGCTCCGGCCCCTCGGCATAAGCGATCTCGTGCAGCACATGCCGCCAGCGAAACCGTGCGGGCGGGCCGTCCGGCACTTCGGCAATCGCTTCGACCGGCTCGGGATGCTCGAACAGGCGAAGGGGGCGGGCGGGAATGAGGGAGTCGGTCTTGTCGTCTTCATTTTCGGATGCGCCGCGCATCTCGTGACGGGCCGCGTGTTGCGCCGCCATTTCCGCCGCCGCGTATTCGGGGATATGCGTATCCCTTGCCTCGAGGCGCAGCACGCGCTGCGTGCCGAAACGCGCGCTCAGACGATCGATCAGATGCGCCAGGTCGGCGCCGTCATCGGCCTGTCCCAGCCCCGCTTGTGCCGGATCGAGACGGACGGTCGAAAACGCGGCCAGCCGCACAACGTCGAAGCCGAAACCGGGATCGCATTCGTCGGCAAGAGCGGCAAGGCGATCGAGAAACAGGCGCTGCATGCGCGGGGGGTCGCGCAGTGGCTCGCCGGTGCCGACCTCGATCCGCATCACCTTGCCGTCGGCGCGGAAGAGCGCGGCCTGCAGGCTTCGTGCGCCTTCGCCATGCCGTTCCAGGGCGCGCGCCAGCTCATGCGCGAGATGATCGAGCGTGCCGAGCACGTCGTCTTCGCGCGCGATCGGATCGGGAAAGCGGCGCTCGACCACATAAGCTGGCAAGGGCAGGCGCGGGACGATCGATTCCTCGTGGCGGCCGAGCGCCTGATCGAGACGCTGAAGGAGCGTCACGCCGAAGCGGGCGGCAAGCGGCGCGCGTGGCAGGTCGACGATGTCGCGAACATGGCGGAGGCCAACCTCCTTCATCGCCTCGACGGCATCCGCATCGAGACGCAGCGCGGCGAGCGGCAAGGGCAGAAGCATTTCGCGCAAGGCGTCATGCGGGACGATTTCGGCGTCGCCGTAGCGCGCCACGGCCCAGGCGCCGCCGGCGCTGTCGGCAATCGCCAGACGAACGCGGAAGCCTTGACGGCGCAGCCGTTGCCCGATGTCGGCGGCAAGCGCCGCCTCGCCGCCGAACAGATGCGCACAGCCGCTGATGTCGAGCAGAAGCCCGTCCGGCGCATCGAGCCCGACCAGTGGCGTATAGCGGTCGCACCAATCGGCGATGGATTCGAGCAGGCGCAGATCGGCCTGCGGTTCGGCATCGACCGCATGCAGTGCCGGATACATGGCGCGCGCATCGGCGAGCGCCATGCCGCCGCGCAAGCCGAGACGCGCGGCATGATCGTTCAGCGCGGTGATGCGCAAGGCCGATTTGATCGGCGCGGTGACGACGAGCGCTACGTCAGCCAGCGCGGGCGCGCGGCGCACGATGCGGTCGGTCGTCAGCCGTCTCAGCCAGACCGAGAGAATGCGCCGCGTGGGTGAAAGTGCGGTCATGATGATTCCATGTGAGTGTCCAGCGGCCGCAGGGACCGCGCCGGTTCTTGACGAGCGAAAGCAGAAAGGTCGTCGCGCCGAGTCCGCCATAGGCGTCACGCGGACCTGTTGCCGCGGCGATCTCCCAGCGCGTCGCGGCGGCGCTGGGATTGAGCGAGATGCGATGACGCAGCAGAAGACCGAGCGCCCCGCTGTCGCGCGCGGCAAGCGACAGACGGCGTGTCGCGGTCAGATCGGCGGCCGGCGCATCGGCGGCGAGTTCGGTGACGACGCACGCCACGGTGCGGCAGCGCAGCGCTTCTTCCATCGCGAACAGAGCATCGATCGCGCGCGGGACGCGCACGAGGAGAAGGCGGCCGGTATCGAGACCGAAGAGATCGAATCCCGGGCCATAGGGCGAGCCCGCCTCGTAGCGCAGGAAATCCGGTTGAATGAAAAGCACCGTCTTCCGGGCGCGGGCAGCGCGTGCCGCGAGCGCAAGGGCAAAGCCGCAGGCCGCCGGACCATGGACCGGTGCGGCCGGCGCGATGTCATGCAGCGCGCCCAGGCTCAATCCGCCGCTTAAGGCCCGGTCGATCGGCGCGATCCCGAATGCAAGCGACCTGTCATCGCCCGGCCATGCCGTCTGGTCGGCAATGGCGCGGCGAAGCGTCGTGAGCGCCTCCGGCTGCTGCCCGGCTGCCTGCATCCCGCACTCGCATGTTCATGTTTCGTTCTTATTGATTCCGGGAGTGGAGGCGATTGTCAAGCCTTGGAGAAATCGCGATTTTCCGGGCTTTGCGGGGTGTAGAGAACCTCGGCCAGGGGAGCTTCGAGCCCGTATTCGAAACCGTCGGCCTCATAGCTGATCGTGGCCTTGCCGGCGACGTCGCGCGGGGCGATGCGGCGCACGAGCAGCTCGCCGAAACCGCGCCGGGTGGGCGCCGCGACTTTCGGCCCTTCGACCTCGCGCCAGCTCAGCCGGAAGACCGGCACCGGGCCGGAATGATCCACCTGCCACCGCAGGAAGACCTTGCCGGCCGGAACGGAGAAGGCGCCATGCTTTGCGGCATTGGTCGACAATTCATAGAGGAGGAGCGCAAAGGTCTGCGCCGAACGCGGCTTGAGTGCGAGATCGGGCCCCTCCGCCGAGATTCGCTCCGCGAACGGCAATATCTCCGGCGTGATGAGATGGCGGAAATTGACGCTCTTCCAGTCGCTCGCGGTGAGCAGCGACATCGCGTTGGCGAGCGCCTGCAGGCGGCCTTCACAGGTCTTCTGCACTTCGTTCAGGCTGTAGCCCGCGGTGAAGCTCAGGCGCACGACGGCTTGCGCGACCGACAGCACGTTACGAACGCGATGATTCAATTCATGGATAAGCATCTTTAGCCGCTCTTCAGCGGAGCGGCGTGACCGCACTTCGCCGGCCAGAGCGGTTGCGCGATTGGTCAGAAATCCGAAAAACGATACCACCGCGCCGGTGATGGCGAGCGTGATCGCCGCGAAGGAAAGGCCCTGCCACAACCCTTCCGCGGCCAGATCGCGTTGCGACGTATAGACGAAGCGCAGATCGCGCCCGGCGAAATCGGCCTTGCGCTCGATGCTCGTGCCGTGTCCATCGGCCACCAGCGGGCGCGGCGCGACGAATTCGCCGTTTGCGGCAAGCTCGACCAGCGGCGTTTCTGAATCGTCCGAATAGACGCGGATATCGAAGCCGGATGCGGCGCGCGGCGCTTTCAGCGCGTTGCTGAAGAGTTGCCTGATCTCGTAGCCGAAGCCGAGCACGCCGCGAAATTTTCCGTTCTGGTAGACCGGCGCATAGAGCAAGAGCGCGTTGGCTTCGGGCGATTGAACGAGATGCAGGGGAACGGTGCGCACCACTTCGTGCGCATCGCGCGCGCTGCGGATGGCGGCAAGGCGTTCGGGAAACGAGCCAGCATCGACCCCAAGGATCCATCGGTTCTTGATCGGGACGACATCGACAATCGGGTAGATCGGGCGGCCGAGGCTCTCGAGCGAAAGCGGCTGTTTGTCGGCACCGACAAAGCGGGGCAGGGCGACGCCGGTGTCCTGTATCGCCTTCAGCGCGTCAGGCGCGTCGGCCGCGGCCACCTCCGGCAGCCAGCCGACCGTCTGCACGTCCGGAACAAGGGCGAGAACCTGATTGCCGAAATCACCGAGCGGGTGCGGCGACGAGAGTGGAGGCGGATCGAACAACGCGGCAACGACCTTGGCCAGTGTTTGCCGGACTGCAAGATGATCCTGCACGGCGGCGAAATGCGTGTCGACGGATTCGGCGACGCGCAGCCGTTCGATGGCGCTGTACTGGATCGCTTCCTGCCGGCCGATATACACGGACAGAAGCACGCCGGTCGCAGCGAGGAGCAACAGGAGAAAGCCCGGGCGCTGCAGCGGGCGCGGAACGGCATCGGATACGCGGGCATTCGATGGAGGCATCGTCCGGGCGCTTCGCCATGGCATTTGCGGGTCTCGATGCTTGGTCACATGGGCAGGTAAACGCTTAATAGTGAGTGAAGCGCCGCACGAACCGGTCTGCACAATCGGCGAGGACCGGACAGAACATAAGTCTCGGCTCCACGTTTACGGACCTAATATGGCGTAGCCGCTGCTTCGCAAATTGCGGCGCCGCGTGCAACCTTGCCGGAGTTCCGCTTGAGCGCAAGTATCGTTGAAACCGACATTCCCGCGCGGCTCGACCGCCTGCCTTTCGGCCGGTTTCACCGACTTGTTATCGCCGCTCTCGGCGTGACGTGGATCCTCGACGGCCTCGAAGTGACGCTCGCGGGGGCGCTCGCCGGCGCGCTGAAACAGAGCCCCGTGCTCCGCTTCAGCAACACCGATATCGGCCTCGCCGCGACCGCCTATCTCATGGGCGCAGTGGTCGGCGCGCTCTATTTCGGCTGGCTGACGGACCGGCTCGGCCGCAAGAAGCTCTTCTTCATCACGCTGTCGGTTTATCTCGTCGCCACGGCGGCGACGGGTCTCTCCTGGAACATCTGGAGCTTCGCGCTGCTGCGCTTCATCACCGGCGCGGGTATCGGCGGCGAGTACGCGGCGATCAACTCGACCATCCAGGAACTGATCCCGGCGCGCATGCGCGGCTGGACCGACCTGATGATCAACGGCAGTTTCTGGTTCGGCGCGGCGATGGGTGCCGCGGGCTCGCTCGTGCTGCTCGATCCTGCGGTGATCGATCCCGAACTGGGCTGGCGGCTCGCCTTCCTCATCGGCGCCGGCATCGGAATCGTCGTCTTCCTCATGCGCATGTGGCTGCCGGAAAGTCCGCGCTGGCTGATGACACATGGCCATCCGCACGAGGCCGATCGCATCGTGTCCGACATCGAGGCGCGGCTCGGCGTGCCGGCGAAGCAGGATCTGCCGCGCGTGCGCCTGCGCATGCGCAAATCCACGCCATTGTCTGAGGTCGCGCACACGCTGTTCCGCGTCCATCGCACGCGCGCGCTGGTCGGGCTCGCGCTGATGGCGTCGCAGGCGTTTTTCTACAACGCGATCTTCTTTACCTACGCGCTCGTGCTCACCGACTTTTACGGCATCCGCGCCGATCACGTCGGCTGGTTCATCCTGCCGTTCGCGCTCGGCAACGTGCTCGGGCCGATTTTGCTCGGGCGGCTGTTCGACACGGTCGGGCGCAAGCCGATGATTACGCTGACTTATGCCCTGTCCGGCATTCTGCTCGCGATCACAGGCTATCTCTTCATGGCCGGATCGCTGTCGGCCTGGAGCCAGACCTTGTGCTGGATGACTATCTTCTTCTTCGCTTCGGCGGCGGCAAGCTCGGCCTATCTCACCGTGAGCGAGACATTTCCGCTGGAAATCCGCGCGCTCGCCATCGCCATCTTCTATGCGATCGGCACCGGCATCGGCGGTGCGTTCGGGCCATGGCTGTTCGGCATGCTGATCGACACCGGGTCCCGCGTCAGCGTCTTCGGCGGCTATCTCTTTGCCGCGCTGCTGATGCTCGCCGCCGCGGTGATCGCGCTGCGTTTCGGCGTCGCGGCCGAGCGCAAGCCGCTGGAAGCCGTGGCGCGCCCGCTCGCTTTCACCGACTGAATCAGAAAACCAGCACCGCTCCGGAAATGACGAGAAGGAGCGCGATCGCCTGCCGGAACCGTCGTTCGTCCAGCCGCCCGTAGATGATCCAGCCGACGACGGCGCCCGCGAGCAAGGCCGGAAGCGTCGCCAGCAGAAGAATTGCCGCGGTCCCGTCGAAGGCGACAAAGCCGATCGAAACCAGCGTCGAGACATGCGCGAACAGGATGAAGGGCTGGTAGATCGCGCGCGCAACGTCCTTCGGCCAATGCCGGAACTGGGTCCAGATCGTCGGCGCGATGCCGGAATAGCCGCCGATGCCGCCCATGACGCCGCCGATCAAACCGATGGCGGCGTCAGCGAGGCGGCCACCGCCGATGCGCGGCAGGCGCGGAGCGAGGATGGCGTAAATGCCGAACGCCAGAAGGAAGATCCCGAGCCCGAGCTTCGTCATGTCGGGATTCAGCACGGCGAGGAAATGGACGCCGACCGGGATGCCGATCGCGCCCCCGGCGATGAAGGGCCAGAGCCGCTTGATCTCGATGTTCCGGCGCATCGGCCAGATCAGCGACGTCTGCAGGATCGTGCCGCTGCCCACGACGAGGAAGGTCGATTGCAGCGGGGTGAGTTCGTGCAGCCAGATCGCCGACGCTACGACGGCAAAGCCGAAACCCGCGCCGCCGCTGGCGATCCCGCCGAGAAAGGCGCCCGCCCAGAGCATGCAGAGTGTTGCAAGGGTCATGGTCGGGTCGGGCTCGACGAGCGGCCGGTGCGGAGGGATCGCTCGACTTTGATCCCACAAGTCCGATAGGAAACGCAAATCAGCCTCCCGACCGGGTGCCGAGATGCGCCGCAAGAATCCGCCCGCGTCCAAGGTCGCCATCCGTCGCAGCCGAAAGCGCGACGTCGATGCGCTGCTGGCGCTGGAACAGGTGCTGTTCACGACGGACCGCCTGTCGAAGCGCAGCTTTCGCACGCTGATGGCTTCGCCCTCTGCTCTCGTCCTCGTCGCCGAAGCGGCAGGCCAGTTCGCTGGATATGCGCTGGTCCTGTTCCGGAACAACAGCAGGATCGCGCGGCTCTATTCGATCGGAGTGCCGACGGTTTTTCAGGGCAGGGGCGTCGGGTCCGATCTCCTGGCAGCGGCCCATGCTGCGGCAATCCGCCGTCGCTGCGTCGTGATGCGGCTCGAGGTGCAGGACCACAACAGCGCCGCGATTCGCCGTTACGAAAAGCACGGCTATCGCCTTTGCGGACGAGCGCATGCCTATTACGAAGACGGCGGGGATGCGCTTCGCTTCGAGAAGGTCCTGTCCTGACTTTCCATCCCCGAGATTTTTGTGAATAACCGATGCGGCGATTCGCATTTCCGGCTATCACATCAGGGCTGGGGACATCCGGAGCGGTCCCGGGGCGGGGCCGAAGACAAGACGCCATATCGCCGTGCGCGACTCCGACCCAAGACGATGATCAATAGCGCGCTAGAGCCGAGCACGTGGTCCCCGACAGGGGGAGGCGGCTGTCCATGACCGGGTGGGTCATCCTCGTCGACCAGCCCCGCGACTTCCCCAACGCCGACACCCCGCACAAGGTGATCACGACGAGCGACTATCTCGCGCGGCCACGGCTGTTCGACATGGCGCGGCCCAAGCTCGTCAACCTCTCGCGCTCCTACGCCTACCAGTCGAAGGGTTATTACGCCTCGCTCCTTGCCGAAGCGCGCGGGCATCGCGTGATGCCGAACGTCGAGACGATGCTCGAGCTGCGCGAAGCCAAGCTCTACGAGCACGCGCTGCCGGAGCTGGAAGACGAGCTCAACCGCTGCGCCCGCAAGGTCGATTTCCAGCCCGAAGGCGAATCCAAGTTTCTCGTCTGTTTCGGCATCATGCGTGAGGCGGCGTTCGAATCCTTCGGCCGCCTGCTGTTCGACTGGTTTCGCTGCCCGGCGCTGGAGGTGATCATCGAGCCCGGCAACTGGCTCTCGATCGACCGCATCCGCCCGCGCACCGTCACCCGCCTCGCCAACGGCGAGGTGACGTTCTTCCGCGAAGCGCTGCATCAGCACACCAAGCGCGAGTGGCGCGATCCGAAGGCGCGCAGCATTTCCAAATACGATCTCGCCGTGCTGCACGATCCGAACGAGAAGGTGCCGCCGTCCTCGCTTGCGTCGATCAAGCACATGGCGCGCATCGCCGAGAAGCTGTCGATCGACGTCGAGCCGATCACGCGCCGGCAATTGGCGGAACTCGCCGAGTTCGACGGCCTGTTCATCCGCGAGACGACCTCGATCGACAATCACACCTACCGCTTCGCCCGGCGCGCCTGGCAGGAAGGCATGCCGGTCATCGACGATCCGATCTCGATGATCCGCTGCACCAACAAGGTCTTCCTGATGGAATTGCTCGGCTCTAATCAGGTGCCGACGCCGCCCACGGTGATGCTGCCGGAGGGCGCCGATCTGACCAAGGTGATCGACGAACTCGGCTTGCCGATGGTCGTGAAGATTCCCGACGGCTCGTTCTCGCGCGGCGTGCACAAGGTATCCTCCGCGGACGAATTGCGCCGTATCACCGAGGAATTGTTCGAGGAGACGGACCTCCTGCTCGCCCAGAAATTCATGCCGACGGAATTCGACTGGCGCGTCGGTGTGCTGGCGGGCGAGCCGCTTTTCGTCTGCCAGTACCGCATGGCGCGGGGCCACTGGCAGATCGTCAAATACAAGCCGGACGGCTCATCGCGCGAGGGCGGCTTCCGCGCCTTCGAACTCGATCAGGCGCCGCGCGAAGTCGTCGATATCGCGGTGCGTGCGGCGAAGCCGATCGGCGACGGTTTCTATGGCGTCGACCTGAAGCAGACCGAGAGCGGCATCGTCGTCATGGAAGTCAACGACAACCCCAACCTCGAACACGGCATCGAGGATTCGGTCGGCAAGGACGAGGTCTGGATTCGCGTGCTGAAATGGTTTGTCGATCGCTTTGAGCAATAACGGCCGATTCACGATGCCATCATTCGGCCTGTGCAGGGCCGCGCGGCTCGCTTAATCTCAATATCGCCTTTTTCCACGAGGGATTGCAGATGTCGATTGCACGATCGCTGGGCACAGCCGCCATTGCCGCCGCCCTGACGCTTTCTCATCACGCGGTGTCCGCACAAGCCTTCGACAAGGTGACGTTCGGCACCAACTGGGTGGCACAGGCCGAGCATGGCGGCTTCTATCAGGCAGTCGCCGACGGCACCTATAAAAAGTACGGCCTCGACGTCACCATCGTGCCGGGCGGCCCCAACGTGAACAATCGCATCCTGCTGCCGGTCGGCAAGATCGATTTCTTCATGAGCGCGAACACGCTGCAATCCTTCGACGCGGTGGCGAACAAGGTGCCGACGATTCCGGTCGCGGCCATCTTCCAGAAGGACCCGCAGGTTCTGCTCGTGCATCCCGACCAGGGCATCGAAAAATTCGAGGATCTGAAGAAGCTGACGCTGTTCGTCTCGAAGGAAGGCATCGTCAGCTATTTCCAATGGATGAAGAAGGATTACGGCTTCGATGAAAGCAAAGTGAAGCCCTACACCTTCAATCCGCAGCCTTTCCTTGCCGACAAGCGCAGCGCCATGCAGGGCTACCTCACGTCGGAGCCCTTCTCGGTGGAGAAACAGGCCGGCTTCAAGCCGAAGGTGTTTCTCATCGCCGATCAGGGCTTCAGCGCCTATTCTACCCTGATCGAGACGCGGCGCGATCTGGTGGAGAAGAAGCCCGACCTCGTGCAGCGTTTCGTCGATGCATCCATCATCGGCTGGTACAATTATCTCTACGGCGACAACAAAGCGGCGAACGCGCTTATCAGGAAAGACAATCCGGAAATGACCGACGACGCGATGGCTTATTCGGTCGCCAAGATGAAGGAATACGGCATCGTCGATTCCGGCGACACGCGAACGCTCGGCATCGGCGCCATGACCGACGCGCGCATGAAGGATTTCTTTGACAAGATGGTGCGCGCCGGCGTGGTGAAGGCCGATCTCGATTACAGAAAATCCTACACGCTGCAATTCGTGAACAAGAAGGTCGGCATCGATCCGCGGCCGAAATAGTGGCGCCGTTCGACACACCGCTAGTAACGCTGCGCGATGTCGGCAAGACATTCGCAAATCGCGTTCAGGCGCTGGACGGACTGACACTCGACATCCGCGAGGGCGAATTCGTCACGCTGCTCGGCCCTTCCGGCTGCGGCAAGTCCACGGCTTTGCGCGTCATTGCCGGTCTCGCCAATGCCTCGCGTGGTGCGGTGATCTGGCGGGACGTGGATCACGCGCATGTTGGCGATGTCGGCTTTGTCTTTCAGGAACCGACGCTGATGCCCTGGGCGACCGTCGCTGGAAATGTTGCGCTTCCGCTGACGCTGTCGGGACGAGGCGGCGGCGAAAGCGCCGCGCGCGTCACGGCTGCGCTTGCCCGCGTGGGGCTGAGCGATTTTGCCGCGAGCCACCCGCGCGAATTGTCCGGCGGTATGAAGATGCGCGTGTCGATTGCCCGCGCTCTGGTGACCGAGCCGAAACTCCTGCTGATGGACGAGCCGTTCGCCGCGCTCGACGAGATCACGCGTTTTCGCCTCAACAACGATGTGCTCGCGCTCTGGCGCCTGCTGCGCCAGACCATCGTCTTCGTCACGCATTCGGTATTCGAGTCCGTCTATCTTTCCAGCCGCATCATCGTCATGATGCCGCGGCCGGGCCGCGTCTTTGCCGAGATCGCGATCGACGCACCCTATCCGCGCGACAAATTCCGCACCTCGGTCGAATATGCCGCGCTGTGCCGCCGTGTCTCCGAGGCTCTGGAACAGGCGACGGGGAAGGCAGTCTCATGAGCGATCCGCGAACCGACGCGACCGATGCAAAGCCGCGCGACTGGCGCGAACAGGGGCTCAGGATTCTCTTGCCCTTCGTGACGCTCGGCGCGGGCCTTCTCGTGTGGGAGGGAATCGTGCGGATCAAGGGCTTGCCACCTTACGTTCTGCCCGCGCCGTCGCTCGTGTTCGCCACGCTCATCAGTGACTGGAGCATATTGTGGTCGTCGCTCCTTGTGACGCTCACGACCACGTTTCAGGGCCTGCTGCTCGCGCTCGTTGGAGGCATCGGTCTTGCCATCCTCTTCAACCGTTCGCGCGTCGTGGAATATTCGTTCTATCCGTTCGCGGTAATCCTGCAGGTGACGCCGGTTGTCGCCATCGCGCCGCTCCTTCTGATCTATCTGCCCCAGCATGTCGCCGTGCTTGCCTGCGCGTGGATCGTCGCCTTCTTTCCCGTCCTCGCCAATACGACGCTCGGGCTCAATTCCGTCGATCGCAATCTGATCGAATTGTTTGCGCTCTATCGCGCCTCGCGGCGTCAGCTGCTGTGGCGGCTGAAACTGCCGGCGGCCATGCCCCATATTCTCGGCGCCTTGAAGATCGCCGGCGGCCTGTCCCTGATCGGCGCGGTGGTTGCCGAGATTGCGGCGGGTTCCGCCGGCGCCGGCTCGGGGCTTGCCTATCGCATCGCCGAATCCGGCTACCGGTTGAACATTCCGCGCATGTTCGCGGCGCTGGTCCTGCTCTCGGCCGCCGGCGTCATTATTTTCGCCGCCCTGTCACTCTTTTCGCATCTGATGTTGCGCCACTGGCACGAGAGCGCGGTCGTCGAGGAGGAATGATCGCTAGCCAAGCGCAAGGCGTGTCAGCACGCCAAGCGCGGCCATGATGGCGACGACCTCGATCAATCCGCGGTGGAACCGGAATGCGAGCAATGCGGCGATGGCGGCGAGAATCGCCGTGGCCGGATCGAGATGCCATGGATCGAAGGCGAACCAGCGCACGATTCCGGTATGGCGCTCGGCGATTTCGCCGAACAGCACGTGCAACGCGAACCAGACCGAGAGATTGAGAATGACGCCGACGACGGCCGCGGTGATCGCGGCGAGCGCGCCGGTGAGGCGACGATTTTGTCGCAATTGCTCGATGTAAGGCGCACCGACGAAGATCCACAGCATCGAGGGCACGAATGTCACCCACGTCGTCAACGCAGCGCCGAGAATGCCGGCAGGAATCGGTTCGAACGGTGCCGGGCTGCGATAGGCCGCGAGAAAACCGACGAATTGCGTGACGAGGATGAGCGGGCCGGGCGTCGTTTCGGCGAGGCCCAGCCCGTCGACCATTTCCGGCGCGCTCATCCAGTGATTGGCCTCGACCACCTGCTGCGCCATGTAGGCCATCAGCGCGTAGGCGCCGCCGAAGCTGACGACGGCAAGCTTGGAGAAAAACTGGCTGATCGCGACCAGGATATGCCCGGGGCCGAGCAGGACGATCGCGATTGCGACCGGTGCCCACCACAACACGAGCCCGATGACGGCCGCGGCCAATGATGCGCGCCAGCGTCGCTCTTGCACGGCAGCAACGGGCTCGGCGCGTTCCGTCAATGCGAGCAAGGCAGGTGCGTTGCGCGCAACCACGAAGCCGATGAGCGCCGACGCGATCACGATCAGTGGAAACGGCACGGAGAAGAAGAAGATCGCGACAAAGCCCGCGGCCGCCAGCGCCACGAGGAAACGAGTCTTCAGCGCGCGCCGGCCGATGCGGATCAACGCCTCGATGACGATGACGAGAACCGCCGCCTTGATGCCAAAGAGCGCGCCGTCCACGAGCGAGAGTCCACGCCCGAGCGCGTAGAGGAGGCTGAGGCCCAGCATCACCAGCGCACCCGGCAGCACGAACAGCAGCCCCGCGGCGAGACCGCCGCGCACACCATGCAGGAGCCAGCCGACATAGGTCGCAAGCTGGGTCGCTTCCGGCCCCGGCAGCAGCATGCAGAAATTCAGCGCATGCAGAAACCGCGACTCGTCGACCCACTTCTTTTCGTCGACGACGATGCGGTGCATGAGCGCGATCTGCCCCGCCGGTCCGCCAAACGACAGGCAGCCGATCTTGAGCCAGGTGCGTAGGGCTTCGGCGAAGCCCGGATGTTTCGTCGGGAGCGTTTCGGGATGATCCCTGCGCGTGTCGCTCTCGCTGCCTTTGCCGGCCAGGTGTGACGCTCATCGGCGGCGCTTCGCAGCCAGGGGAACAAGGCATCGTATTCGAGGATGGCCCGGCGCTGGAGTCC
>CAZSAW010000058.1:0-2842 GCA_964604745.1 uncultured Hyphomicrobiales bacterium
AGGTCGGCCTGCAGATCAACGCCGATCTCTCGGGCCTCGCCGTCACGCTGCGCTGACGCGCGCATTTCACGGAAAGACGAAAGGCCGGGCATGCCCGGCCTTTTTCTTTTGGTCTCTCAAGGGAAATAGACGTCGCGCTCGAGCCAGTAGCTGACGGCGGTGGACGTCATCAGCAGTGCGAGGCCGACATAGACGGGCCGCATCGAGAGCGGCTTGTTGCGCTCGTAGAGAAACATCGCGGCGACGACGACAACAATGACGATGTCGATATAGAACCAGGCGCCCACATGAATCCCCCGCCGCATGGTGAGCGCGGTCCAGCCGATGTCGATCAGCATCAGCGCCAGCACCGCACCGTAGAAATGGCGCCAGTGTTTCGGCGCGAGCGCATTCGACATCACGAAGAAGCACGCCGCTTCCAGCACGTTCATCGCGCCGTCGAACATGAGATAGCCGGGATAGAAGGGCGGTGCCGTCGCCGGGTTGAGATAGGTGAGATAGAGATACTGGCTCATCCCCTGAAAGAACGGGAAGAACGTGAACAGGAAGGCGAGCAGGCCGGGCAGCCGGTCCCACTGCATGGGGCTGTCGCCATGCGGCGTGACGAAGAGCTTCAGCGCCTCGCCGAGCGCGAGCGCAAGGATGATGGTGATCGCGCCCTGGATGAAATCCACGGTGTGGGCGATATTGCCGCTGATCTCTTTCACGGATTCATTCCCCTGACTGACGGCAGGCATCAAAGCACCTGCGCCCGCGCGGCGGCAAGGCGGTGTGGATCAGATCGGGCATGCGTGCGGCCAGGCAAAAGCGCCGGCATCCTGCGATGCCGGCGCTTGCGATTGTAACGGCGCCGCGAGGATTTCAGCGCAGCGCGATCACTGCGCGTTGCAGCGCGCATGACTGCGCGGACGGACAGGATCACCCGATGTCTCTCTGCTTTGCGGCGCGTGCGCGCAGCCACGCCTCGACCTGATCGACCTTGCGCGCCACGATTTCCGGGTGCCGGCTGAACCGGCGCAATGCATGTCGCGGGTCGTCGCTCAGATGCGCGGTCTCGAGCAGTGGCTCCGTGTGCGCGATCTTCTGCGCGGTGAGCTTGGCGCGCTTGGCCCGCAGCGGCCGCGCCCAGCCGTAATGCGCGGCGACGATCTGCGGAAAGGTGCGATTGACGGCTGGGCGGTCGTAGCGGATTCCCTCCGCCGGCCGGCCAAGATATTCATCGCCCCACGCGCCGCTCGCGCTCGCGCCCTTCATCGCATGAATGAGCGGCGCCACGGGCCGGGCTGCAAATTCCCAGAACACGTCGCGGCCATCGCGCAGCGCGGCGATCCATTCCGGCGTGTCCTCGATCTCGTGCTGGTAGAGTTCGTACGTGCCGCAATGGGCGACCGTCACCCGGCGCGACATCCCCTGAATGTCATCGAGCGTCCGGCAAATTCCCTCGTCGTAGAAAATCGTGTCGCCATCGAGCTTGATGAAGTGATCGACCCCCGCGTCGCGCAAACGACCGAGCGCGCGATTGCGGGCGATGGACATGTTGTAGTCCGGCAACCGCCCGATCTCCTCGACGATCAGGCGGCCGGAGCGGCAATGCTCGGGATAAAGCGCGCGCACGAGATCGGGCGTGCCGTCATCCGATCCGGTGTCGATCAGGACATGGCAATCGACATCATCGATCACCGCGCCGACGGTGAACGCGATGCATGCCGCTTCGTTGAGCGTGCAGGTCATCACGCCGATACGTCTGCGGCGCAACCGCCATCGCGCGGGCCAGCGCATCGCCGCAAAACTCATTGTTGCTCCCCGCGGCCGGACCGGATTCGCGAACGTTATCAGCCCGTGTGTGGGGAGCGAAGCCGGAAACGGAGCGCGCGCGATGTTTCCCAGCTAAATATTGGCGCCGCGATTGTAGCTTTCGATCAGCTCGTTGTAGTCGCGCAGCAGCCGTTGCGGCGAGCCCTCGACCATCCAGCCGCTGCCGGCGTTGAGCATCATCTTGTCGCCCGCGCTGTAGGGCACCTTGTCGCGCAGGCGGCGCATGAGCTGCTTGGCCGAGGTGAGGAACGACTTGGCGTTGCCGATGAAGATCGAGCCGATCTTCGGTCCGCCGCCTGTGCCCGACACCTGCTCGGTCGCCTTGACGATGCTTTCATACGCGTTCAGCGCCTGCGTGATTGCGGCGAGATCGGGCGTCTCCGCGGTTTGCGCGCGCAGCACGCGCTTGGCGTCGATCATCAGCGCGTCGACGTGATAGCGCGCGGTCTTGCCCTCCTTCTGCTCGATCGCGGCGAGATGGGTGAGGGCGCGTTTGTCGTTGATTGTCTCGATGCCGGCGCGCAGCTTGCGGTCGGCATTGGCGAAATCGTTCCAGGCCGTAACGAGGCGCGGATGCAGCGCCTTGCCCTTTTCCATCCGGTCGTCCTTGTAATTCTCCTGGCTGTAGTAATCGTCGGCTTCCTGGAGCAGCGGTTCGAGCCTGCTCACCGCGTCCGCGTAGGCCGAGGCGGCGGCCTCCAGTTCCGCGTCGCGCGGCGCGAGCGCATTCGCCTTCTCGACATTCTTGCGGCAATCGCTCGTGTCGTAGATGGTATAGGTGCCGTAGATGATCCGCTCCTTGCCGGTCGGCCCGCTCTGCGCGGCCCAGCTGAAATAGCGCTTACGCGAGTCGTAGGATCGCTCCGAGAGCCGGTTGATGCAGCCGACATAGGCATTCATCTTTTCCGTCAGCGATTGCTCGGGCGAGGGCGGCTGCTGCGCCGCCGCTGTGCCGGCGACATTCGCCGCGAAAAGGAATGCGGACGCGAAAACGAACGCGCGGATCGGATTCATGCTCACCCCCGGA
>CAZSAW010000059.1:0-20213 GCA_964604745.1 uncultured Hyphomicrobiales bacterium
TCGTCGGTGCGCGAATAGACATAATCCGGCACTTCGAGGCTCGGATCTTCCAGCACCTTGCCCTCGGAGGACGCGTGCAGGAGATTGGCGTCGACCGAGAACGGCGCATCGCCGCGCTTGTCCTTGGCGATCGGAATCTGATGCTGCTCGGCAAATTCAATCAGCTTCGTGCGTGAGGTGAGATCCCATTCGCGCCATGGCGCAATCACGGTGACATCCGGCTTCAAGGCGTAATAGGCCAGCTCGAAGCGCACCTGGTCGTTGCCCTTGCCGGTCGCGCCATGCGCCACCGCGTCGGCGCCGGTCTTCTCGGCGATCTCGATCTGCTTCTTGGCGATCAACGGACGGGCAATCGAGGTGCCGAGCAGATACTGCCCTTCGTAAACCGTGTTGGCGCGAAACATCGGAAAGACATAGTCGCGCACGAATTCCTCGCGCAAATCCTCGATGAAGATGTTTTCCGGCTTGATGCCGAGAAGGATCGCCTTCTTGCGCGCGGGCTCGAGCTCCTCGCCCTGGCCGAGATCGGCGGTGAAGGTGACGACCTCGCATCGATAGGTCGTCTGCAGCCATTTCAGAATGATCGAGGTATCGAGCCCGCCCGAATAGGCCAGCACGACTTTCTTCACGTCGCCCTTGGGCATTGAAAGGTCCGTCGTCAGGGAAGCCAAAATTCGCGCGGACTATAGGGGGAAAGCGAGGCGGCGCAAGCCGCGCTCACTCAGCAAAAAGCCCCGCCGAAGCGGGGCTTTTGCCGATGCCGCAGCGCGGACGCTAGTTATGATCCGGGGTGTTGCATTCCCGGTAGCGGCCATAACCCTCGTCCATGTAGCAGCCGTAGGTCGATACCCAGCGCCCGTTCGAGAGCTGGATCATGCGCGCAGGCTCGCCTGCCTTGGCGACCGGCGAACCCATGACCGGGCCGGGGTTCGGCGGAGCAGCCTCGGAACGGCGGCCGCGCGGAGCCGGCGCCTGATTGGGACGGCATACGCCGCCGACGCCACGGATTGTGGCGAGGCATTGCTGATAGGACGTGAAGCCGCAATTATAGGTCGACCAGTCATACCAGGCGCACCACGGATAATAGCGCTCGGCCTTCGCCGGCGAGCCGGCCAGCAATGCCAGCGCCAAGGCGCTCAGAAACAGGGATGCACGCATCGAAGCCTCCTTGAGCGATAGAACAACAAGTCTAGCGGCAATATTCCGTTCCGTCCGCGACGGCGTACCGCGGGCGTTGCCGAAGAATCATGAATTTCGATCAACTTCGCGCGACTTCTCCTCCCGCCAGACCAGTGCATTGCGGTCGACGACGAAGAGAAATCCCACCCGCAGCCAGTGCACGCCAAGCCACAGCCAGTCGCGCATCGCCGACACCGCGGCGGTAACTTTCGGCGTGAGCGTGGCGGCGGTGTCCGCGATGCGGCATTCAACGTCGTCGTCGGTGATCGAACTCCAGCGATAGACCGCGGCGTGGCAGAGCCAAACGATGACGAACGTAAAGAACGCCGCGAAGAACACGTCGGAGAAGAAATGCGCACCGGCGAGCATGCGCATCGCGCCCATGGCTGCGCCGAACGCGAGCGCCGCGCCGTAGGCAAGCGGCCGCCAGGGCGCGGGCGCAAGCGAAGCCGGCGCGAGCATCCAGAACGAACCTGCCACCTCGCCCGACACGAACGAGCAATTGCGCGGGCACGCGCCGCGCGGATCCCACCATGGCACGAAATGATCCGCTCCACCGAACTGCGTGATCTGCACCGGACGCGGTCGTCCCCAATGTTCCTTCAGTACGGCATTGGCGACGAGGCCCGGCGCGAGCACGATACTGGCGAGAAGAAAAATTACGGCGCGGCCGGGCAGGAGCATGGCCATGCTCGGTCGGATCAATTTCAGCACCACCGCGCCGACGCAGGCGAGGACAAAAGCAGTGCTGATCCAGTACCAGAGCCTGCGGAACAACCCGACGAGCGGATCGTCCCCAATGGTGAAGGCGCGGCCGGCCGAACCGTCGCCGTGCGCCGCAAGCGCGGCGATCCTGATATCGAGGTCAGGGAAAAGGGCGAACAATCCGCCGACGAGTGCGGCGAGCACGAGTGCGATCAGCAGGCCCTGTCTGCCCATCATGCCGTCCGTCTAGCGGAGCGCCTCCGGCGAGGCAATATTCACGGCTCGTGCTGGCGTCGCAATCACGCGCCTCCCGCCGCGCCAACAAAGGCCCGCTGCCATGCCTGCCGCCGCTCTCGATTTCTGGTTCGATTTCGCCTCGACCTATTCCTACCCCGCTGCAATGCGCATCGGCCCGCTGGCGCACGCCGCGGGCGTCGCCATTCGCTATCGGCCCTTTCTGCTGGGGCCGATCTTCAAGGCGCAGGGCTGGGACAATTCGCCGTTCAATCTCTACGCCGCCAAGGGCCACTATATGTGGCGCGATCTCGAACGCCTTTGCGCCGATCTGAACATCGCCTTCCGCAAGCCCGATCCGTTTCCGCAGCACAGCTTGCTGGCGGCGCGTGTGGCCACGACGCTGGCGGACGATCCCGCGCTCGGCGATTTCTGCCGCGCGGTGTTCAAGACGGAATTCGCCGACGGCCGCGCGATTTCCGACGAAACGGTCATCGCGAATATTCTCACATCGCTGAAACTTTCTGCCGGCGAGATTTTGGCGGGCGCGCGCTCGGAGGCGGTGAAAGCGCGGCTGCGGAGCGAGACGGAAGACGCGCAGCGGCGCGGCATCTTCGGCGCGCCGACCTTCATCTGCGCCGATGGCGAATTGTTCTGGGGCAATGACCGGCTGGAACAGGCACTCGCCTGGGCCAAACGCCTCTAGCGCGCGGAACTGGTCGGGCACGAGCGCGTTATTCGAACACGCGACGCGACACCGATGAAGGCGATTGACCGATCGCCCGCAAGCCCCGGCCCTGCGCCGGGGCTTTTGCATGCGCGGTCACGCTACGGATCGAGCCGCATCGGCAGACCGGCGGCGGCCATATATTGCTTCGCCTCGCGCACGCTGAATTCGCCGAAGTGAAAAATCGACGCGGCGAGCACCGCGGTCGCATGTCCGTCGCGAATGCCTTCAACCAGATGCTGGAGATTGCCGACACCGCCCGAGGCGATGACCGGCACGGTCACGGCGTCTGCCACCGCGCGCGTCAGCGCGATGTCGAAGCCCTGCCTGGTGCCGTCGCGGTCCATCGAGGTGAGGAGAAGCTCGCCGGCGCCGAGCGCGACGACGTCCTTCGCATAGCCAATGACCTCGATCCCGGTCGGATTGCGTCCGCCATGAGTGAAGATTTCCCAACGATCCGCCTCGCCCGGCTTCGAGACCTTCTTCGCATCGATCGCAACGACGATGCATTGATCGCCGAATTTTTCCGCCGCCTCGCGCACGAACTCCCGGCGGTTCACCGCGGCCGTGTTGATTGAGACCTTGTCGGCGCCCGACTGCAACAGCGCACGAATGTCCTCGACCGTGCGCACGCCGCCCCCGACGGTGAGCGGCATGAAGCAGGCCTCGGCCGTGCGCTGCACGACATCGAGAATGATGCCGCGGTTTTCATGGCTCGCTGTGATGTCGAGAAAGCACAATTCGTCGGCTCCGGCGGCGTCATAGGCGATCGCCGCCTCGACCGGATCGCCGGCATCGCGCAGGTTGACGAAATTGATGCCCTTGACGACGCGGCCGTCTTTTACGTCGAGGCAGGGACTGACGCGGACCTTGAACATGAAAAGTTATGTCGTCTCGCGCGCTGCGGCAGCGCGCGCCTGCGCGATCAGCGCGAGCGCTTCCTTGGCGTCAAGGCGGCCATCGTAAAGCGCGCGGCCGGCAATTGCGCCTTCGAGTTTCGCCGCGCGCGGTTCGAGCATGGCGCGAATATCGTCAAGCGAGGCAAGACCGCCCGAGGCGATCACCGGCAGCGAGATCGCCTCGGCGAGCGCGATGGTCGCGTCGAAATTAAGCCCCTTGAGCATGCCGTCGCGGGAAATGTCGGTATAGATGATGGCGGCAACGCCGACATCCTCGAAGCGCCGGGCGATGTCGAGGGCCGACAATTCGGAATTTTCCGACCAGCCCTGCACCGCCACCATGCCGTCGCGTGCATCGAGTCCGACGGCGATGCGCGCGGGATCGAGCGCCGCCGCCTGCCGCACCAGAGCCGGATCGCGCACCGCTGCGGTGCCGATGATGACGCGGTTCACGCCCTTTTCCAGCCAGCCTTCGATCGTCGCCATGTCGCGGATGCCGCCGCCGAGCTGCACCGGAATGTTGGTCGCTTCGAGGATGCGGTCCACTGCATAGGCATTGACCGGCTTGCCGGCAAACGCGCCGTCGAGATCGACCACGTGCAGATATTCGAAGCCGGCAAGCTCGAAGGCATAGGCCTGTTCAGCCGGATCGCGATGAAAGATGGTCGCGCGCGACATGTCGCCCTGTTCGAGCCGCACGCAAAGGCCATCCTTGAGATCGATCGCGGGAAAAAGAATCACGGCTTCCACTTCAGAAAATTCGCGATCAGAGCGAGCCCGAGCTTCTGACTCTTTTCGGGATGGAATTGCGTGCCGACGAGATTGTCGCGGCCGACGATGGCCGTGACCGGCCCGCCGTAGTCGGCCTCGGCGATGAGGTCGTCGCGCTTCGTCGGCTTGAGCTGATAGGAATGCACGAAATAGGCGTGCAGCCCTTTCGGCCCGGTGGCGATGCCGACGAGCAGCGGATGGTCGCGGCGCGTGTCGAGCGTGTTCCAGCCCATGTGCGGAATCTTCAGATCGGGATCGGACGGCGCGATGCGGTTGACCTCGCCCGCGATCCAGCCAAGCCCGTCCATCACTTCATATTCGCGCCCGCGTTCGGCCATCAATTGCATGCCGACGCAGATGCCGAAAAAGGGCTTGCCCTTGGCATGCACATTTTCTTCCAGCGCCTCGACCATGCCCGGCACGGCATCGAGACCGCGCCGGCAATCGGCGAAGGCGCCGACGCCCGGCAGCACGATGCGGTCGGCGCGCGCCACCTGACCAGGATCGTTGCTGACGACGATCTGTTCGGACGAGCCATGTTCGCGCGCCGCGCGCTCGAACGCTTTCGCCGCCGAATGCAAATTGCCCGAGCCGTAATCGATGATGACGGTCGTCATCGCGGGCCTTCGGGAAAGAGGCCGAGCACGTCGGGCTCGGGCCCGTGCGGCATGCGCAACAGCGGCGCCGGCGCAGTAGGCGCGGCAACGGGGCGCTCGCGGCGCGCAGCGAAATAGCGCCGTTCCGCGGATTCGATATCGTCGCCGACAACGGCGGCCATTTCGGTGAAGCCGCGGCGGCGCAGCGTCCAGCGCCGCAACGTGCCCGCCTCGAAACCGACGAGCAGCGCGATCAGGAATTCGATCGCGAATTGGGCGCCGTCATTGAGCTTGGTCGTGTAGAGCACGATGCCGACCACGGCCATCACCACGAGATACAGCACAAAGACCATCCACAGCCGCCGCCACAGCATCCAGAGCGGGCCGAGCAGGAAGGCCCAGAAATGGAATCCGTCGCGCACGAAAACGACGCGATCCGGATCGGCGCTTTGACCGGGATTCACCGGCGGTTCGTGAACGGTGTAGACGGACATCACATCACTCTATCATCCGGTCGCTGCGGGCTCACGCCGCGGGAATCCGGGCATCGGTGTCCGGACGAACCCAGTTCGCGCGCCCGAACTGACAACCGCCCACGTCACCCGCCGAGCGTTCCCTTGGTCGAGGGAATTTCGTTCGCCGCGCGCGGATCGATGGCGAGGGCTGCCCGCAGCGCGCGGGCAAGGCCCTTGAAGCACGACTCCGCTATATGGTGATCGTTCGCGCCGTACAAAGTCTCCACGTGCAGGGTCAACCCGGCATTCATCGCGAAGGCCTGGAACCACTCGTTCACGAGCTCGGTGTCGAAGGCGCCGACCTTGTCGCGGGTGAACTCCGCCTTGAACACGAGAAACGGCCGGCCCGAAACGTCGATGGCGACGCGCGTCAGCGCTTCGTCCATCGGCACATGCACGTCGGCATAGCGCGTGATGCCTTTCATGTCGCCGAGCGCCTGCTTCACCGCCTGACCGAGCGCAATGCCGACGTCCTCGGTCGTGTGGTGGTGATCGATATGCAGGTCGCCTTTCGCCTTGGCGGTAATATCGATGCGCGAGTGGCGCGCCAGAAGATCGAGCATGTGATCGAGGAAGCCGATGCCGGTCGCGACGTCCGAACGGCCGCTGCCGTCGAGATCGACTGCAACCTCGACGTCGGTTTCCTTGGTCTTGCGCTTGATCGAGCCTTTGCGCATGGGGGTCTCGCCTGTGTCGAATTCGCGCGCCTTTTAACAGGGGTTGGCCCAGTCCGCTACCGCGCGGCCGGTTCGCCCCCGGAACGAAGGGCGGATAGGGCTAACAATCCTGCCGGTCCTTGATCGTCCTCCGCCCGGTAGTGGCAGACCGGCGCATTTGCGCCAGCGCTTTGCGCTGCTTACATCCCTCCCGCACGAGGCACCGACCACATGAATCCCACCGACCAGCCGTCCTGGCACGGCACTACCATCCTGACCGTCCGCAAGGGCGGCGTGGTCGCCATCGGCGGCGACGGCCAGGTCTCGATCGGACAGACCATCGTCAAGGCCAATGCCAAGAAGGTGCGCCGTCTCGGGAAGGGCGACGTGATCGGCGGTTTCGCTGGTGCGACCGCCGATGCCTTCACCCTGTTCGAGCGGCTGGAAAGCAAGCTCGAACAATATCCCGGCCAGCTCCTGCGCGCGGCGGTCGAACTGGCCAAGGACTGGCGCACGGACCGCTATCTGCGGCGGCTCGAGGCAATGATGATCGTCGCCGACAAGGACGTTTCGCTCGTGCTCACCGGGAACGGCGACGTGCTCGAGCCGGAAGCGGGCGTCGCCGGCATTGGCTCCGGCGGCAATTACGCGCTCGCCGCGGCGCGTGCGCTTGCCGACGGATCGCTCGACGCCGAAGCGATCGTGCGGCGCTCGCTCGATATCGCCGCCGAAATCTGCGTCTACACCAACCGCAACGTGACAGTCGAAACGTTGAAGGCCGGCTGATCGATGACGGCGTGTGCCTATGTGTTTCGCACGATGTCGGCCGCCGACCTGCCGTTGATGCAGCGCTGGCTCGCTGCGCCGCACGTCGCGGAATGGTGGGGCGAGCCGGATGAGCAGTTCGAATTGGTGCGCGGCGACCTCGACGAACCGGCGATGGACCAGTTCATCGTGGAAATGGATGGGCGCCCCTTCGCCTATCTCCAATGCTACGCGCTCACCGACTGGAATATGGGTTTCGGCGCGCAGCCTGGCGGCACGCGCGGCATTGATTTGCTGATTGGCGACGCCGGCATGACGGGACGCGGCCACGGCCGCGCCTTCATTCGCGCCTTTGCCGACCGGGTTCTCGCCGGCGGTTCGCCGCGCGTCGTCACCGATCCCGACCCCGCCAATGAGCGGGCGATCCACGTCTATGAACAGGCCGGTTTCGTGAAAGACGGAATGGTCGATACGCCAGACGGCGTATCGCTTTTGATGGTACGCAACGCATGACCGACTTCTCTCCACGCGAGATCGTTTCCGAGCTCGACCGTTTCATTATCGGCCAGCATGACGCCAAGCGCGCGGTCGCGATCGCCTTGCGCAATCGCTGGCGGCGCCTGCAACTCGACGACAAATTGCGTGAAGAGGTGCTGCCGAAGAATATCCTGATGATCGGTCCGACCGGCGTCGGCAAGACCGAGATTTCCCGCCGCCTGGCGAAGCTCGCCGGTGCGCCCTTCCTGAAAGTCGAAGCGACGAAATTCACCGAAGTGGGCTATGTCGGCCGCGACGTCGAGCAGATCGTGCGCGATCTCGTCGAGGTCGGCATCGCACTGACGCGCGAGAAAAGGCGCAAGGACGTGCTGGCACGCGCACAGCTCGCGGCTGAGGATCGGGTGGTCGATGCCCTTGTCGGCGCCAATGCCAGCGCCGGGACGAAGGAATCGTTCCGACGCAAGCTGCGCGCCGGCGACCTCGACGACAAGGAAATCGAGATCGAGGTGCAGTCGGGCGGTGGCGGCATGCCGATGTTCGAGATTCCCGGCATGCCGGGAGCGCAGGTCGGCGCCATCTCCATCGGCGATATCTTCGGCAAACTCGGCGGCCGCCCGAAGACGCGGCGCGTCACGGTGAAGGATTCGCACGACATCCTGCTCAACGAGGAATCCGACAAGCTGCTCGATCAGGAGCAACTCGTGCAGGAATCGATCAGGATGGTGGAGAATAACGGCATCGTCTTCCTCGACGAGCTCGACAAGATCTGCACGCGCGAAGGGCGGATGACGGGCGACGTCTCGCGCGAGGGCGTGCAGCGCGATCTTCTGCCGCTGATCGAGGGCACAACCGTTTCGACCAAGCACGGGCCGGTCAAGACCGATCACATCCTCTTCATCGCGTCGGGTGCGTTCCATCTCGCCAAGCCATCCGACCTCCTGCCCGAATTGCAGGGGCGGCTGCCGATCCGCGTCGAGCTGCGCGCGCTCTCGCGCGATGATTTCCGCCGCATTCTTACCGACACCGAGGCATCCCTCATCAAGCAATATGTCGCGCTGATGCAGACCGAAGGCGTCACGCTGGACTTCACCAACGATGCGATCGACGCCATTGCCGACATCGCCGTGTCGGTGAACTCGACGGTGGAGAATATCGGCGCCCGCCGCCTGCAGACGGTAATGGAGCGGGTGCTCGACGACATTTCCTTCACCGCCGCCGATCGTTCGGGCGAGACGGTGAAGATCGACGGCGAGTTCGTGCGCAAGAATATCGGCGATCTTGCCAAGAACGCCGACCTGAGCCGGTTCATTCTCTGACGTTCAGCACGCGCCGCATGAACAACGTGCCGGCAATCGGCGTATCGTAATAAGCGTCCATCGGCGTGAAGCCGAACTTGCGATAAAGCGCGATGGCGCTCGCCATCGTCGGCAGGGTGTCGAGGCGCATTTCGCGATAGCCGCGCTCCTCCGCGATGCGCACGATGTCGGCGACGAGCTTCTCGCCAAGACCCGATCCCCGCCCCTGCGGCGTCACGTAAAGCCGCTTCATTTCACAGCAGCCATCGGGCGTGATCGGGCGCAGGCCGACGCAGCCGATCGCTTCGCCGTCCCTATTACGCGCAAGCAGGAGTTCGCCGCCCGGCGGCGCGTATTTGCCCGGCATGCTCGCCATCTCGCCTTCGAAATCCTGATAGCCGAGATCGATATCGAGCGAATTGGCATAGGCCCGGAACAGCGCGATGGCCGCGCCCAAGTCGCGCGTGTTTCGGACGGCTTCGATGCGGAATGGCGAGGGCATGAGGCGCGATTGGCACGCATCCGGTCGCAGAATTCGAACAGCCGTCTCTATCATCGATTGGCGAAGGGGCGTGCGAAGCGACTGAAATTCGGCGCTGACCCCTCGTCACCCTTAAATGTTATGATATAACATAACAACAATGGAGGTGGGTTATGGGGCTGCGGACGTTCGTTATCGCCTTGATTATATTTGCTAATTCCTTTCCCTTGGCAGCTCAGGAAGTGCTGCCTGAAATCGTGGTCACCGCGCCAAGCCCGATCCGGCGGGCACCGGCTGCACCGGCCCGGCCCGCCGTCAGCACCCAACCGTCCACCGCTGACACCGCAAGCACCGCCCTGCCTGGCACGCTGCCAATCGTCACGGACCAGTTCGCCACGGTCACCGTCGTGCCGAACGATGAAATCCGCCGCAGCGGCGCGGCGACACTCGGCGATCTTCTCTTCGGCAAGCCCGGCATCACCGGCTCGAGCTTCGCGCCGGGTGCGTCGAGCCGGCCGATCATTCGCGGACTCGACGTCAACCGCGTGCGCATCCAGGAGAATGGGTTGGGTGCCAACGGCGCATCCGATCTCGGCGAAGACCATTTTGTGCCGGTCGATCCGCTTTCGACCAGCCAGGTGGAAGTGATCCGCGGGCCGGCGACGCTGCGTTTCGGATCGCAGGCGATCGGCGGCGTGGTCGAGGCGACCAACAACCGCATTCCCGACACCCTGCCCTGCGCCGCGCCCTTCGGCTCCTATGCGCTCGGCACGGTCTACAAGGCACCGCCGCAATCCCCCTCTTGCGTGAATTTCGAAACGCGCGGCGCCTGGACGAGCGTCGATAACGGGCGCGACGGCGCTGTGTTGCTTGATGCCGGCGGCGGCAATTTCGCCGTGCACGCCGATGCCTTTGGCCGCGTGACCGACGACTATCGCGTGCCGCATTATCCCTATCTCAATGTGCCCGATTCCGGCGGCGCGCCGCGCGCGACACAGCCGGGCGCATTCAACGGCCGCCAGCCCAATTCCGCGATGCGCGCTGACGGCGGATCGATCGGCGGCTCCTACATTTTCAATGAAGGCTATGTCGGGCTCGCGATCGTGCAGAACGACGCGCTCTATCACATCCCGGGAATCGACGGCGAGGATCACAACACCCGCATCGATGCACATCAGACCAAAATCATGAGCAAGGGCGAATGGCGCGCCCCGACGTCCGCCATCGATGCCGTCCGCTTCTGGGCCGGCGTCACCGACTACAAGCTCGACGAAATCGGTCTCGCCGACGACACCGATCCGAACAGCAGCGGCGTGCGCCAGACCTTCACCAACAAGGAGCAGGAGGGCCGCGTCGAGATGCAGCTCGCGCCGGTCAATCTCCGCTTCGCGTCACTGACCACCGCACTTGGCGTGCAAGGCGGGCATCAGGAACTGACGGCGCCGAGCCCCGACGGGGCGGGTCTTTGGGATCCGAATTCGAACTGGCGGATCGCCGGTTATATTTTCAACGAATTCAAATTCACCGACACGACCAGGGCGCAGGTCGCCGGACGTATCGAACAGGCCGATCTCTCCGGAATCGCGCGTATCTTTCCCGGCGGCGGGCCCGGCTTCATGTCGACGCCGGTGACGCGCGACTATACGCCGAAGAGCGCGAGCGCCGGCATCATTCAGGACCTGCCGTGGAATCTCGTGGCGAGCCTCACTGCGCAATATGTCGAGCGCGCGCCGAAGCCCGCCGAACTTTTCTCCGGCGGCGGACATGATGCGACCGCGACCTTCGACAAGGGCAATCCCAACCTGGATATCGAGATCGCCCAATCGATCGAGGCGGGGTTGCGGCGCGCCACCGGGCCGCTCCGCTTTGAAGCGACAGCCTATTACACGCGTTTCAACGGATTCATCTATCGCGCGCTGACCGGCAACACCTGCGACGACGATGGCGACTGCACCGTGGCCAACGGCGAATTGCGCGAGGCCATCTACTCGCAGCGCGACGCCATCTTCCGCGGCGCCGAATTTCAGTCGCAGCTCGACGTCATGCCGCTTTGGAACGGCATGTTCGGCATCGACAATCAGTTCGACGTTGTGCGCGCGACCTTCACCGATGGTACGAATGTGCCGCGCATTCCGCCGATGCGCATCGGCGGCGGTCTGTTCTACCGTGACGTCAACTGGCTCGCGCGCGTCAACCTCCTGCACGCCTTTGCGCAGAACGACATTGCGACCGCCGGGGAGACGCCAACGCGCGGCTATAACCGCCTGCGTGCGGAGCTGAGCTACACGGCAAAGCGGACGGGCGATCCCTTCGGCGTCAAGGAATACACGGTGGGCATCGTCGGCGACAATCTGCTGAACGAGGACATCCGCAATTCCGTCTCCTACACCAAGGACGAGGTGCTGATGCCGGGCGCCAGCATGCGGGTCTTCGCCAATGCGAAATTCTAACCGCGGCGCCTGCGCAGCCGCACATAAAGCGCGCCCTCGCCGCCATGCGCGGGGGCGGCATCGCCGAAGCTCACGACGAGCGCGCTGAATTCCGGCAGCTTCAGCCAAAGCGGCACTTGCCGCCGCAGCACGCCGCGCTCGCCGTCGCCACGCATCCCCTTGCCGGTGATGACGAGAACGATGCTTGCGCCCTTCTCCTGGGACCTCCGCAGGAATGTCAAAAGCCGCGCATGCGCCTCGGCCTGGGTATGCCCGTGCAGGTCGAGCCGCGCATCGACGTCTTGCGTGCCGCGTGACAATTTCTGCTTGAGCTTGCGATCGAGCGGCGTGGGAGCGGGTGCCTCGCGGCGCTTCACCGGCAAGGCCGGCGAGAGCGGTGGCGACTTGATGCGTGAGGGCTTTGCCGGCTCGGCGGCGTCGCCCTCCTCCGCCTCGCTGGCCCGCTTCAATCGCTTGCGGTCGAGCGGCGTGATCGAACGCGTCACGCCGCGCCACAATGCATCCTCATCCTTGGACAGCCGGCGTCCCTTGCGCGGACCGTCGCTCATTTTGCGGGCCTGTTCGGCCGCGCGCGTGGCAACGGCGTCGCACTCGCCTGCGCCACTTCACCCTTCGGCGCCGGCAAGGACGCGGCCTTGGGATCAACTTTCTCAAGTACCGGGCGCGGCTTCGGCAGGGGAATTTCTTTCGCGGTGATGGCCGGATTAATCTCTTTCGGAATGAGCATGACGAAGCGGCCGAATTGCTTGAAGCGGCCGGCCGGGCGCGCCGCTTCGTCGCCAGTGCCAAGATAGATGTCGGCGCGCGCCGGACCAACGATGGCGCCGCCGGTATCCTGCGCGATCATCAGGCGGCGAAAGCGCGTGTCCGGCCGCTCGGAGACGATCGGCAATTCGGCGTCGAGAAAGAACGGCGTGCCGTAGGTGTGCAGATTCTTGTCCACGGCTATGGAACGGCCCGCCGTCAGCGACAGCCCCTGGGCGCCGATCGCCTCGTCGAATTCCTGCAGATTGGTCTCGCGGAAAAAGACGTAGGACTTATTCTCCCGCCGCAGCGCCTTGCCTTCCTCCGGATGCGCTTCCATCCATTCACGGATGCGCTGCATCGAGATGTCTTCCTTCGCGATGATGCCGCGATCGACCAGGAAACGGCCGACCGATGTGTAGGGCTGGCCGTTGGCGGAATCGTAATTCAGGCGAATGACCGATCCGTCCTCGAGCCGCACGCGCACCGAGCCTTGCACCTGCGCGAAGAAGGCGTCGATCGGATCCTTCAGATAACAGATTTCCAGCCCCCGCCCGGCAATGGCGCCGTCCTCGATCTGCGCGCGGTCGAAATACGGCGCCGCCGGCCGCGGCTTGCGCCACGCCGCCTTGCCTTTAGGCGCGCGATGCTGACGCAGACGCGACATCATCATGTCGGACGGCCGTCTGTAGAGCGGCACGTCGAAAACATCGCTCGGGAAACGCGCGCCATCGACCACCGGCTCATAATACCCGGTGATGAATCCGTCGCGCACGCCGAGCGCGGAGATGCGATAGGGACGGAAATTCGTCTCGAAGAATGCGCGTGCGCCGTCGTCGTCGAGCGGCAAGGCCGCGATCGCGCGCCGGCAGATGTCGTGCAGCGCCTGATACATGCGCGGACGGCCCTGTCGCGCCTTGTCGCTGCTTTGCAGAATGGGGCGGCAGCTTGCAAGAAAAGTCGCAAAGGCATCGGCTTGGCTGTCCGCCTTCCAGCCTTCCATGTCGGCGAATTCGACCGGCTCAAGCTCGGTATTGGGCAGGCGGAAGCCGCCGCTGGCGGTGTTGTTCTTGGCCTGACCGTGGTGACTTGGGCCATGACGCGCCGGCGCCGCGGCGGCAGCGAAGACAGTCGAGATCATTGCGGCGAGGAGCAAACCGCGGACGGCGACGTGCGGCGCGCGTCTCCACGTTGCGGTCATTGCCCGGCTTCAGTCGCCACCAGCTTCCAGTTGGGATCGCGTGACGTCACGTCGCGCGCGAAGGTCCAGACATCGGTGACTTCGCTCACCTTGTCGGGGCTGCCGTCGATGACAGCGCCGCTCTTGTCGCGCGTCGCCGAAATCAGTTGCGAGACGAAGCGCACCGTCACCTGCGCGGTGTTGCCGCGCAATTCGGCCGACTTGATTTCGGCGGTGTCGAGCGAGACGAAGCGATTCTCGATCGTCTCGGCCTTGCGCTCGCGCTCGCGGATCGCCGCCTCGAAGCCGTCATAGACTTCGCGCGACAGAAGCCCTTTCAGCGTGCGGCGATCGCCGGCGGCGAAGGCACCGACGATGGTCTCGTACGCGCCGCGTGCGCCGGCAATGAAGTGTTGCGCATCGAAGGAACGGTCGGCGGCGGCAATCGCGTCGAGCCCGGTCGCGACCGGCGAGCCGCTTTCGGCGATGCCCTTCCAGCGATCGGTCGGTTCGACCGGCTCGCTCGGCCGCGCCGCCGGTTCTGCCGTCCGCGGCGGCAGCGTCACCACCTTGTCGCTTGCGGGCGCACGGGCGGAATAGGGATCGTAAGGCGGCCGCTCCCGTCCGGTCCGCTGACCGAGAACGCTACGCAGACGCAGAAAGATAAAGACCGCGAGCGCAAGGAAAATGATGGTGTAGATGTCGAACACGTCGCGCATGCCTTCGAAAGCCGTGGTGGCCGGATCGACCGTCGATGTGCGGTCTTATATCGGCGTTTTCGTCGCTCTTATCTAGGCGTCCGAATGCCCCGATCCATAGGCTGCGGCAAATCGAGCCTCGCCCTATGGCGTCGCAGCAAGTCTAGACGATCCGGACGGTAACGCCAATAACGCCAGCAGCGCTCAAATGCCGCCGGTTGCTTCAGTCTTAACCGTGACCGAAATGATGGACTTTCCTGTGACGACCCCATTTCCGCCACCCTTGGCGCATCCGCAACGGTGCGGTTGGCCGGCCGGCGATCCTTGTTCTGCCGAAATCGCTGTGTTAGCCACTCCGCCGACCGCGACGCCCCAAAACGGGCCGCAAAAGGATCTTGCATGTCGATGCCTTCGAATGGCGGCCCGGGCGCAATCCCGACCGGACCGGCCCCCGGCAATCAGCCGCAGCTCAATGTTCTGGCGCAGTACATCAAGGACTTCTCGTTCGAGAACCCCAACGCGCCGCAATCCTTCCAGTCGCCGCAGCAGCCGGGGATCAACATCCAGATCAACGTCGCCGCGCAGCCTCTGAGCGACACCGATGTCGAGGTGACGCTGAAGATCGAAGGCCGCGCCGAGGCGCTCGGCAACACGATGTTCGCATTCGACCTGCTCTATGCCGGCGCGTTTCGCCTGCAGAACATCCCGCAGGAAAACCTGCATCCGCTGATGATGATCGAATGCCCGCGGCTTCTCTTTCCCTTCGCGCGCGAGATCATCGCCAGCGCCGTGCGCGACGGCGGCTTCCCGCCGCTGCTGATCGATCCGGTTGATTTCGTCTCGCTCTATCGCCAGCGGATGGCCGAGGGCCAGGGCATCGCCCCGACGATGACGAGCTGAGCTCGCCCCCCCAAGTCGGCGACGACTCTTCGACGTTACTGATAATCCTGCCAGAGCGGCTTGTCGCCGAGCGTCGCGACGAACGCGCGGTGCGCCTCACGCGCCTCATCCGTCAACCGCGGCGGCAGCGGATCTGGCCGTTGGCGCAACGCGCCGTTGCTGCCATTGCGCCCGGCATTCGCTTCCAGCGCATGTGCAAGGCCGAGCATGGCCTGCCGCGCCTCGATCAACTCGATATAGACTTCGGCGAGAAGCTCGGCGTCGAGCAGAGCGCCATGCTTGGTTCGGCGCGAATTGTCGATGCGGTAGCGCTGACAGAGATCGTCGAGCTTGTTCGACGTGCCCGGATGCTTGCGCCGCGCGATCATCAGCGTATCGATCAGGCGCTCACGGCCGATGGTGCGCTTGTTGACACGCTCGAGCTCGAAATTGATGAAGCCGAGATCGAACATCGCGTTGTGCGCGACGAGCGCGGAATCCCCGATGAAGTCGAGAAGCTCGTCGGCCACCGTGTCGAACAGCGGATGGTCTTTCAGAAACTCGCTCGACAACCCGTGCACGGCGAAGGCCTCGGCCGGCATGTCGCGCTCGGGATTGAAATAACGGTGAAACACCTTGCCGGTCGGAAAGCGGTTGACGAGCTCGATGCAGCCGATTTCGACAAGCCGATCGCCCTGGGCCGGATTAAGCCCTGTCGTTTCGGTATCGAACACGATTTCGCGCATTGCGACCGGTCCCGGCTCTCGTCATCCGTTGAAGGATGAGCAGTACCGCCGTTGCCGACTGATTCGCAACTTGCCTGCGGCTGCAGGCGGATGGCTGAACCCGGCGCAGGATTACGCTGTCCGCTTCGGCAAACTGGCGGCTTGCGCCAGAATCTCGCGCACCTGCCGCCGCGCGTCATCGAAGTCCTTGGAGCTATCCACCACGAAATCGGCCCGGCGGCGCTTTTCCTCGTCCGGCACCTGCTTGGCAAGCAACGCTTCGAATTTCTGCTCGGTCATCCCCGGGCGCGACAGCACGCGCTCGCGCTGCACCGCAGGCGGGGCCGAGACGACGACGACTGCATCGACCCGTTTGTCGCCGCCGGTCTCGAACAGCAACGGAATGTCGAGCACAACCACAGGCGCGTTGCGCGCCCGCGCTTGCGCGAGGAACCGCTGCTCGGCCTGGCGCACCAGCGGATGCACGATGCCTTCGAGCTTTTTCATTGCGTCTGTATTGCCGACGACGCGGCGACCAAGCGCCTCTCGATCGACCTTGCCGTTCTTCGTCGTGCCGGGAAAGGCCGCTTCGATCGGCCCGACCGCATCGCCTTCATAAAGCGCGTGCACGACCGCATCGGCGTCATGCACCGGCACGCCCGCCTCCGCGAACATCGTCGCGGCCGTCGACTTGCCCATGCCGATCGAACCGGTGAGGCCAAGGATGATCATGACAATTCTCTATCTCTGCTTGCCGCCGAGAGCCAGAGAGAGCGATTGAGCCTTACGCCGCCAGCATCCTTGCCTCGCGCAAATAATCGAGCAGCGGCAGAAGCGGCATGCCGAGAATGGTGAAATGATCGCCGTCGATCCGCTCGAACAATTGCACGCCGATCTTTTCAAGCTGGAATGCGCCGACGCTGGCCGTCACGGCGCCGCCTGCGGCCTCGAGATAGGCGTCGAGAAAGCCGTCGGAGAAATCGCGCATCTTCAACCGCGCCACGCTGCAATGCTCGAACAACGTCTCGCCGTTGCTGACGACCGCAACCGCGGCGCAGAGCATGTGATCGCGTCCGCGCAGGGCGCACAGCTGTTCGCGCGCAGCCGCGCGGTCTGCGGGTTTCGAAAACCGGCGCGCTCCGAGCGCAAGCGTCTGATCGGCGCCGATCACCACGCGGCCCGTTTTTGCCGCCGAAACAGCCTTCGCCTTTTCCCGTGCCAGAAGGCGCGCCACGACCTGCGGATCGGTCTCGCCGGCCTTCGTTTCAATTCCGCGTTCGTCGATATCGGCGGCAACGGCCTCGACTGGAATGCCGGCGGCGATCAGCATGGCGCGGCGCGCTTCGCTCTTTGAGGCAAGCACCAGCGCGTTTTCGGACAACCAGAGCGCCATGGAGATTTACATTTATCAATCGGGAGAGCGAACGACCGGAGGGGCGTCACGTGGCGGGGGCACGCCGGCGTTCGGAGAGGAGCCTGAGCACCGCCGCTGCTGTTTCCTCGATTGAGCGGCGGGTGACGTCGATCGAAGCCCAGTTATGTTTGGCACAAAGCCGGCGCGAATACATCACTTCCTCCGCTACCGCGTGCTTGTCGATATACTGATCCTCGTCGTGGTGCGCTTTCAGACCGAGGAGCCGGTTCTGGCGGATCTGCACGATGCGCTCCGGACTGGCATAGAGCCCGACCACGAGAGGATGACGCAGCGTCTCAAGCCGCGGCGGCAGCGGCACGCCCGGCACGAGCGGCACGTTTCCGGTCTTCACGCCACGATTGGCAAGATAGATCGACGTCGGCGTTTTCGACGTGCGCGACACGCCGACGAGAACGACATCGGCCTCTTCGAGATCGTCGGTATGCTGACCGTCGTCGTGCAGCATGGTGTAATTGAGCGCATCGATGCGTTTGAAATACTCGGCATTCAACGTGTGCTGCGCGCCGACGCGAGGCTTGGCTTCCGGACCGCCAAGATAGGACTGAAAAAGCTGCAGCACCGGGCCGAGAATCGACAGGTAGGGAAGCCCAAGCTGCTTGCAGCGTCCGGTGAGCCGTTCGCGCAGTTCGGCGTCGAGCAGCGTGTAGAGCACGATCCCCGGCGCCTGCTCGACTTCGGCCAGCGCCGTCTCAAGCTGCTTTTGCGTGCGAACGAGCGGATAGATGTGCTCGATCGGCGACATGGTCGCATATTGCGCCGCCGCCGCCCGCGCCACCGTCGTCAGGGTTTCGCCGGTCGAATCCGAAATCAGATGCAGATGGAAGTAATGCTGGCTCCGATGCGGCATGGGTTTCCACGGTACGGCATGTGGACACCTGGGGAGGAGGCCACGGCTTCAACGCCCAGACAAGCATTCTGCCCACAGGCCGCCATAAACGTCCACATTGCTGCCACAGAGGACAAATCGCCGGCGGTGACCTTTGGAGAACGCGGCAAACCGCAACGACCGGGGACAGTCATGTGGGCGACCGCTCAGATCGCCAGTCGAATGCACGATCGACGCACAACGGACACCGACGCGTGAACAGTGGGGATATGTGGGAAGCCTGCGGACACCGTGTGAAGAAACAGGTGTGAGTCAAATCCACTGCCTAGGAATCACTACAATCAAGATTCTTTAGGGAAATGGAAAAAAGGCATCCAATCGGAGAGGCCTTGGGAAAAGTGCAAAGCCCGACCGGAGGACCAATGCGGAATCCCACCAAAGGTTGCGCCGTCACCGTTTGATTTTTCGCAGTTGGTGTTGTCGCGACCGCTCTTGGCTCGTTTGGAGCAAGCGGAGAATTTGACACCCAAAGGCATCCGCGCGATGTCGTCCGTCCATGTATGAATGGCTCAAGGCGTTCCACATCATCGCGGTCATCGCCTGGATGGCCGGCATGCTCTATCTGCCGCGCCTCTTCGTCTATCATTGCGAGGCAGAGCCGGGCTCGCGCCAATCCGAAACCTTCAAGGTGATGGAGCGCCGGCTTTTGCGCGCGATCATCAATCCGGCCATGATCGCGACGTGGGTGCTCGGGCTCTGGCTCGCGTGGGAGGGCCATTGGTTTGCGGCGCCCTGGCTGCACGCCAAGCTCGCGCTTGTTGTCGCATTGTCGGCTTTGCACGGCTTTCTGTCGCGGTGGCGGCGCGACTTCGCCAACGACCGCAACCGACATTCGGCCAGATTCTATCGGCTCATCAACGAGATACCTACCGTGCTGATGATCGGCATCGTCATTCTTGTCGTGGTTAAACCGTTCTGACCGGCAATCTTTCTTTGTGGGAGATGTGTCGGCCTCTTGCGGAATCACGGTGTTTTCCGTATCTTTTCCCAATCCCTCCGAACGCAGGCGGATGCAGTAAAGGCGCGGATCGGCGTATCTGAACCGCCCCGCATCGGGTCGGAGCTCCACCCTCCCCACCCAAGACCTGCGATTCTCGTCTCAAGCCGTCGGTGGCGCATTTTCCCCGGACGCCACAGGCTTATTCCTCAAGGACAATCCCCATGCGGGAAGTGAAACTTCAAGACCTGAAAACCAAGACTCCCGTGGAGCTTTTGAGCTTCGCCGAGGAGCAGGAAATCGAGAACGCCAGCACGATGCGCAAGCAGGAGCTGATGTTCGCAATCCTCAAACAGCTCGCCAATCGCGAGATCGACATCATCGGCGAAGGCGTGGTCGAAGTGCTGCCGGACGGCTTCGGCTTCCTGCGCTCGCCCGAGGCCAATTACCTGCCCGGCCCCGACGACATCTATGTCTCGCCCTCGCAGATCCGCCGCTTCGGTCTTCGCACCGGCGACACAATCGAAGGCCAGATCCGCTCGCCGAAAGAGGGCGAACGCTATTTCGCGCTGCTCAAGGTCAACACCATCAATTTCGAGGACCCGGAGAAAGCGCGCCACAAGATCAACTTCGACAACCTGACGCCGCTCTATCCCGACGAGCGGTTGAAGATGGAGCACGACGACGCGACCAGGAAGGACCTCTCCGCCCGCGTCATCGACATCGTCGCGCCGATCGGCAAGGGCCAGCGCGCGCTGATCGTCTCTCCGCCGCGCACCGGCAAGACCGTGCTCCTGCAGAACATCGCGCATTCGATCACGGCCAATCATCCCGAATGCTATTTGATCGTGCTGCTCATCGACGAGCGGCCGGAGGAAGTCACCGACATGCAGCGTTCGGTGAAGGGCGAGGTGGTGTCCTCGACCTTCGACGAACCGGCCTCGCGCCACGTGCAGGT